>NZ_FNTJ01000001.1:2843409-3143712 GCF_900105185.1 Pseudomonas saponiphila | reverse complement strand
TCACGGGTGCCGGCCTGTTTCCAGGCCACCTCCTGATCACTCAAGGTCCGCGTGACCCGAGCCGGCGCGCCCATCACCAGCGACTGCGGCTCACAGACAAAGCCGGCCTTGACGAAAGCCGCCGCCGAAACGAAAGATCGCGCCGCGATAACCGCGTTGTCCATCACCACCGCGTTCATGCCCACCAGCGCATCGGCACCGATCCGGCAGCCATGCAGCACCGCGCCATGGCCGATATGGCCGTTGCGCTCGACCACCGTATCGCTCTCGGGAAAGCCGTGCATGACACAGGTGTCCTGCAGGTTGGCGCCCTCTTCGAGGATGATCCGCCCGAAGTCCCCCCGCAGGCTGGCCAGCGGACCGACATAACAGTGCGGACCGACGATCACATCACCGATCAGCACCGCCGAAGGGTGTACATAAGCACTGGGATCGACCACTGGAGTCAATCCATCGAGGCTGTAACACGTCATGCTCTCCCCCCGCCAAACACTCAAAGACCATCGTTGTAGGAGCCGGCTTGCCGGCGAATGCGGCAGCGCAACAGCGCGACGCGATCAAGCCCATTACAAACCAACAGCGCCGGCATTCTGTATCAGATCATTCTCAGCACACAAGAAGCCGTGGCTGGCCAGCACGCTACATACGGATAACAGCGCAGCCTTCATCCATCGCCTGATCAAGCCAGCCCTTCTGCCCAATCACACCCCATCCTCGGAAAACAATGAGACACATTAAATCTAATCACTATTGATTTTATGTATCACATTTACGATATACTCGGCCAAAACCGGCTCCCCAGCCGATCCAACAATCGAGCCGGCAACCGGCCGCAACCTCCCGAGGAGGTTCACCATGCCTCAACACCTTGCAGTCGAAACCCTGGGCGGCGGTGTTCGCCTGATCACCCTGCAACGTCCGCAAGCCCTCAACGCCCTGACCACCGCCCTGCTGGCGGAGCTGGCGCAAGCCCTGGCAGAAGCCGAGGCCGACCCGCACACCCAGGTCGTGGTCCTGACCGGCAACCGCAAGGCGTTCGCCGCCGGTGCCGACCTCAAGGAAATGGCCGAACGCGACCTGACCGGCATCCTCAACGATCCGCGCCAGTCCAGCTGGGAACAGATCCGCCGCTTCAGCAAACCGCTGATTGCCGCGGTCAACGGCTTCGCTCTCGGTGGCGGCTGCGAGCTGGCCATGCACGCCGACATCATCATCGCGGGCGAGGACGCGCGCTTCGGCCAACCGGAAATCAACCTCGGGATCATGCCCGGCGCCGGCGGCACCCAGCGCCTGCCGCGCACCGTCGGCAAGTCCCTGGCCATGCAGATGGTGCTCACGGGCGAAGCCATAGATGCCCGGCATGCCCTGCGCGCCGGCCTGGTGAGCGAAGTCACCCAGCCGGAGCTGGTGGTCGAGCGCGCCCTGCAACTGGCCCGCCTGATCGCCGGCAAGGCGCCACTGGCGCTGCGCCTGGCCAAGGAAGCACTGCTCAAGGCCATGGACACCGACCTGGCCAGCGGCCTGCGCCTGGAACGCCATGCCTTTACCGTGCTGGCCGGCACCCGCGACCGCGAGGAAGGCATCGCCGCATTCCAGGAAAAACGCCCGGCGCAGTTCTCGGGCCACTGAGAACAACCCGCACCGTCCCTTTCGACCTGCACAGAGTGTCCCGACCATGAACTTCGCCACCCTCTTGTTCTCCATTGACCAGGGCGTCGCCCTTGTCAGCCTCAACCGTCCCGAACAGCTCAACAGCTTCACTGCGCAGATGCACGGCGAGCTGCGCAGCGCCCTCAAGCTGGTGCGCAACAACCCCGAGGTGCGGGTGTTGCTGCTCACCGGCGAAGGCCGCGGCTTCTGCGCCGGGCAGGACCTGGGCGAGCGTAACGTCGCCCCCGGCGAGGCGCCGCCGGACCTGGGGCAATCCATCGAAGCGTTCTACAACCCGCTGATACGCGAGCTGCGCGACCTGCCACTGCCGGTGATCTGCGCGGTCAACGGCGTGGCCGCCGGCGCCGGGGCCAACCTGCCCCTGGCTTGCGATCTGGTGCTGGCGGCGCGCTCCGCGAGCTTTATCCAGGCGTTCTGCAAGCTCGGGCTGATTCCCGATTCCGGCGGCACCTGGCTGCTGCCCCGGCTGGTGGGCATGGCCCGGGCCAAGTCCCTGGCCCTGCTGGGCAATCGCCTGAGCGCCGAACAGGCCGAACAATGGGGGCTGATCCACCGATGCGTGGACGACGACGCGCTGCGGGACGAAGCCCTGCGCCTGGCCCGCCACCTGGCCAGCCAGCCCACCTACGGCCTGGCCCTGATCAAGCGCAGCCTGAATGCCAGCCTGCACAACAGCTTCGACCAGCAGTTGGACCTGGAGCGCGACCTGCAGCGCCTGGCGGGCCGCAGCGAAGACTACCGCGAGGGCGTCAGCGCCTTCATGGAAAAACGCAGCCCCGTCTTCAAGGGGTGCTGAACATGGGCCCACTCAGCCATAACGCACGCATTGCCGTGGTCGGCGCCGGAGCCATGGGGGCCGGCATCGCCCAGGTCGCGGCCCAGGCCGGGCATCCGGTGCTGCTGCTGGACCAGCGGCCGGAAGCGGCGGCCCAGGCCATTGCCGCGATCGACCAGCGGCTCGGCCAGCGGGTACTCAAAGGCAAGCTTGAACAGAGCGCCCTGGAGGACGTCCGCCGCCTGCAAGCGGCGCAGAGCCTGGAGCAACTGGCGGACAGCGACCTGATCATCGAAGCCATCGCCGAGCAGCTGCCGGCCAAACAGCAACTGTTCGCCGAGCTGGAAGCCCTGTGTCGCGCCGACTGCATCCTTGCCAGCAATACCTCTTCCTTGTCGATCACCGCGATTGCCGCCGGCCTGCAACACCCACGGCGCCTGCTGGGGCTGCACTTCTTCAACCCCGCGCCGGTGATGGCCCTGGTGGAGGTGGTGCGCGGGCTGGCCAGCGACCCGGTCCTGGCGGACCGCCTGTACCAGACCATGAGTCGCTGGGGCAAGCATCCGGTGCATAGCCGCTCGACCCCGGGCTTTATCGTCAATCGCGTGGCCCGGCCCTTCTATGGCGAAAGCCTGCGCCTGCTGCAGGAAGGGGCCGCGGACTGCGCCACCCTCGACGCGCTGCTGCGCGAGGCCGGCGGCTTCGCCATGGGCGCCTTCGAACTCACCGACCTGATCGGTCAGGACATCAACTACGCGGTGACCTGCTCGGTGCACGCAGCCTATTACGGTGACCCGCGCTACCAGCCTTCACTGATCCAGAAGGAACTGGTGGACGCCGGCTACCTGGGGCGCAAGAGCGGCCAGGGCTTCTACGCCTACGCCGACGGTGCGCCACGCCCGGCCGCGGCCGGGTTGACCAGCGACGCCGTCATCGAGCACTGCGTGCTCGAGGGCGACCTTGGCTGGGCCGCGCCCCTGGTCCAGCGCCTGGAGAACCAGGGCGTCCGGGTGATCCGCCGCGACGGTCGCGGCCTGCTGCGGGTCGGCGAGGCGATCCTCGCGCCGAGCGACGGTCGCCCGGCCGGCCAACGGGCCCGGGACGAAGGCCTGGGCAACAACCTGGTGCTGTTGGACCTGGCGCTGGACTATCGCCAAGCCAGCCGCCTGGCCGTCAGTTGCTCTGGCGCGATCGCCCCCAAGGCCCTGGACCAGGCCGTCGCCTTGCTGCAACGAGCCGGACTGCAGGTCAGCCGACTCAGCGACACACCGGCCCTGGCCGTATTGCGCACCGTGGCCATGCTCGCCAACGAAGCCGCCGATGCCGTGTTGCAGGGCGTGGCCTCGGCGGCGGATATCGATCTGGCCATGCGCAGCGGGGTCAACTACCCCCAGGGCCCTCTGGCCTGGGCCGACCGGCTGGGCCTGGAACCTCTGCTCAAGGTGCTGGAAAACCTCCAGGGCGCCTATGGCGAGGAGCGCTACCGGCCTTCCCTTCTGCTGCGGCGCTACGCGGCTGAAGGGAGGGGGTTTCATGACTGAGCATGACGCCATGGAACTGGCTCGACGCTGCGCCCAGCGTCTTTTCGAACGCGACCGGGCCAGCAACGCAATGGGCATGCGCCTGCTCTCGGTGGCCCCCGGCGCGGCCCGGCTGGGCATGACCGTGACCCAGGACATGCTCCAGGGCCACGGCACCTGCCACGGCGGCGTGCTCTTCGCCCTCGCCGACTCGGCATTCGCCATGGCCTGCAACAGCTATGACCAAGCCACGGTGGCCATGGGCTGCAGCATCGAATACATCGCGCCGGCGCATCAGGGCGACGCCCTGACCGCCGACTGCCATGAACAGAACCGCCGGGGGCGCACAGGGCACTATGCGGTTCGTATCGAAAACCAGCAGGGACAGCTGATTGCCCTGTTTCAAGGCAAATCCTACAAAGTGCGCGGCCCAGTGCTGACACAGGAGACAGACCATGAATGACGCACTGATCATCGATGCCGTCCGAACCCCGATCGGGCGCTACGCCGGAGCGCTGAGCAGCGTGCGCGCCGATGACCTGGGGGCGATCCCCCTGCGTGAATTGCTGCGCCGCCATCCGCAGGTCGACTGGAGCGAGGTTGACGACCTGATCTACGGCTGCGCCAACCAGGCCGGCGAAGACAACCGCAACGTGGCCCGCATGTCGGCGCTGCTGGCCGGGCTGCCCACCGGCGTATCGGCGGTCACCCTCAATCGGCTGTGCGGCTCCGGGCTGGACGCCGTGGGCAGCGCCGCCCGCGCGATTCGCAGTGGCGAGGCCGGGCTGGTCCTGGCCGGCGGCGTAGAGTCCATGTCCCGGGCGCCGCTGGTGCTGGCCAAGGCCGAAAGCGCCTTCTCGCGCCAGGCCGAGCTGTACGACACCACCCTGGGCTGGCGTTTCGTCAACCCCTTGATGCAGCAGCAGTACGGCATCGATTCGATGGCCGAAACCGCCGAGAACGTCGCCGAGCAGTTCAACATCTCCCGCGCCGACCAGGACGCCTTCGCCCTGCGCAGCCAGCTGCGGGCCTGCGCGGCCCAGGCCAGTGGCCGCCTGGCCCGGGAGATCGTCACGGTGAGCATTGCCCAGCGCAAAGGCCCGCCGTTGGAGATCGCCGTGGATGAGCACCCGCGGGCCGCAACCACCCTGGAGCAGTTGCAGAAACTGCCGACGCCCTTCCGCCGTGATGGCAGCGTCACTGCCGGCAACGCCTCGGGACTCAACGACGGCGCCTGCGCCCTGCTGCTGGCCAGTCCGGCCCTGGCCCAGCGCCATGACCTGCGGCCCCGGGGCCGGGTGGTGGCGATGGCCACCGCCGGGGTCGAGCCCAGGATCATGGGCATCGGCCCGGTGCCAGCCTGTCGCAAGGTGCTGGACCTGGCCCAGCTCAGCCTGGCGGACCTGGACGTCATCGAGCTCAACGAGGCCTTTGCCGCCCAGGCCCTGGCGGTGCTGCGCGAACTGGGGCTGGCGGACGACGATCCGCGGGTCAACCCCAACGGCGGCGCCATTGCCCTGGGGCATCCCCTGGGCATGAGCGGCGCGCGGCTGGTGACCACCGCCCTGCACGAACTGGAGCAGCGTCAGGGACGTTATGCCCTGTGCACCATGTGCATCGGGGTCGGCCAAGGCATTGCCCTGATCATCGAGAGGCTGTAACTACTTCAGGACTTCATCCCTGCATGCACTCAGAACCCGCCTACCGGCGCGTGACAAGACAACAACAATTCGAGTGAAACCATGAACATGCCGATTGCCCGAACCGTGCCCGCCCCCCTGCTGGACCCGATGGAAACCGCCAGCATCGACCAGTTGCGCCAGCATCAACTGGAGCGCCTGCGCTGGAGCCTCAACCATGCCTACGAGCGGGTGCCCCTGTATCGCCAGCGCTTCGACGCCCAGGGCGTGCACCCCCAGGACATCCGCCGCCTGGAAGACCTGGCGCAACTGCCCTTCACCACCAAGTCCGACCTGCGGGACCACTATCCCTACGGCATGTTCGCGGTGCCGATGCACGAGGTGGTGCGCCTGCACGCCTCCAGTGGCACCACCGGCAAGCCCACGGTGGTCGGCTACACCCGCAACGACATCGACACCTGGGCCCAGGTAGTGGCGCGCTCGATCCGCGCCGCCGGCGGCCGGCCGGGGGACAAGGTGCATATTTCCTACGGCTACGGCCTGTTCACTGGCGGCCTGGGAGCGCACTACGGCGCCGAACGCCTGGGCTGTACGGTGATCCCCATGTCCGGCGGCCAGACCGAAAAGCAGGTGCAACTGATCAAGGATTTCCAGCCGGACATCATCATGGTCACGCCCTCCTACATGCTCAACATCGCCGACGAGATCGAACGCCAGGGCCTGGACCCGCAGCAACTGGCGCTGCGCCTGGGCATCTTCGGCGCCGAGCCCTGGACCGATGAACTGCGCGGCGCCATCGAGCGGCGCCTGGGCATCAGCGCCCTGGACATCTACGGACTGTCGGAAATCATTGGCCCCGGGGTGGCCATGGAATGCGCCGAAACCCGCGACGGACCGACCCTGTGGGAAGACCACTTCTATCCAGAGATCATCGATCCGCTGACCGGCCAGGTGCTGCCCGATGGGGAAATGGGCGAACTGGTGCTCACCTCCCTGACCAAGGAGGCGCTGCCGATGATCCGCTACCGCACCCGCGACCTGACCCGCCTGCTACCGGGAACCGCACGCCCCATGCGGCGCATCGACAAGATCACCGGGCGCAGCGACGACATGCTGATCATTCGCGGGGTCAACGTGTTCCCCACCCAGGTCGAGGAGCTGGTGCTCAAGGCCGAGCACCTGGCGCCCTGCTATGAGATCCACCTGTACCGCCACGGCAATCTCGACAGCGTCGACATCCACGTCGAGCTCAAGAGCGAGCACCAGCACCTGGGGACCAGCAACAACGGACCATCTGCAGCGAACTGAGTCGCCACATAAAGAACCATATCGGCATCAGCTCGCGTATCGTTTTGCAGCCACCGTTCAGCCTGAAGCGTTCCGAAGGCAAGGCCTGCCGAGTGCTCGACAAGCGCAAGTAGCGATTAGCCATACCCTCTGCCCCGTGATGACGGGGCTTTTTTTTTGCCCGGAGAAACAGCGTGCCGGCAAAGCGATACACAAACCAAACATGACACGTTATTTTGTGTTTGATATTTATTTGTGTATCACATATAAACATCACAGCCTCACCCACACCTTCAACCCGGGAGACACTGCATGTACGCACAGCTGGTAGACACGGGGGTCAAGCGCATCACGCCGCTGGCAGAAATGTCCGAGCAGGAACGCACCTTCCAGGAAAAAATCGATAGCGAGATCAAGATCGAGGCCAAGAACTGGATGCCCGATGCCTACCGCCAGACGCTGATCCGGCAGATCTCCCAGCACGCCCACTCGGAAATCGTCGGCATGCTGCCCGAAGGCAACTGGGTGACCCGCGCCCCGACCCTCAAGCGCAAGCTGCAACTGATGGCCAAGATCCAGGACGAAGCCGGCCACGGCCTGTACCTGTACAGCGCCATGGAAACCCTGGGCGCCGACCGCGACGAGGAAATCGCCAAGCTCCACAGCGGCCGCGCCAAGTACTCGAGCATCTTCAACTACCCGACCCTGAACTGGGCCGACATGGGTGCGGTGGGCTGGCTGGTGGACGGTGCCGCCATCGTCAACCAGGTGGTGCTGCAGCGCACCTCCTACGGCCCCTATGCCCGGGCCATGGTGCGCATCTGCAAGGAAGAGAGCTTTCACCAGCGCCAGGGCTACGAAATCCTCCTGACCATGATGCGCGAGGGCAACCAGGCGCAGAGGGACATGGTCCAGGATGCCATCGACCGCCTATGGTGGCCGGCCCTGATGATGTTCGGCCCCAGCGACGAACACTCCCCTAACAGCGCCCAGTCCATGGCCTGGAAGATCAAGCGCCAGAGCAACGACGAACTGCGCCAGCGCTTCATCGACCAGACCATCCCGCAGCTGGAGCTGCTGGGCTGTACCTGCCCCGACCCGGAGCTGAAGTGGAACGCCGAGCGCGGCCACTACGACTTCGGCCAGATCCAGTGGCAGGAATTCTACGAGGTGCTCAAGGGCAATGGCCCATGCAACCAGGAGCGCCTGGAAACCCGCCGCAAAGCCATCGACGACGGCGCCTGGGTGCGGGCCGCCGCCGTGGCCCATGCCCAGAAGAAAGCCAACAAGAACGCCGCCTGAGCGCGCCCAGCCTGATCCGGAGTCAATGCCATGTCTGAATGGACCCTTTACGAAGTCTTCGTGCGCAGCAAGCACGGTCTCAATCACAAGCATGTCGGCAGCGTGCACGCCGCCGACGCCGCCATGGCCATGACCAACGCCCGGGACCTCTACACCCGGCGCAGCGAAGGCGTGAGCCTGTGGGTGGTGCCCTCGGCGCAGATCGTCGCCTCCTCCCCGGATGACAAGGATCCGCTGTTCGACCCCGCCGACGACAAGGTCTACCGCCACGCCAGCTTCTATCAGCTGCCCCCTGAAGTCGGACATATGTGAGGCCAGCCATGAACCCTGCAAACGATCTGATCAACCCCCTGCTGCGCCTCGGCGACAGCGCCCTGATCCAGGGCCAGCGCCTGTGCGAATGGTGCGGCCGGGCCCCGGCCCTGGAAGAAGAGCTGGCGCTGATGAACGTCGGCCTCGATCTGGTGGGCCAGGCCCGCAACTGGCTGGACTACGCCGCCGAACTACTGGCCGATGGCCGCGACGCCGATCACCTGGCGTTCCGCCGGGACGAGCGGGCCTACCGCAATCTGCTGCTGGTGGAGCAGCCCAATGGCGATTTCGCGGTGACCCTGCTCAAGCAGTTCTTCTACGACGCCTGGCACCTGGAAACCCTCAAGGGCCTGAGCCAGTCGGCGGATGAGCGGATGGCCGGAATCGCCGCCAAGGCCCTCAAGGAGGTCACCTATCACCTGCGGCGCTCCAGCGAATGGGTCGAGCGCCTGGGCGACGGCACCGAGGAAAGCCACCAGCGCATGCTCCAGGCGCTCCCGCGGCTGTGGCGCTTCACCGGCGAGCTGGTCGAGCAGCACGCCACGGAAATCGAGCTGCACCGGGCTGGCCTGTGGGCCGATCCGGCCCAGGTGGCCGAGGCCTGGCGCGCCAGTGTCGAAAGCCTCTTCGCCCGGGCCACCCTGCCCGTGCCCGAGGCGCCGAGCCATTTCTACCTGGATGCACGCCGGGGCCTGCACACCGAGCACCTGGGCCCACTGCTGGCCGAGATGCAATTCCTGCCGAGGGCCTACCCCGATGCGGTCTGGTGAACTGATCGGCAGCGACCAGGGCGCAAGGGACCTGCAACAGGGCGACCTGGACCTGGCCTGGAGCACCCTGGATCAGGTCATGGACCCGGAAGTGCCGGTGGTCAGCGTGCTCGACCTGGGCATCGTCCGCGACCTGGACTGGCAGGCCGGCCATCTGCAGGTGGCGCTCACTCCCACCTACTCCGGCTGCCCGGCCACCGAGGTGATCGAGCACGACATTCGCCAGGCCCTGGAACAGGCCGGCTTCAAGGCCCCGCGCCTGGTGCGCCAACTGACCCCGGCCTGGACCACCGACTGGATCACCGAGCGCGGTCGCCAGCGCCTGCGGGCCTACGGCATCGCGCCGCCCTCGGGCAGCAGCAAGCGCAGCCTGCTGGGGGACGCGCCCCAGGTGCTCTGCCCGCAATGCGGCAGCGCCCACAGCGAGCGCCTCAGCGAGTTCGGCTCCACTGCCTGCAAGGCCTTGTACCGCTGCCGCGACTGCCTGGAACCCTTCGACTATTTCAAGTGCATCTGAGCCGCCCGCGCCTCAGAGGAGAATCAGCATGAGCCAGTTCCACCGCTTGACCATCAAGGATGTACGCAGCGAAACCCGCGACGCGGTGTCCATCGCCTTCGAGATTCCCCCGCACCTGCAAGCGCAGTTCCACTTCACCCAGGGCCAGCATCTGGTGCTGCGCACCGAACTGGAAGGCGAGGAAGTCCGCCGCTCCTACTCCATCTGCAGCGGGGTGAATGACGACGAGCTGCGCATCGCGGTGAAACGCGTCAGCGGCGGACGCTTTTCGGCCTTCGCCAACGAACGGCTCAAGCCCGGCCAGTCGCTGGAGGTCATGCCTCCGGCCGGCCGCTTCCATGTCGATCTGGAGCCGAGCCGTCGCGGCCACTACCTGGCGGTGGCCGCGGGCAGCGGCATCACGCCGATCCTGTCGATCATCAAGAGCACCCTTGAGGGCGAGCCGCTGAGTCGCATCACCCTGCTCTACGGCAACCGTTCCAGCGCCTCGGCGCTGTTTCGCGAACAGCTGGAGGACTTGAAGAACCGCTATCTGCAGCGCCTGAACCTGGTGTTCGTGTTCAGTCGCGAACAGCAGGACATCGACCTCTACAACGGCCGCATCAACCAGGACAAATGCCGGCAGCTGTTTTCCCGCTGGGTCGATGTCGGGCAACTGGACGCGGCCTTCATCTGCGGCCCCCAGGCCATGACCGAAACCGTGCGCGACAGCCTCAAGGCCGCCGGGATGAGCGCCGAGCGCATCCACTTCGAGCTGTTCCATGCCGCCGGCGACCAGCACAAGCGCCAGGCCCGGGAGGCCGCCCGCGCCCTCGACCCGCAAGTCAGCCGGGTCACCGTGATCAGCGATGGCCGGGCCCTGGCCTTCGACCTGCCGCGCAACAGCCAGAGCCTGCTGGATGCCGGCAACGCCCAGGGCGCCGAGCTGCCGTATTCGTGCAAGGCCGGGGTCTGCTCCACCTGCAAGTGCAAGGTCATCGAAGGCGAGGTGGAAATGGACAGCAACCACGCCCTGGAAGACTACGAAGTGGCGGCCGGTTACGTGCTCTCCTGCCAGTCCTTTCCCCTCAGCGACACGGTGGTCCTGGACTTCGACCAGCCGTGAGCCAAGCGTCGCTACGCGTGCCCCAGAACAACAACAAGAGAGAACAGCTCATGAGCCCGCAAGAAATAGATCGCATCACCCGCCACCCGGACTTTATCCAGCTGGTCCGGCGCAAGCAGCGACTCTACTGGTCCCTGACCCTGGTCATGCTCCTGGCCTACTACGGCTTCGTCTTGCTGGTGGCCTTCAATCCCGCCCTGCTGGGCCGCTCGCTGTCCGGCGGGGCCACCAGTGTCGGCATGCCGGTGGGCGTGGCGATGATCGTCCTGGCCTTTGCCCTCACCGGTCTTTATGTGTATCGGAGCAACCGGCTGCTGGACCCGCTGAACGACAGACTCAAGCGCGAGTGCCGGTCATGAAGCGCCTTGCAGGAGCCTTCCTGCTGCCCTGCCTGCTGGCCGGGGACCTGGCCCTGGCCGCCGACGACAGCGCCCGCCCGCTGAACTGGAACGCCATCGGCATGTTCCTGGTGTTCGTCCTGCTGACCCTGGGGATCACTCGCTGGGCCGCCCTGCGCACCCGCTCGGCCAAGGATTTCTACACCGCCGGCGGCGGCATGAGCGGCCTGCAGAACGGCCTGGCGATTGCCGGTGACATGATCTCCGCGGCGTCTTTCCTGGGCATCTCGGCGATGATGTTTCTCAACGGCTACGACGGCCTGCTGTACGCCCTCGGGGTGCTGGCCGGCTGGCCGATCATCCTGTTCCTGATCGCCGAACGCCTGCGCAACCTGGGCACCTACACCTTCGCCGACGTGGTGTCCTATCGCCTGGCCCAGACTCCGGTACGCCTGACCTCGGCCTTCGGCACCCTGACCGTGGCCCTGATGTACCTGGTGGCACAGATGGTCGGCGCCGGCAAGCTGATCGAACTGCTGTTCGGCCTCAGTTACCTCCACGCGGTGATGCTGGTGGGCCTGCTGATGGTCTGCTACGTGACCTTCGGCGGCATGCTGGCCACCACCTGGGTGCAGATCATCAAGGCGGTGATGCTGCTCTCGGGCACCAGTTTCATGGCCTTCATGGTGCTCAGGCATT
This sequence comes from Pseudomonas saponiphila, assembly GCF_900105185.1. NCBI lineage: Bacteria > Pseudomonadati > Pseudomonadota > Gammaproteobacteria > Pseudomonadales > Pseudomonadaceae > Pseudomonas > Pseudomonas saponiphila. The sequence continues at coordinate 3,131,776 of NZ_FNTJ01000001.1, read as the reverse complement.
TTGGCTTCAGCACCGAGGCGCTGTTCGCCCGAGCCAGTGAGGTACACGCCAAAGGCAGCGCGATCATGGCCCCCGGCGGGCTGTTGTCGAACCCCGTGGACGCCATTTCCCTGGGGCTGGGGATGATGTTCGGCACCGCCGGGCTGCCCCATATCCTCATGCGCTTCTTCACCGTCAGCGACGCCCGGGAAGCGCGCAAGAGCGTGCTCTATGCCACCGGTTTCATCGGCTACTTCTATCTGTTGCTGATCGTGGTCGGCTTCGGCGCGATCGTCATGGTCGGCAGCGAGCCTGCGTATCGCGACGCCAGCGGCGCGATCATCGGCGGCGCCAACATGATCGCGGTGCACCTGGCCCAGGCGGTGGGCGGCAACCTGTTCCTGGGTTTCATCTCGGCCGTGGCCTTCGCCACCATCCTCGCGGTGGTGGCCGGGCTGGCGCTGTCCGGCGCCTCGGCGGTGTCCCACGACCTGTATGCCTGCGTGATGCGCCAAGGCCAGGCCAGCACCCAGCAGGAAATGCGCGTCTCGAAGATCGCCACCCTGTGCATCGGCGTCCTGGCGGTGCTGCTGGGGCTGTTGTTCGAATCGCAGAACATCGCCTTTCTCTCGGGGCTGGTGCTGGCGATTGCCGCGTCGGTGAATTTCCCCGTGCTGTTTCTTTCCATGTTCTGGAAAGGCCTGACCACCCGGGGCGCGGTGGGCGGCAGCCTGGCCGGGCTGATCTCGGCGATTGTCCTGCTGATCCTCAGCCCGGCGGTCTGGGTCAATGTGCTGCACCACCCCCAGGCGCTGTTTCCCTACGCCAACCCGGCGCTGTTCTCCATGAGCCTGGCGTTCTTCACGGCCTGGGCCTTGTCCATCAGCGACCGCTCGCCCCGGGCCGAGCTGGAGCGCGGCCGCTACCTGGCGCAGTTCATCCGGTCCATGACCGGCATCGGCGCTGGCGGCGCCAGCCATCACTGAGTTGCCTCCCGGCGCCCGCTACGGTGCGCCGGCCCTCAACTGACCTTTCGGAGCCTTTCTCCCATGCCACAGTCTCCTACCCTGCAAAGCTTTATCGGCGGCCGCTGGATCGGCCAGCACCCGGCCCAGGCCTTGCGCAGCGCCATCGACGGCCATGAAGTGGCGCGCACCCATGAAGAGCCCCTGGATTTCGCCGAAGCGCTGCAACATGGCCGCGTGAACGGCGCCCGAGCCCTGCTGGCCGTGGACTTCCAGGAACGCGCCCGGCGCCTCAAGGCCCTGGCGCTGTACCTTGGTGAACGCAAGGAACAGCTGTACGCCCTGTCCCACCACAGCGGCGCGACCCGGGCCGACAGCTGGATCGACATCGAGGGCGGCAACAGCACCCTGTTCAGCTATGCCGGGCTCGGCGCCCGCGAGCTGCCCTCGGGCAACCTGCTGCACGAAGGCCCGGCGCAGACCCTGAGCAAGCTCGGCAGTTTTGCCGGCACCCATATCCTGGTGCCCCGTGGCGGCGTGGCGGTGCACATCAACGCCTTCAACTTTCCCATCTGGGGGATGCTGGAAAAGTTCGCCCCCTGCTTCCTCGCCGGCATGCCCTGCATCGTCAAGCCGGCCAGTGCCACCAGCTACCTGACCGAGGCCGCGGTGCGCCTGATGCATGAGTCCGGCCTGTTGCCCGAAGGCAGCCTGCAACTGGTGATCGGCGGCACCGGCGATCTGCTGGATCGCTTGCAAGGCCAGGACCTGGTGACCTTCACCGGCTCGGCGGTCACCGCCGCCACGCTGCGGGCCAACCCCAACCTGATCCGCCACTCGGTGCCCTTCAACGCCGAGGCCGATTCGCTGAACTGCGCGATCCTGGCCCCGGACGTAACTCCGGACGACCCGGAATTCGAGCTGTTCATCAAGGAAGTGGTGCGGGAAATGACGGTCAAGGCCGGACAGAAATGTACCGCCATCCGCCGCGCCATGGTTCCGGCCAAGCAGTTGGACGCCGTGGCCACGGGCTTGCGCGAGCGTCTGTCGAAGGTGGTGGTCGGCGATCCATCGGTGGAAGGTGTGCGCATGGGCGCCCTGGCCTCCCACGCGCAACAGCGGGATGTGGCCGAGCGCCTGGAAAGCCTGCTGCACAGCAGCGACCTGTTGTTCGGCGCCCGGGACGGCTTCGAACCCCGGGGCGACAACGTCAGCCAGGGCGCGTTCTTTGCCCCGACCCTGTTGTTGACCCGTGATCCCCTGGCCCAGGGCGGCGCCCACGATATCGAGGCCTTTGGCCCGGTCAGCAGCCTGATGGCCTACGACGATCTGGACCAGGCCCTGGAACTGGCCGCCCGCGGCAAGGGCAGCCTGGTGGCCAGCCTGGTGACCAAGGACCCGGGCATCGCCGCCCAGGTCATTCCCCGGGCTGCCAGCTGGCACGGCCGCTTGCTGGTCCTGGACCGCGAGTGCGCCGGCGAATCCACCGGTCACGGCTCGCCGCTGCCGCAACTCAAGCACGGTGGCCCGGGTCGCGCCGGCGGCGGTGAAGAGCTGGGCGGCCTGCGGGCGGTCAAGCACTACCTGCAGCGGGCCGCGGTGCAGGGTTCCCCGAGCATGCTGGCGGCAGTGACCGGCGAATACCTGCGCGGCGCCAAGGTCATCGAAACCGAGGTCCACCCGTTCCGCCGGCACTTCCAGGACCTGCGCATCGGCGAATCCCTGCTGACCCACCGGCGCACCGTGACCGAGGCCGACCTGGTGAACTTCGGCTGCCTGTCGGGGGACCACTTCTATATGCACTTCGACGAGATCGCCGCCAAAGAGTCGCAGTTCGGCAAGCGCATTGCCCACGGCTACTTCGTACTTTCGGCGGCGGCCGGCCTGTTCGTTTCCCCGGGGCCGGGCCCGGTCCTGGCCAACTATGGCCTGGACACCCTGCGCTTCATCAGCCCGGTGGGGATTGGCGACACCCTGCAGGCGCGCCTGACCTGCAAGCGCAAGATCGACCAGGGCAAACAGAGCCCCCAGGGCACGCCACAAGGAGTGGTGGCCTGGGACGTGGAAGTGACCAACCAACTGGGTGAACTGGTGGCCAGCTACGACATCCTGACCCTGGTCGCCAAACGCCCCGACTAAACCCCGCCCCATGTACGCGCCGGCTTGCCAGCTCAGGCGTCCTTGAGCACTGCGCAAGGCTCAAAGGCCCCTTCGCCGGCAAGCCGGCTCCTACGGCAAGCGACAGATGCGGCCGTACCTGTAGGAGCTGGCTCGCCAGCGAAGGCGCCCTTGAACAATGCACAAGACCCATCGGTCCCTTCGCCGGCAAGCCGGCTCCTACGGCAAGCGACAGATGCGGCCATGCCTGTAGGAGCTGGCTCGCCAGCGAAGGCGTCCTTGAACAATGCACAAGGCCCATCGGCCCTTTCGCCGGCAAGCCGACTCCTACGGCAAGAGCAAGATGCGGCTGTACCTGTAGGAGCTGGCTCGCCAGCGAAGGCGCCCTTGAACAATGCACAAACCCCATCGCCCCCTTCACCGGCAAGCCTGCCCCGCAATGGTTGGTGGCAGGTCGTTTGGGTCGTGGAGATTGTCGCAAAAGATTTCATCAATTCTTGATTCTCAATTCGCCATGCGGCAAGTTGCGCGCTTCTCAACACAAGGAGCAGCCCATGTCCGGCTCAATGGCCCAGGCGTTTGCGCACAATTTTCTCGGCCAGTCCCCTCGTTGGTACAAGGCCAGCATCCTCGCCTTCCTGCTGCTCAATCCCTTGCTGTACGTCTGGGTCAGCCCGGCCGCGGCCGGATGGTGCCTGGTGATCGAGTTCATCTTCACCCTGGCCATGGCCCTCAAGTGCTACCCATTGATGCCCGGTGGCCTGCTGTTGGTGGAGGCGCTGCTGCTGGGCATGGCCACGCCCCAGGCCCTGTACGACGAGCTGGTGCACAACTTCCCGGTGATCCTGCTGCTGATGTTCATGGTGGCCGGCATCTATTTCATGAAGGAGTTGCTGCTGTTCCTGTTCTCCCGGCTACTGCTGGGGGTGCGTTCCAAAGCGCTGCTGGGCTTGCTGTTCTGCTTTCTGTCGGCCTTTCTCTCGGCCTTCCTCGACGCCCTGACCGTCACCGCGGTGATCATCAGCGCCGCCGTGGGCTTCTACTCGGTGTACCACCGGGTGGCCTCCGGCAATGACCCGCGCCAGGACAGCGCCTTTGCCGATGACCAGCATCTGCCAACCCTGCATCACGACGACCTGCAGCAGTTCCGCGCCTTTCTGCGCAGCCTGTTGATGCACGGCGCCGTGGGCACGGCCCTGGGTGGCGTGTGCACCCTGGTGGGTGAACCACAGAACCTGTTGATCGGCCATGAAATGGGCTGGCACTTCGCCGAGTTCCTGAGCAAGGTGGCGCCGGTTTCAATGCCAGTGCTGGCGGCGGGGCTGGTGACCTGCGTGCTGCTGGAGAAACTGCGCTGGTTCGGTTACGGCACCCTGCTGCCGGACAACGTGCGTCGGGTACTGGCCAACTACGCTGCCGAGGACGATGCCCAGCGCACCTCGCGCCAGCGTGCGGCGCTGCTGGTGCAAGGGCTGGCGGCCTTGATCCTGATTGTCGGCCTGGCCCTGCACGTGGCCGAGGTCGGCCTGATCGGGCTGCTGGTGATCGTGCTGATCACCGCCTTCACCGGGATTACCGATGAGCACCGGCTGGGCAACGCCTTCAAGGACGCCATGCCCTTCACCGCCCTGCTGGTGGTGTTCTTTGCCGTGGTCGCGGTGATTCACCAGCAGCAACTGTTCGTGCCGCTGATCCAGTGGGTGCTGGCGCTGCCGCAGGAGCAGCAACCGGGCATGCTGTTCATCGCCAATGGCCTGCTGTCGGCCATCAGCGACAACGTGTTCGTCGCCACCATCTACATCACCGAAGTGAAACGCGCCTTTGTCGCCGGACAGATGAGCCGGGAGCACTTCGAAACCCTGGCGATCGCCATCAACACCGGCACCAACCTGCCCAGCGTAGCCACGCCCAACGGCCAGGCGGCGTTCCTGTTCCTGCTGACGTCGGCGATTGCGCCGCTGGTGCGCCTGTCCTACGGCCGCATGGTGTGGATGGCCCTGCCCTACACCGTGGTCATGGGCCTGCTGGGCTGGTACGCGGTGAGCTACTGGCTGTAGGCGCGGCCTGCATGTTGCGGCGCACCTGAATCGACAGCTGCAGGCCCGTGGCCCGGCGCAACGCCCGGCCATGGCCCTCAGCGCATGAGGATGTAGCGCTCGATGGCCTCGGCGGCGCGGTCTTCCAGGTTGCTGCCGGTGATCACATCAGCCTGGCGCTTGACCTGCTCCGGCGCCTGGCCCATGGCAATCGACAGGCCGGCACGCTGGAACATCGCCGAATCGTTGCCACCATCGCCCAGCGCCGCCGTGTGCTGCAGCGGCACGCCCAGGTACTCGGCCAGGGTGATCAGGGCCTGGCCCTTGTCCGCCTGCAGGGCGGTGACATCCAGGAACCTGGGTTGCGAACGGGACGCCTGGGCCTGACCCGCGGTGCTTGCGTGCAAGCGGGACTCCAGTTCCACCAGCAACCGATGGTCGCGACTGGCGGCAACGATCTTGTCGATGCGCGGCAGGTACTCCTCGAAACTGTCCACCACTTTCGGCCCATAGCCCAGCGCCTGGCGCTCCAGGGGCATGAGGTCGCCATCGAGGTGGCGCAGCAGCCACTGGTTGTCGGCAAAGACCCAGGTTTCGATCTGCGGCCAGGGCTCGAGCAGCAGCAAGGCGGTTACCGCGGCCGGCACCGGAACATGATGACGAACCAGAAAGCGGCCATCGGGACCGACGATGCTGCCACCGTTGAACCCTGCCGTCGGCAGGTCCACGCCCAGGGCCTCGATCTGCTGCTGCATGGCCCGCGGCGGTCGGCCGGTGGCCAGACTGAAAGCCACCCCGGACTCGCGCAGGGCGCGAACGGCGTCGAGGGTGCGGGGGCTGATGCTGTGGTCGGGCCGCAGCAGCGTGCCGTCCATGTCACTGAGCAGGAACTGGATCGACGGCACCTGGGAGACCGTCATCCGAGGGCGTGCCAGACCCGGCCGTCCCGCGCCAGCAGCTCGTCGCCAGCCGCCGGGCCATCGGTGCCGGCGGGATAAGGCTGGACCCCGGCGTCCTGCTTCCAGGCATCGAGAAAGGGCTGCACCGCACGCCAGCCGTTCTCGATGTTGTCGGCGCGCTGAAACAGCGTCTGGTCGCCGATCAGGCAGTCATAGATCAGCGTCTCGTAGCCGGTGGACGGCTGCATTTCGAAGAAATCGCGGTAGGCAAAGCCCAGCTCGATATTGGCCATGTCCAGGCTCGGCCCGGGCTTTTTCGCCAGCAGGTCGAACCACATGCCTTCATTGGGCTGGATCTGGATCCGCAGGTAGGTCGGCGACAGACGCTCGACCTCGGTGTCACGGAATTGCGCATAGGGCGCCGGCTTGAAGCAGATGACGATCTCGGTGTCGCGCACGCTCATGCGCTTGCCGGTGCGCAGGTAGAACGGCACCCCGACCCAGCGCCAGTTGTCGATCATCACCTTCAGCGCGACGTAGGTTTCGGTATTGCTGTCCGGCGCCACATTGGCCTCGTCGCGATAGCCCGGCAGCGGCTTGGCGCCTGCCAAGCCGGCACCGTACTGACCGCGCACCGAGTTGGCCCGGGCTTCTTCCAGGGACCAGGGGCGGATCGCCCCCACCACCTTGGCCTTCTCGCCACGCACCGCGTCGGCGCCAAAGGCTGCCGGGGGTTCCATCGCCACCATCGCCAACAGCTGGAACAGGTGATTGGGCACCATGTCCCGCAGGGCGCCGGTGTGTTCATAAAAGCTGCCACGGGTTTCGACCCCGACGGTTTCCGCCGCGGTGATCTGCACGTGGTCGATGTAATGATTGTTCCAAAACGCTTCGAACAGGCTGTTGGAGAACCGGCTGACCAGGATGTTCTGCACGGTTTCCTTGCCCAGGTAATGGTCGATGCGATAGATCTGCTTCTCGCTCATGACCTTGAGCAGGCAGGCGTTGAGGGCTTCGGCGGTCTGCAGGTCGGAGCCGAAGGGCTTCTCGATCACCACCCGGCGAAAGCCATCCTCGCGCTCCTCCAGCAGCCCCGCCGCCCCCAGCCGCTGCACCACTTCACTGAAGAAGCGCGGCGCGGTGGCCAGGTAGAACACCGCGTTGCCAGTGCCGCTGGCGGCAATCCGAGCGGCCAGCTCGACATAGGTGCTGTCGTCGAGGAAGTCGCCCTGGACATAGCTGATGCCCCGGGTCAGGCGGGCCCAGACGGCGGCGTCCACGGACGCCCCCTGGCCTTGTTTGCTCAGCACTTCATCGCGAAGGAAGTCTTCCAGCAGCGTGGCGAACTCGGCGTCGCTCACCGCGTTGTGGTCGACGCCGACAATCCGCAGTCCCTCATCCAGCAAGCCGTCGCGGCTCAGGTTGTACAGCGCCGGGGTCAGCAGGCGCTTGACCAGATCGCCCCGGGCACCGAACAGGAACAGCGTGGTCGGCGGCGCCGGCAACGCCTTGGACTTCTTTCGCGTAGCGGTCATTTCTTCCCGCTCTCCACATGGCCGCCAAAGCCGAAGCGCATGGCCGAGAGCAGTTTGTCGCCGTAGGTGCCCTGGCCGCGGGAGCGGTAGCGGGAGAACAGCGAGTTGGACAAGACCGGCACCGGCACCGCCTGCTCCATGGCCGCTTCGATGGTCCAGCGCCCTTCGCCGCTGTCGGCCACGGAACCGGAAAAGCCCTCGAGCTTCGGATCGCCGGCCAGGGCATCGGCGGTCAGGTCCAGGAGCCAGGACGACACCACGCTGCCGCGACGCCAGACTTCGGCGATGTCCGCCACATTCAGGTCAAAACGCTGATCTTCCGGCAGGATCTCCGACGACTTGGTCTTGAGAATGTCGAAGCCCTCGGCGAAGGCCTGCATCATCCCGTACTCGATGCCGTTGTGGATCATCTTGACGAAGTGTCCGGCACCGGCGGGACCGGCATGGATGTAGCCGCGCTCGGCACGGTCATCATCGGCGACCCGATCCTTGGTCCGTGGAATCGAACCCAGGCCCGGGGCCAGGGCCGCGAACAGCGGATCCAGGCGCAGCACCTCATCGGCGTCGCCGCCGATCATCATGCAGTAGCCGCGCTCCAGGCCCCAGACGCCGCCGGAGGTGCCGACGTCGATGTACTTCAGGCCCTTTTGCGCCAGATCGCGGGCGCGACGGATGTCGTCCTTATAGTAGGTGTTGCCGCCGTCGATGATGACGTCACCCGGTTCCAGCAACTGGCTGAGGGTGTCGATGGTGTCCTCGGTGGGTGCGCCGGCGGGCAGCATGACCCAGACTGCGCGGGGTTTTTCCAGGCCGGCCACCAGGGCCGGCAGATCGGCGACGCCCTTGGCGCCTTCGGCGGCCAGGGTGCTGACGAACTCGGTGTTGCGGTCAAAGACTACGGTTTGGTGCCCATTGAGCATCAAGCGCCGTGCAATGTTACCGCCCATGCGGCCCAGTCCAATAATCCCCAGTTGCATGTGCTGATGCTCCTACTGCAAAAAATTCAGATCAAAAATAGATGGCCCAATGAGCCGGTACCCACTTCAAGGGGCGCAACTATACAAGGCAAGACGCTCCAAGACAGCGCAATCTTCAGCCATAAGCGCAGTTTTTGCGGCCACCTGTGCTCAACCCGACCTGGCCGAACCTGATCCCCGCCCCGGCGGGCGGGCAACGAGTGAAGATTAGTCCAGGCACCCGGGGCGAAGTTTCGCAGAGCCTGAGGCAATAGCGACAGAAAACCACAGCAAGACACGGCGACCTCGAAAAATAAAAAAGTTCCCATTGCCCGAAAAAGAAATAAAATCGCCGCCTGCGACAGCGCTCCACGCCCGGCATGGGCAGAGCAAAGCATAGTTGAGGCACGCCATTTGCGAGGTGAAGCAATGGGCACAGTACAACCGGCACGACCAGCACAAACCCTGTATGTGACCATTCGTCGCGACGAATTGCGTCAGCTCAGGGAGCAACGCGATCAATTGCAACAAGAGGTCGCACAACTGCGCCGGATGTTACAGGCCCAGGCTCAAGGCCCTGTCGCCGAGCTGCACCTCCCCTCCGCGAGCTGAACTCGCCCCTGGACGCAGGCCCGGCCTGCGCTGGCTGTCCGACGGCGCCCCCGCCGCAAGGCCGCGACTGCGGCTAGACGGACAAAAATCCCACACCTGCCTCACGAACTTTTCACACTTGCCACTCGATACTCCAGGCCATTGTGGCCGTGTTGTTATCGACGGCGGGCTTCATTGGCGGCGCGCCACCTGCGCCCAATGATCATGGAATTGTGGGGAGCACCGAATGGCTTTGTTCAAACGCAGTAACTCATCTGCGGCGGGTTTCGATTGGATGGGCCTGCTCTGGCTATTCCTGTTCTTCTGGTATTTCTCCGGCATCACCCAACTGCTGATCCAGCTGACCGACACGTCCGGCTTCGCCGGTTTCCGCCAGGCGTTCTTCATGAGTGCCATCTGGCTGGCGCCGATGCTGCTGTTCCCGGCTCGCACCAAAGTCATGGCGGCGGTGATCGGCGTGGTGCTCTGGGCCTGTTCCATGGCCAGCCTGGGCTACTTCTTCATCTACCAGCAGGAGTTCTCGCAAAGCGTCATTTTCATCATCTTCGAGTCCAACCCCTCGGAAGCTGGTGAATACCTGACCCAGTACTTTGCCTGGTGGATGGTCGCGGCCTTCCTGGCCCACACGGCCTTTGCCATCTTTCTCTGGACCCGCCTGCGCCCGGTCTACCTGCCCCGGGGCCAGGCACTGCTCGCCGCCGTGGCGATCCTGGTGGCGATTGTCGGCTACCCCCTGGTCAAACAGATCTCGCGCGCAGATACCATGGCCGACGGCCTGGAAAAATTCGAAACCCGCATCGAGCCGGCCGTGCCATGGCAGATGGTGGTCGCCTATCGCCGCTACCGTCAGCAGCTGGACGGCATGCAAGGCATGCTCGACAGCGTCAGCAAGATTCCGCCCCTGACCAACCTCAAGGACAGCATGGCCAACCAGCCAGCCACCCTGGTGCTGGTGATCGGCGAATCCACCAACCGCCAGCGCATGAGCCTCTACGGCTATCCGCGCCAGACCACTCCGGAGCTGGACAAGCTCAAGGACCAGCTGGCGGTGTTCAACAACGTCATCACCCCGCGCCCCTATACCATCGAGGCGTTGCAGCAGGTGCTGACCTTTGCTGATGAAGAAAACCCCGACCTGTATCTCAAGACCCCGTCCCTGGTCAGCGTGATGAAGCAGGCCGGCTACAAGACCTACTGGATCACCAACCAGCAGACCATGACCAAGCGCAACACCATGCTCACCACCTTTTCCGAACAGGCGGACGAGCAGGTGTACCTGAACAACAACCGCAACCAGAACGCCCGCCAGTACGACGGTGACGTGCTGGAGCCCTTCTCCAAGGCCCTGGCCGACAGCGCCCCACGCAAGTTCATCGTGGTGCACCTGCTGGGCACGCACATGAGCTACCAGTACCGCTACCCGCCGACCTTCGAGAAATTCACCGATCGCCAGGGCGTGCCGGCCGGCGTGCACGACGACCAGGTGCCGACCTACAACAGCTATGACAACGCCGTGCTGTACAACGACTTCGTGGTGTCCAGCCTGATCAAGGACTACGCCAAGACCGACCCCAACGGCTTCCTGCTGTACCTGTCGGACCACGGCGAAGACGTCTTCGACTCCGCCGGGCACGACACCCTGGGACGCAACGAAGGCAAGCCCACCGCGCCGATGTACACCATTCCATTCATGGCCTGGGCCTCGCCGAAATGGCGCGAAACCCATGACTGGAACTTTGCTTCCGACCTCAGCCGGCCCTACATCAGCTCCCAGCTGGTGCATACCTGGGCCGAACTGGCCGGCCTGAGCTTCGATCAGCTGGACCCAAGCCGCAGCCTGGTCAGCGACAGCTTCAAGCCGCGCCCCTTGCTGATTGGCAACCCCTACTCGCGCCAGAGCAAGCCGCTGATCGACTTCAGCCTGATGAAGCCCAAGACCCCGGCCGACGCCGCCGTGGTACAGCAGTAAGGCTCCGCCTCGGGGGCCGCCACGGCCCCCATCCCGCAAGCCCCGGCTGACTGGCGCATAGGCCATCGCGCCTTGCGCCAACCTCACCGACGCCTTCTCCGACACGCCGCTACGCAAAAGCCCCCTCCCCCCCGTAGCCGGCTTGCCGGCGAAAGTGCCAGCGCCTCTTGCACCGACCTGCCCCGATCTGCCCCACGCCCTGGCCGGCACAGCGGTTCATAACGGCCAGCACTTCGCCACGGACACATGTTGTCAAGAATGCAATTGAGCATTCAGGCTGACGTTAACCCTCACTTAATACACTTCGCTGAAACTTGCCCCATCACTTCTTGTGCAGGGACGAAACAAGTGACCGAACACTCTTAAGTAGGAAACGCAGTATGAAACTTGCAACTTTGGTATTTAGCGGTTTGCTTCTAGCCACTTCCAGTGCAGCCTTTGCCGAAGGCGGAGCCGAGCATATGCAACGCTTCTACGAGAACTTCCGGGTCAATCAGCAGCAGATTCACGGCGATAAGAACAACAACCTCGCCAAGACCGAGCAAGATAAGGCCGGTACTCACTATTCCGCGCCGGACGCCAAGAAACAACAGCCCGACGCTTGATCCATGTTCGACGCAATACCCACTCTGGACATTGTGCTCCTATGACAGAGATGGACGTTTGGCGCCCTGTTGGGCGCCTTTTTTATATCCGCATTAAACAACTCGCTGTCACCACAATGACCCTTGTATTACAACTCTGTCATCTGCCACTGCGCGCGCGTCGATTGAATTAGGATGCCTGGGTCCGATCACCTTCCACTCATCGAATCAGCGGCTAATCATCTGAATTTATTGATCATTTTTATTGACCCTGTAGCTACTACAGGCTTCATCCTTCCCCCATTCGCTACTTCCCAAGCACTTTGAAGAGAATCCGGCAATGCGCATCCTGGTGGTTGAAGACGAACCCAAAACAGCCGACTACTTGCACCAAGGCCTGAGTGAAAGTGGTTATGTGGTCGACCGTGCCAACAATGGTGTGGACGGCTTGCACCTGATTCAACAGCAGCCTTACGAGTTGGTCATCCTGGATATAAACCTGCCGGGCAAAGATGGCTGGCAAGTGTTGCAGGGTATGCGCGGACAATCTCAGGCACGGGTCATGATGTTGACCGCTCGCGGTCGTCTGGAAGACAAGGTCAAGGGACTGGATATGGGCGCCGATGATTATCTGGTCAAACCCTTTCAGTTTCCCGAGTTGTTGGCGCGGGTGCGCACCCTGATACGTCGCGCTGAACCCGCAGCCCCCTCGCAAGTATTGCAAGTGGCTGACCTGCAACTTGATCCACGACGTCACCGGGCTTATCGCGGTGATCGACGTATTGACCTGACCACCAAGGAATTCACCCTGCTACATGTTTTGATGCGTCATTCGGGAGAAGTACTGACCCGCACGCAAATCATTTCCCTGGTCTGGGACATGAACTTCGACTGCGACACCAATGTGGTGGAAGTGTCCATCAGCCGCCTGCGAGCCAAGATCGACGAGGCCCACGAGGTGCGCCTGATCCACACCCTGCGCGGTGTCGGTTATGTGCTGGAAGTTCGCCCATGAAAACCCCGCCGGCCCCCGCCCCCAACAGCAGCCTGTCCATGCGCCTGGGGCTGACCGTCAGCCTGATGGGCGCTGCGCTGGTGCTGCTCCTGGCGACCCTGGCCTACCTGGCCCTGAACCACGAACTGGACAACCTGGCGCGCAAGGGCCTGGACAGCAAGCTGGAGCAGGTCCGCCACAGCCTGACCAGCGACCTCAAGAGCAGCGACCTGGCCGCCCGCCCCCATTCCCTGCTGGACCTGGTGCTGGGCCACGACAACCTGCAATTGAGCATCCTGGGCAGCGACCCGCTGGCCGAGCCCCTGCTCAATGTCGGCGGTGATCAGCAATCACCGCCCGAGGCCTTGCAGCAAGTGCCCGACAGCGGTTACTTCGACTGGCGCGACCAGCGCGGCACTCAGTTGCTCGGCGCCGCCCGAACGATGAGCCTGCGCAACGGCGAGCAGGTGCGGGTGATCCTGAGCCTGGACCGCAGCAACGATCAGGCCCTGCTCAGCGCCTATCTGCGCTCCACGGTGATTGCCCTGCCGCTGTTGCTGCTGCTGATCGGCATTGGCGCCTGGCGCCTGGTGCAGCGCGGCCTGCTGCCCCTGCAGCAGTTCACCCGGGTGGCCGCCAAGGTCACCACCCAGGACCTGACCCATCGCTTGAACCTGGAGCGGTTGCCCCGGGAGCTGGCGGAACTGGGCCAGGGCTTCAACGTCATGCTGCAGCGCCTGGATGGCGGGGTGCAGCGCCTGTCGCAGTTCTCCGACGACCTGGCCCATGAACTGCGCTCGCCCATCAGCAACCTGATGGGCAAGGCCCAGGTGACCCTGTCCCGGGAACGCCCGGCGGAGGAATACAGGGCCGTGCTGGAATCGAGCATCGAGGAGCTGGAGCGGGTCACCCGGATCGTCGCCGACATGCTGTTTCTGGCCCAGGTCAGCCAGCCGGCCTCCCAGGCCCGCTTCACCCGGGTGTCCCTGGCCGAGGAGGCGCGCCGGGTCATGGATCTGTTCGCCCTCAGTGCCGAGGACAAGCAGCTGGCACTTGAATTGAGCGGCGACGCCTGGGTACAGGGGGATCGCCTGATGATCCAGCGGGCGATTTCCAACCTGCTGTCCAATGCCATTCGCCATTGCCCGGAACAGGGACGGATCAGCCTGCGGATCGAACGCCAGCTGCAAGACGTCAGCCTGAGCGTGGGCAACCCGGGGCCGGGCATCGCCGCCTGCCACCTGCCCCATCTGTTCGAGCGCTTCTACCGGGTCGACAGCAGTCGCACCCGGGCCGAAGGCGGGACCGGACTGGGCCTGGCGATCGTTCGCTCAATCATGAACCTGCATCAAGGACGCACCGAGGTCGCCAGCGCTCCAGAGCAGCTCACCGAGTTCCGCCTGGTGTTTCCCAAGCCCGATCCGGCCTTGCACGACGTCTAGAGCAGCCAGCCCCCCCCTGGGTGCGCAAGAGAGGCCACACGGCGAACACCCGCGAACAGCCCCAGGCGCAGGAACAGCAGGAACACCCGCCAGGGGCTTCGAGGTGACAGCAGGCATTACAAGGCTTTGCTCCAGAACAGCATGCGGCCATGGGCCGGATCGAGCTGGGTATCGGCGAAACCGCAGGCCTGGTAAGCCGCCTGAGCCCGGGCATTGCCCTCCAGCACTTCCAGGGTGATCTTGCAGCAGCCCCGTTGCCGGGCGATGTCCTCGACCTTCTGCAGCATCCGCTTGCTCAGGCCCTGACCGCGAAAGCCATCAAGCACCAGCACATCATGGACATTCACCAGGGGCCGACAGGCAAAGGTGGAAAAGCCTTCGAAGCAGTTCACCAGTCCCACCGGCTGCCCCCCGGCAAAGGCCAGCACACTGAACGCCTGAGGTCGCTTGGCCAGTTCCGCCGGCAGTTGCCGGAGCAGGTCCTGCCCCAGCGGCCGACCACCGCCCATGGGGTCCTCGGCATAGTGATTGAGCAGTACACCTATGGCTTCGGCATGCACCGGATTGCTGTAACTGGCTTGCAGCACCACGACATCGGCAACGTCCATGTTCATCCTCGATCAACGCATTGGAAGAGAGCGCTCAGGGCTCGGGCAGCCTGGATTGTAGGCCGGTGGCGTTGACCAGACGAAGATATTCTCGCCACTGACGTGCGAAAAATCCTAGGCAATGGAAACGACTCCCATCAGCGGCAAGCACTTCCCTTTCAAGCACCCGGCTGCCGGGCAAAACGCTGCAGCTGCATTTCCTGCAGGCGGCTAAGGGTGCGGCGGAAGGCAAACTCCAGGTAGCCCTCGGTATACAACTGCTCCATCGGCACCCGGGCCTCCAGGTACAGCGGCACCCCACGGTCGTAGCATTCATCCACCAGGGCGATGAAGCGCCGCACGCTATCGTCGTGGATCGACAGTTGCGGCAGTTCCCGATCTCCCGCCACCACTCGCTGGGCTCCATCCTCGGTGCCCCGGGCAATGCGCCCCGGACGTTGCCGGGCACTGAGATTGGGCACCTCGCTGAGGAGGATCGCCCGGTAGCGGTCGCACAGGGCCATGAAATCCATGGCCGAGAACGGCTGCTCGCAAAGGTCGGCAAAGCGGCACCAGATCACCGTGGTGGCCGCCTTGACCACCTGTACCGTCCGATAGCCGAGCAGCAGCGGCTCGCTGGACACCGCCTGCCCGCCACTCAACTCGCGAAACAGCGGTTCCAGGGCGCTGGGCTGGCCCTCGACGCTCAGCCAGTAGCGCTGCGCGGCGGCGCCGGGGTGCAGGCGATGGTCCTGCTCGCCGTCCACTGCCAGCACCTGCAGGTGCTGGCGAATGGCGTCGATGGCCGGCAGGAAGCGCTCGCGATTGAAGCCATCGGCATACAACTGCTCGGGAGGCTGGTTGGAGGTGCAGACCATCACCACCCCTTGTTCGAACATCACCTGGAACAGGCGCCCGAGAATGATTGCGTCGCCGATATCGTTGACGAACAACTCATCGAAACACAGCACCCGTACCTCTGCGGCAAGCTCCCGGGCCAGGGTCTGCAAGGGATCGGCAGTGCCGGTGAGCTGGAACGAGCGCTGGTGCACCCAGCCCATGAAGTGATGAAAATGCTGACGCCGGGCCGGCACCCTGAGGCTCTGGTAGAACTGATCCATGAGCCAGGTCTTGCCGCGCCCGACCGCGCCCCACAGATAGACTCCCTGCACCGGCTTGCGCCCCTGATGCAGCGCCTCGTGACATTGCTGCAAGGCCTGCACCGCACGGGCCTGGGCCGGATCGGCGACAAAGCCGTCCTGCTCCAAGGCATGCCGGTAAGCGCTCATGGGTGAATCGAATGGCATGGGCCGCTGGCCTCCTGGCAAAGAGCCGCAGTATGCCACCACACGCCGCTCCAGGCCTGATCCGAGGCCGCGAGGCTGCGCAAGAAGCGCCAGAGCCTGCGGCGCGCCCAAGCCCTTTGCGTGCCTGCCGGCCGTTGGCAGCCCGCGCCGGCGGCTACATCAGCGCGAGATGTCCAGGCGCTCGATCCGGCCCTGGTCGTCCAGGCGGAAAGTGTGGCGCAAGGCCTGGGGGCTGCCGGGGAAATCACCGCACACCCGGCTGTCGAGCAAGATCTTGCCGGTACGCTGCTGAACCCCGAGGACCTCCAGGCGACGTGCGCCTGCACACATCCAGCGGGCAATCTGCTGGGGCCCCACGCAGTGCTCACGCTCATCGAAGATCTGCGCCCGGGCGGCGAAGATCGACGCCACCACTGTGCTGTCGCCGCGGTTGACGGCGGCGACATAGGCGGCGATGGCCGGGGCCAGGGAAGGGTCTGTGGCCGACATGACAAAAGCTCCTTGCTGTTGAATGAGGGAGGCATGCTAAAGCCTGCTTGCGTCATTTCCTGTCAGCAGTGAATCGGCCCTGCTCATCGCTCTGCATGCATTTGCGCCAAGCTCGCAGCCAGTCGCTGCGCCGCCCAGGATAGGCCTGCCCCTGCTCCTGGGCGGCGGCAATGCGGTCGGTACGAAAGGTCCGGTAATCGCCCCGCAGCTCACACCAGGCGACGATCACCCGGGCCTCATTGAGAAAGCCCAGGGCCAGCGGCCAGATCAGCCGCTGGCTGGGGTTGCGGTTGACGTCGGCATAGTCGATCAACAGCTTGGCCTGATAGCGGATCGCCTGGCGGAACACGTTCAGCGACACCGGGTTGTCCGGGAAGCCCCAGCCCGCCGGGCCCGGCAGCAGGGTCGGGTTGCGCAGCGCATCCTGGGCCGCCGGGGCCAGTACTGCGGCGATCTTGGCCATGGCATCGGCCGCCGCCTTGCTCAGCACCTCGTCACCGCGCTGATCGACATAGCGCAAGCCCAGGACCACGGCCTCGGTTTCATCGGCATTGAGCATCAACGGTGGCAGGAACAGCCCGCTGCGCAACACATAGCCGATGCCGGCCTCACCGTAGATCGGCGCCCCGAGAGAGGTCAGCTCGGCAATGTCGCGGTACAGGGTGCGCTCGGACACCTCCAGCTCCGCCGCCAGGGTGGCCGCGGTAACGGGACGGCTCTTGCCCCGCAACATCTGCAACAGGGTGAGTAAACGGCTGGCTCGCGACACCTTGACAGGCTCCAGAAAAAATTCCGGCGCAGAATATCAGAGCCTCCTGACAACCAGTGTCAGGAGGCTGGCAGGCCCGTCCGGCAGCGAATCAGCAATCGACCTTGCGCCGGGCGGCGTAGAGACACAGCATCTCCATGGCCAGGGTCGCCCCCGCCAGGGACGTGATCTCGGCATGGTCGTAGGCCGGGGCCACTTCCACCAGGTCCATGCCCACCAGATTGATCCCGCGCAGGCCGCCAAGGATCTCCAGCGCCTGCGCACTGCTCAGGCCGCCACACACCGGGGTGCCGGTGCCGGGTGCGAACGCCGGATCCAGGCAGTCGATGTCGAAGGTCAGGTACACCGGGTGATCCCCCACTCGCTGGCGAATCGCGGCGACGATCGCCTCGCAGCCCAGTTGATGCACCTGGCGCGCATCCAGCACCTTGAAGCCCTGGTGATCGTCGTTGGTGGTGCGCAGGCCGATCTGCACCGAGCGCGTCGGGTCCACCAGCCCTTCCCGGGCGGCGTGCCAGAACATGGTGCCATGGTCGATGCGCTGCCCCTCTTCGTCGGGCCAGGTGTCGCTGTGGGCATCGAAGTGGATCAGCGCCAGCGGCCCGTGATGGCGGTGGTGAGCCTTGAGCAGCGGGTAACTGATGAAGTGGTCGCCGCCCAGGGTCAGCATCGCGCAACCGGCATCGAGAATGCGCCGGGCATGGGCCTCGATGCGTTCGGGCACCGATTGCGGGAGGCCTGGATCAAACGCGCAGTCGCCATAGTCGATCACCGACAGGTGATCGAACGGATCAAAGGTCCAGGGCCAGTGGCGTTCCCAGGCGATCGCGGTAGAGGCCGCGCGAATGCCCCGCGGGCCAAAGCGCGCGCCGGGCCGGTTGCTGGTGGCGGTGTCGAACGGCACGCCACTGACCACCAGGTCGACGCCCTGCAAGTCACGGCTGTAGCGCCGGCGCATGAAGCTGGTGATACCGGCGTAAGTGGCTTCGGCCGCGGTGCCGTACAGGCTGTCGCGGGTCAGCGCCTGGTCGTTGTGGTCAGCGATATCCATGGGTGTCTCCTCAGGGTTGGCGGCTACGGAAAGTGGTCCAGATACGCGTGCGTTGACGCATATCCTTGAGGCTCATGCTGCGGTCGGCGTACAGCCGGGCACGCATGTCGGGCCCCGGGTACAGGTTGGGGTCGTTGCGAATCGCCGCGTCCACCAGGGGCGTGGCCGCCTGGTTGGCGTTGGCAAAAAACAGCGTGTTGCTCAAGGCCGCCACCGATTCGGGGCGCAGCATGAACTCGATGAAGGCCCGGGCCGCCTCGGAGTGAGGCGCATCCTTGGGGATCGCCAGGTTGTCCTGCCAGATCAGGGTGCCGTCCCGTGGGATGCGATAGGCCACCTCAAACGCCTTGCCGGCCTTGCGCGCCTGGTCCGCGGCCATACTGGCGTCGCCGTTGTAGGTCAGCGCCAGGCACAGGCTGCCGTTGGCCAGGTCATTGAGCTGTCGGCCACTGGCCACATAGCGCACCGACGGCTGCAGCTGGCGCAGCAGCGTCTCGACTGCGGCCAGGTCCGCCGATGCGCTGCTGTAGGGATCCTTGCCGAGGTAGTGCAAGGCCAGGCCGATGACCTCCTGGGGCGAGTCGAGAATGGCGATTCCGCAGTCTTTCAGGCGCTCGGCATATTCGGGTTTGAACAGCAGGTCGAGGCTGTCCAGAGGTGCGTCGGGCAGCCGCTGGCGCAGCGCCTGGACGTTCACCGCCAGCCCCAGGGTGCCCCAGGTGTAGGGCACGCCGTAACGATTGCCGGGGTCCACCACGGCCAGCTTGGCCAGCAGGTCCGGGTCAAGGTTGGCGTAACCCTTGAGGCCGGCAAGGTCTATTTCCTGCAGCGCGCCCGACGCCAGCCCGCGGGCCAGGACGCTGGAGGACGGCACCACCAGGTCATAGCCACTGCGGCCGGTCAGCAGCTTGGTTTCCAGCACCTCGGAGGTATCGAAGATGTCATAACGCACCTGGATGCCGGTCTGCTCGGTAAAGCGCTGCAAGGTCTGCGGCGCCACGTAGTCCGCCCAGCTGTAGAGGTTGAGCACCGGTTCTTCGGCCCACGCCTGCTGGGCCAGGACCAGCGCCGGTAACACCAGGGGAACGCACAAGCCAAACAATGAACGCATGACAGGCACCTGCTCAAGGAAGTAGCGGCAGCTTGCCCGGATCGCTACATTAGAAAAATTCCACGTTTGTTACGCTGACATGCGCCAGAGGTAATGTTTGATGTTGGGTCAATTGCACGATCTGGACCTGCAACTGTTGCGGCTGTTCGTCACCGTGGTGGAATGCGGCGGCTTCAGCGCCGCCCAGGGCGAGCTTGGCCTGAGCCAATCGAGCATCAGCCAGCAGATGGCCCGCCTGGAAACCCGCCTCGGTTATCGCCTGTGCAGCCGTGGCAAGGCAGGCTTCAAGTTGACGCCCAAGGGCGAGCAGCTGCTGAGCGCCACCCGTCCGCTGTTCGATTCCATCGAGTTGTTCCGCCACCAGTCCAACGGCGTGGCCGGACGCTTGATCGGCGAGGTGCGCCTGGGGCTGTCCGAAGCCCTGGATCGCTCGGTGCTGGAAAAGGTCGCCCAGGCCATCCATGACTTTCGCCAGCGTGATGAGTCCGTGCGCATCGAGTTGTTGAGCGCCATGCCCGGGGATATGGAGCGCCTGCTGTTGCAGCAGCGCCTGGACCTGGCCATCGGCTATTTCTCCAAGGTCCAGCGCGCCTTCGACTACCGCCGGCTGTTCAGCGAGACACAGCACCTGTACTGCGCCGTTGGCCACCCGCTGTTCGAGACTCCCGATCCGGACCTTGGCGCCCTGTCCCAGGCCGATCGGGTCGACCACCCCTATCGTTTCCTCGGCCCGGACGAGCCATTCCAGGGCCAGCGCTGCTCGGCCCGGGCCGAACAGGTGGAAGGCACCCTGGCCTTTATTCTGTCCGGGCAGCACGTCGGCTACCTGCCCAGCCATTTCGCCCGCAGTTGGGAGCAGGCCGGCCAACTCAAGCCGCTGGGCGCGCCACACTTGAGTTTCGAGGTGGACTTCTACCTCGCCCGACACCGCGCCCAGGTGCCGGGCGAGGCCCAGCAAGCCTTTGAAGACGACCTGCTGCGGGCCTTTGCCTGAGCCTGAGGCCGGCACAAGCGCCGCAGGCGCCCGGAGCATGGGCAGGTCGACTGGCGACGAGGTGCCAGCGGCAAAGTTAGGTTTTTCCAGCGCTTTGCCCTTCTGACCGCGGCGCCTTTCTGGCATCCTGCGCCTCCTTTTTTCTGACCGGGTGCGCAAGTCTTGTCCATGCCATGGCTGTGCAACCCAAGTCCCGTCCACTTTCCGACGTGTGCCCCCGTTGTTTTCACACGCCACTGGCAGGCCTTTTCCCATGACCGCACCTGATCGTTCCCCGCCCCGCTACAAGTCCGACCTGATCTACGGCCTCGACGACCGTCCGCATTTCAGCGCGGCGATCTTCGCCGCCCTGCAGCACGTGCTGGCCAGCTTCGTCGGCATCATCAGCCCGACCCTGATCTTCGGCGGTGTGCTGGGCCTGGAAAGCGAGCTGCCCTACCTGATCAGCATGGCGCTGTTCGTCTCCGGCCTGGGCACCTTCGTCCAGGCCCGGCGCCTGGGGCCGATCGGTTCCGGCCTGCTGTGCGTGCAGGGCACCAGTTTTTCCTTTATCAGTGTGCTGCTCAGCGCCGGGTTCATGGTCAAGGGCCGGGGCGGCAGCACCGATGACATCCTCTCGACCATCTTCGGCATCTGTTTCGTCGCGGCCTTTATCGAGATGTTCCTCAGCCAGTTCATCGGCAAGCTGCGCAAGCTGATCACCCCGGTGGTGACCGGCACCATCATCACCCTGATGGGCCTGTCGTTGATCAAAGTGGCGGTCACCGACATGGCCGGCGGCTACGGCGCCAGCGACCTGGGCGCGGCGAGCAACCTGGGGCTGGCGGCGCTGGTGCTGTTGACCATCGTCGTACTCAACCGCTTCAACCACCCGATGCTGCGCCTGGGTTCGATCGTCATCGGCCTGACCCTGGGCTTCGTGGTGGCCTGGATGCTCGGCCGGGTGGACCTGGCGGCCCTGCCGGAGGTGCCGCTGGTGAGCGTGCCGGTGCCGTTCAAGTACGGCTTCTCCTTTGACCTGATCGCCTTTATCCCGCTGGCGGTGATCTTCCTGATTTCGCCCCTGGAGGCGGCCGGCGACCTGACCGCCAACTCGATGATTTCCCAGCAGCCGGTCAAGGGCCCGCTGTACATCAAGCGCATCAAGTCCGGGCTGCTGGCGGACGGTTTCAACTCGGCGGTGGCGGCGGTGTTCAATAGCCTGCCGATGGTCACTTTTGCCCAGAACAACGGGGTGATCCAGCTGACCGGCGTGGCCAGCCGCTACGTGGCCTACTTCATCGCCGGGCTGCTGGTGCTGCTGGGCCTGTTCCCGGTGATCGGCGCGGTGCTGCAACTGATGCCCAAGCCGGTGCTGGGCGGCGCCACCCTGATCATGTTCGGCACCGTGGCGGTGGCCGGGATCAAGATCCTCGCCGAGGCTGGACTGCATCGACGCAACGTGCTGATCGTGGCCATTTCCCTCGGCATGGGCCTGGGGGTGGCGGCGGTGCCGGAAGTGCTGCGCGAGCTGCCCAAGGCCCTGCACAACATCTTCGAGTCGCCGATCACCGTGGGGGCTTTCTGCGCGATCTTGCTCAACATCTTCCTGCCGGAAGAATTCCTCGAACTGGAAGAAGATGAATTCGACCCGGAAGCCGCGACCCTCAAGGTCATGCAGGATCCGGACATGAGCGGCAAAGCGAACTCCTGAGGCTGGCGGGCGTCTATGCTGCGTGCGCGACGCCCGTCGTCCCCCGTCCTTTTTGCAAGCAGGTGCCTCATGCGCAGATTTTTCGTCCTGATCCTGGTGTGCCTGAGCCTCAGCGCCTGCGCGCTGTGGCCCAACCGCGATCCGCTGGCGATCAACGTGGTGGGCATCGAGCCGCTGCCGAGCCAGGAGCTGGAAATGCGCTTTGCGGTGAAACTGCGCCTGCAGAACCCCAACGAAACCGCCATCGACTACAACGGCGTGGCCCTGGACCTGGAAGTCAACGGCCGCCCGCTGGCCTCCGGGGTCAGCGACCAGCGAGGGCATATCGGCCGCTACTCGGAGGACATCCTGGTGATTCCGGTCAGCGTCTCGGCCTTCTCGGTGCTGCGCCAGACCCTGGGCCTGAGCCAGACCCAGACTTTGGACAACCTGCCCTATGTACTGCGCGGCAAGCTGGCCGGCGGCCTGTTCGGCACCCAGCGCTTCATCGATCGAGGGCGAATCAGCCTGAGCAATCCGGACGCCTGGTAAGCTCTAGAACACCGACCAACCGATGCGCTGGCTGAGCAACTCCAGGGCCGCCATGCCCACCAGGGAGTTGCCGGCGCTGTTGAGTTCCGGCGACCACACGCACACCGTGAACTGCCCCGGCACCACCGCGACAATCCCGCCGCCCACGCCACTCTTGCCCGGCAAGCCGACCCGATAGGCGAAGTTGCCGGCCTCGTCGTACAGGCCGCTGGTGGCCATGATCGAGTTGACCTGCTGGGTCTGGCGCCGCGTGAGAATCTGCTCGCCACTGTGCTTGCAGAAACCGTCGTTGGCCAGGAAGCAGAAGGCCCGGGCCAGATCGACACAGCTCATGCGCAAGGCGCAATGGCTGAAGTAGCTGCGCAGCACCGCCTCCACATCGTTATGGAAGTTGCCGAAAGACTGCATCAGGTAGGCCATGGCCGCGTTGCGGGCACGGTGCTGGTATTCCGAATCGGCCACCCGGCCATCCACCATCACCTGGCTGTTGCCCGACAGGCGCCGGACAAAATCGCGCATGGACAAGGCTGGAGCCGCGAAACGCGACTGGTTGATGTCGCAGATCACCAGGGCGCCGGCATTGATAAAGGGATTGCGCGGGCGGCCGCGCTCGAACTCCAGTTGCACCAGGGAGTTGAAGGGTTGTCCCGAAGGCTCGTGGCCCAGGCGCTCCCAGATCGCTTCGCCGGAATGGCCGATGGCCTGCACCAGGCTGAAGACCTTGGAAATACTTTGCACCGAGAATGGCGTGTCAGCGTCACCGGCGCTGAATACCTGGCCATCGTTGCCATATACGGCAATCCCCAGTTGGTTGGCCGGCACATCGGCCAGGGCCGGAATGTAGTTGGCGACCCGGCCTTGGCCGATCAGGGGGCGGACTTCATCGAGAATCTGGTTCAACAGGGCTTGCATGTTCAGGCTCGTCATCACGGGCCCCGGTACGTCTGCGGGGCTATGGCAGCTAGACGCACGCCAGGCCTCGCGCAGCACACCCAAGTGCACATTCGCCGGCAAGCCGGCGCCAACCCGCCAGCTGCCCCCGTGCCGTGCGCAGCAAATCGAAATGCAATTGAGATTCGATCATTTCCCACAATCACCGAACACGCAATCGATGACCCGCATCAGCTTGAATTAAGGTTAAGGCGCTAGAATGGCCTCAGGTTACGCGCGAACAAAGCTGTCATATCCCGCTATACCCCAGCGCCACACCACTCCATGCATCGCGCCGTTTGGCGTCGCCCCCATCGCAACGGGACCTTTGCGGCAGTCGATGTTCATGCCATGACGGCATTTCCTCAGCGGAGTCATGCACCCTTGAAAACCTGGCACACGATAGTCGGCGTTCTGCTGATCACCACGTTCACTCTCCTGCTGGAGATCCCTTCCACCACCTGGCTGACCTCCGCCACCCTGAGCATGGTCCTGGGCAGCACGGCCCTGGCCTACATGGCCCTGTCCTGCTTGCTGGCCGCCCGCTGGGGCGTTGTCGAGCGCCTGTTCGGCGGCCTCGACCGGGTCTACGAGGTGCATAAATGGCTGGGGATCTGGGCCCTGGCGTTCGCCAGCTATCACCTGGTGTTCAAGGCCAACCTGGATGAATGGAACAGCGTGCCGATCCTCGAACTGTCCAAGTACTGGACCCGCCTGGTGCGCCAATTGAGCTACGTGGCCCTGGGCCTGATCGTGCTCCTGGCGCTGAACCGCAACATTCCCTACAGCCAATGGCGCTGGTGGCACAAGCTGTCCGGGCCGCTGTTCCTGATCGTGATCCTGCACGGCTTGAGCTTCAAGTCGCCGATCACCCTGGACTCGCCATCGGGCCTGTGGCTTGGCGCGCTGTGCATCCTCGGGGTGCTGGGCGCCCTGTACAAACTGCTGCTCTACCCTTTGGTGGCCAAGGCCGGCGAATATCAGGTGAGCGCGGTCCGGGTGGAGAAGAACTCCCTGCACCTGGAATTGAAGCCCCTGGGCCGGGGCTTTCCCTTCAAGGCCGGGCAGTTCGCGTTCCTGTCGATGCAGGAAAAGGGCCTGCGCGAGCCGCACCCCTTCACCATCGCCAGTGCCCAGGCCGAGGACGGGCGCATCGAGTTCGTCATCCGTGCCCTCGGCGACTACACCCAACGGTTGCGCAAGCAGGTCAAGGTCGGCATGCGCGCTGATCTCTACGCACCTTATGGCCGCTTCAAGCGCCCCCAGGAAGCGGCCCGGGAGATCTGGATCGGCGGCGGCGTGGGCATTTCGCCGTTCATTTCCTGGCTGCAGGACGCCGCCGCCGGGGAGTTCGACAAGGCCACCCTGGTGTACTGCTACAACCCGTCCCGGGCCTTTCCCAGCGTCGACACCCTGCAAGGCATGGCCCAGGCCCGCGGCGTGGACTTCGTCGCCAACAGCGGCGGCACCGAGTCCCTGGCGCAGACCCTGCAGCGCACCGCGGCGCAGACCGATCCGCAGCAGATCCGCATCAGTTTCTGCGGCCCCAAGGGGCTGCTGGCCCAGGTCCGCGAACTGATGCACGAGTACCGGATTCCCGAAGCCAACCTGCACTACGAGTTCTTCGAGTTCCGCTGATCAGTTGCCGAGGCGACGCGGGTGGCGCGGCTCATGCAGCGCCACCTTGACCACCAGGGCGGCCACCAGGGTGATGACCATCAGCACCTGCAACAGCTGGCTGAAGGCCTGGGCATAGCTGTGCAGCAACGCCTCCCGGGACCAGCTCGGCAAAGCCCCGGCACTGGCCGCCAGATCACCGCCGGCCAGTTGCCGGGCGGCCAGTGACAGGGCGTCGCCCGAAGCCCCGTGGGCGCCCAGCGCCTGTTGCAGCAATGCCGCCAGCAACGCCACCACCAGGGCCAGGGCGATGCCCTCGCCCGCCACCCGGGTGGTGCTGAAGATGCCACTGGCCATGCCGGCCCGCTCCTTGGGCACCACACTCACCGACAGACCGTCCATCAAGCCCCAGGGCAGGCCGCTGCCCAGGCCGATCACCAGCAACGGCCAGACCCGTTCGCCGGCACCCTGCCCCGGCGCCAGACGGCTGAGCCACCAGAGCCCGCCGGCGGCCACCAGCAGCCCCAGGCTCGACAGATTGCCGGCGCTGAACCAGCGGTTGAGCCAGCCCGCGGCCAACGGCACCACCAGCATCGGCGCGGACAGGGCCAGCATCAGCAGCCCGGCGTCGATCTCGCTGTAACCTTCGACGCCGATAAAGCGGATCGGCAGCAGGATCAGCAGCACCACGTAGCAATAGCAGGTGGCGATAGGCAGCACCTGCACCCCGACAAAGCGCGGGTAGCGAAACAGCGACAGGTCGAGCATCGGCCGCGCCGCCCGCCGCTCCACGAGGATGAACAACCCCAGGGCCAGCAGCGCTCCCAGCAGCAACGCCAGGACCCAGGGACTGCTCCAGCCGCTTTGCGGCGCCTGCAGAATGCCCCAGGTCAGCAGCACCAGGGCCAGGGTGAAGCTCAAGGTCCCGGGCCAGTCCACGCCCCGGGCCTGGGGATCCCTGGACTCCTGCATGCGTGGCACGCCAAAGGCCAGGGACAGGCCGCCGATCAGCGCTCCGGAGACGAAGATCCCGCGCCAGCCGCTGTGCTCCACCAAGACCCCGGCGAGGATCGGGCCAAAGGCCAGGCCGACGCCAAAGGTAGTGCCCAGCAAGCTGAAAGCCCGGGTGCGCCCGGGGCCGTCGAAGGCCTGGGCCAGGGCCGCCGAACCACCGGCCAGGGCGGCGGCGCCGGCCAGCCCCTGGACTCCGCGCAGCAGGTTGAGCCACAGCAGCGACGGCACGAACACCAGGGCCAGGGAGCTCAGGCCGAACAGCGCCACCCCCAGGCTGAACAGGCGCTTGCGACCGTACTCGTCGGCCAGGGTCCCGGCGGCCATCAACACACTGCCAAAGGTCAGCATGAAGGCGTTGGTGGTCCAGCTCAGGGCCAGGGGGCTGCCCAATGTCATCAACTTTGGAAGTTATCCATAAATATCATATAATTAGCGCTCAAATCAGTGCATGGGAGAAGCCCTTTTGACTACCTATACCGCATCGCTTGACACCGCCAGCCAAGCCCTGGTTTGAAAATTGTACAAAAAGTAACCAGTCCGCTCGATTGTCCCGCCTTCATCGCCGCCCACCGCCAGAATCCTCAAGACTTTACCCGCCGACGCCAGCTCACCTTCAAGAACCTCGTCCTGTTCCTGCTCAATCAGCCGCGCACGGCCCTGCAAACCGAACTCGATCAGTTCTATCGCGTACTCAATCAGGCGTCGACTGAGACGCAAATGGTCACTGCGCAGGCCTTCTGCAAAGCGCGCAAAAAGCTCAACCCCGAGGTATTTGAAAGTCTCAATCGCCTCCTGCAGCAACAAATTGACTGCTTCGGGCTGCGCCAGAAGTGGCGTGGGCTGAGGGTGCTCGCGGTGGATGGCTCGACCGTGCATTTACCCCTGGAGTCGACCATGGCGACCTTCTTTGGCAGTCACTCTGGCTTTCCCATGGCTCGCTTGTCCACACTCTACGAAGTCGCTGACGGTCAAACCCTGCATAGCCTGATCGTGCCCCTGACCGTCGGCGAGCGCGACTGTGCCCATCTGCACCTTGAGCACCTGCCGGCTGACAGCCTGACGCTGTTTGACCGTGGTTACCCTGGGCACTGGTTATTCGCGCTGTTCGAGCAGCACCGGCGACATTTCCTGATGCGCCTGCCCTGTGGCTATAACGCCCAGGTCAAAGCGTTTCTACACTCTGGCCAAGTTGAAGACACACAGCTTTTCGTGGCCAACCATCCTGAAGCACGTCTGTTCTGCTCCGAGGCTGGCGTTGATCCTGCCAACCAGATCGAGCTGAGACTGATCCGGGTCGAGTTGGCCAACGGCGAAAGCGAGGTATTGCTGACCTCGTTGCTGGATCGAGAAGCCTTTCCCGCTGAGGTGTTTGCCGAGCTTTACCACCGCCGCTGGGGCATCGAAACCGACTTCCGTCGCCTCAAACAAACCCTGACGCTGGACAACTTCAGCGGCCGCAGCGTGACCGCTGTAAAGCAGGACTTTCATGCCGCTCAACTGTTGAAGAACCTGGCGCT
The DNA here is from genome assembly GCF_900105185.1 of Pseudomonas saponiphila. NCBI lineage: Bacteria > Pseudomonadati > Pseudomonadota > Gammaproteobacteria > Pseudomonadales > Pseudomonadaceae > Pseudomonas > Pseudomonas saponiphila. Next base: position 3,104,077 of record NZ_FNTJ01000001.1, on the reverse strand, counting down.
GTTGATGCAGCACCTGCTACAGCCAGTCATCGAACAGCGCCACAAAGGCCGCAAGCTGCGATGGAAAGTCAACTTCACCCAAGGCGTGTCACGGCTCAAAAATACCCTGGTCGAGCTGCTGGTGCGGCACTGTGCTCAGGGGCTGAGCAATGTGCTGGCCTTGATGGCTAAAAGCCTCAGTGCCGTACGCTCAGGCCGTAGCTTTGCGCGCCAACGCAAACGCGCAGCCAGCCGAGGTTGTGAGGGCTACAAACCGACGCGCTGAAGAAACACCACCGCCCAACCTCCGTGCAAAAAAAGCTGGCCACAAGCGGTCGGCATAGGCTCGTCCGGAGAACGAGAAATCTCGCCTAGACAGCTGGAACAGACGATGATCACATCACCGCCAGCCCAGTTAGACCGCCTGATTGAGCGGCAGAGGCCTGGTCATCGCCCGACGGCCATGGCGGCTGGCTGCTTCGGGGGGCTTGCCTTGGGCAGGGCTGCAGCTTAGGTTGATGACATTGGGGGGCTGCCCCCCAGTTCGCGGGCGATGGCCGGGGTCGCCACGGCCACCCCGACAAAGGTCAGGGGCAGCATCAGCGCCGCCAGGCACACCGCCGCCAATACACCGTAGGCACCCCGCTCGCGGGTGCGGGCCGGCAACCCCAGGGATAGGTCGAGTTCAGGATTCATGGACACCTCTACGCCCCGGCAATCAGGGCTGACTGAAGAAAAACCCAGGATAGGCAGGCCGCAATCGATAAAAAACAGGGCATTATTCCGCTCTTTACGGACAAAAACGCTGCAATCGAGGTGCACCATGGACAACCTGAATGGCCTGCAAGTGTTTGTCTGCGTGGTCCAGAGCGGCAGCCTGGTGGCCGCCAGCGAGCGCCTGGGGCTGTCCGCCTCGGCCGTGGGCAAGGCCCTGTCGCGCCTTGAACAGCGGCTCGGCGTGCGCCTGCTCAACCGCAGCACCCGGCGCATCAGCCTGACCGACGAAGGCACGCTGTTCTACGAACGCGGCCAACGCATCGTCGATCAGGTACAGGAAGCGGAAGCCGAACTGGCGCGGCTCAGCGATGCGCCCCGGGGGCGGTTGCGGGTCAGCCTGCCGGCCATCGGCTACCGCATGCTGCTGCCGATCCTGCCGGCGTTCTCTGCGCGCTACCCGGACATCGAACTGGACCTGGACTTCAACGACCGGCTGATCGACGTCATCGCCGAGGGGGTGGATGCAGTGATCCGCAGCGGCGAGTTGCCGGATTCCCAACTCAGGTCCCGCAGCCTCGGGCCCTTCGGCTTCGTGCTGGTCGGTGCGCCCGGCTACTTCGCCCGCCACGGCACACCCCGGACGCCCAGGGATCTGGAGCACCACGCCTGCCTGCGTTACAAGTTTCCCGGTGGCAGCCAACTGCAGCAGTGGCGCCTGCACCTGGCGGACAGCGCCGCGCCGCTGGTGCTGGGCAGCGCCCTGACCAGCAACAACCTGGAAGCGCTGATCCATGCCGCAAGCCAGGGCCTGGGCATCGCCTACGTGCCGGATTTCGTGGTCAGCGGCGCCCTGGCCGACGGCAGCCTGGTGTCGGTGCTGGACGACTTCCAGCAAGAGCGCGGCAAGTTCTCCATACTCTGGCCCAGCAGCCGGCACTTGCTGCCCAAGCTGCGGGTGTTCGTCGACTTTCTCGGCGAGCATCTGCTGCTCGGCAAACCTCACAAGGAGTCCTGATCATGATTGGCAGCCTGCCTACCCTGCACACCGAGCGCCTGTTGCTGCGGCCCCTGGAACTGGCGGATGCCGACGCCATCCAGCAGCTGTTTCCCCATTGGGAAGTGGTGCGCTACCTCAACGCCCTGGTGCCCTGGCCCTACCCGGCCGACGGCGCCTTGAGCTTCGTGCGTGACATGGCCCTGCCGGCCATGGACCGGGGCACGGAGTGGCACTGGACCCTGCGCCTGCACAGCGACCCGGGCCGGATGATCGGCTGCATCAGCCTGATGGACCAGGTTGACGACAACCGCGGCTTCTGGCTGGCCCCGCCATGGCAGGGCCAGGGCTTCATGAGCGAGGCCTGCAAGGCGGTGGACCACTATTGGTTCGAGGTGCTGCAACGGCCCTTGATGCGCGTGCCCAAGGCGGCGCCGAACCAGGGCTCGCGGAAGATTTCCGAGCGTGGCGGCATGCGCCTGGTCCGCTCGGAAGAAGGCGAATTCGTCAGCGGGCGGCTCCCCGTGGAGCTGTGGGAGATCACCCGCGAAGAGTGGCGCCGGCTCAGGTAAAGCGCACCCCGGGGCGGGCGCGCTGGTCCACGGTCAGCTCAAATACATCCGGGCGTGCGTAATGGCCGACCACGTCGTAGTCATAACGCGCACGCAGCAGATCGGCGGTGTCGATCTCGGCGCTGATCAGCCCGGCGCGGCCCACCAGCGGCCCGGCCAGCACATCGCCCATGGGCCCGACGATCACGCTGCCGCCGGCAATCAACGGGCGCTGCGCCGGCCAGTTGGCAATCTCCAGCCCCAGTTCCTCCGGCGAGGCCTGGACCTGACAGGCGCTGACCACGAAACAACGACCTTCATGGGCGATGTGACGCATGCTCGCCTGCCACATCTCGCGCTCGTCCACCGTGGGTGCGCACCAGACTTCGATGCCCTGGGCATACATCGCGGTGCGCAGCAGCGGCATCATGTTTTCCCAGCAGATCACCGCGCCGACCCGGCCCACCTGGGTGTCAAGCACCGGCAGGGTCGAGCCGTCGCCCTTACCCCAGATCAGCCGCTCGGTGCCGGTGGGCATCAATTTGCGGTGCTTGCCAACAAGCCCCGCCTGCGGGTCGAAATACAGCGCCGTGCAATACAGGGTGCTGCCGCTGCGCTCGATCACCCCCAGCACCAGGTTGGCCCCGGTCCGCGCCGACAGCCCGGCCAGGGCCTCGGTTTCGGCCCCGGGGACGTCGATGGCATTGGCGAAGTAGCGGGCGAAGGCTTCGCGCCCTTCCGGCAGGCGGTAACCCAGTTGGGTACCGAAGCCTTCGCCCTTGGGATAGCCCCCCAGCAGCGCCTCGGGCATCACCACCAACTGCGCACGCGCTTCGATGATCGCGCCCTCATAGGAGAGGATCTGCTCCAGGGTGGCGGCCTTGCCTTCTGGCAAGGCACCGATTTGCAGGGCGGCGACGATGGACTTGGGCATGACATGACTCCTCGAACGATCAGGTGTTGCGCATTGTCCTGCCGCCGCTGATCATCGATAAACCCCAACTCAGTGCTTAATGATATGAACCAGATGAATATCGCCAGCGTCGACCTCAACTTGCTCAAGGCCTTCGAAGCCCTGCATGACGAGTCCAGCGCCAGCCGCGCGGCTCTGCGCCTGGGAGTCACCCAGTCGGCCATGAGTGCGGCCTTGCGCCGCCTGCGCGAGTTGTATGGCGATCAATTGTTCGTTCGCACCGGCCGCGGCCTGGCGCCGACCCTCAAGGCCAATCAATTGAAGCCGGTGGTCACTGAGGCTCTGAACAAGTGTCGCCAGAGCCTGGCCATGGTTGCTCCGGACAGCGCCGATTATCAGGGGCGCTCGGTGACGGTCGGGCTATCGGATGATTTCGAGATTGCCTATGGCCGGCAGATGATCGAGGCCGTGGCCCGACGGGCGCCCAAGCTGCGGCTGATCTTCCGCCAGACCCACAGCCAGATCGTCGCCGAGGCGCTGTTGCAGCGCAGCGTCGACCTGGCCATCAGCGCCGGCGGCTTTGCCGAGCGCCTGCTCAGTCGGCAAGTGCTGGGGGAAGGCGACTACCTGTGCCTGGCGGACCCGGCCAGCCTGGCACCCGGGCAACGGCAGATCGACCTGGAGGAATTTGTCCGGCGCGAACACCTGCTGGTGTCGTCGCAAGGCTTTATCGGCATCACCGATGAAGGATTGGCGAATCTGGGGCTCAGCCGCCAGGTCTGCGCCTCGACCACGCACTTTGCCGCGCTGCCCTTTCTGCTCAAGGGCAGCCAGGCGGTGGCGACCATTCCTGCCCATGCCGCGCGGCGCATCGCCGAGTTCACCGGCCTACAGTTGCTGCCCTGTCCCTTGGCACTGCCACGCTATCCGATCGAACTGGGCTGGCGCACCAGCCCACAGATCGACCCGCTGCTGGTGAAGGTACGTGAAGCGATTGTCGAGTGTTTCGCGATTACTTGTTCGCCGCCATCAACCGATTGACTTCGCTGCGCACCATGTTGGAGAACTCCGGCGGCGACATGCCGTCCAGTTCCGCGCGGACCCACTCGGCCCACTTGCCCTTGCGCTTGCCGCGCTCGCCGAACAACCGCGCGGCCTCGCCCTTGGCCTTGCCCAGGTTGCTCTGCCACAGTTCGAACAGACGGGACTTCTCGTCCTCGATGGCGGCGCGTTCGGCCAGGGGCTTGTTAGCCAGATTGAAACTCATGGGAAATTCCTGCTGCGTAAAATAGGCGACATCTTACACTGTAGGGGCTGACGGGTTTACCCCGGGCTGGCAAGCAAGGGGCAAAATGGCTGCAACTTTTGCCACCGCAGCGGACTCCATTGCAGGTACCCGATCACTGCAGCCGCTGCCGCAGACTGCAATCGGCTTGAGCCGGCCTTCTGCTCCAGAAGGCGCGCTCATGCACCACCGTTCACATTGTCCAAGGAAAAACTTCATGCCTCGTAAATCAGCCGCGCAAGCGGAAAACGATCAAATCAAGGACCAGGCCTTCAGCGAGTTGCAGGCGCTGATCGAAGAATCGGAAAAACTGCTCAAGGGCAGCGCCACCCTGGTGGGCGAAGAAGGTGAAAGCCTGCGTCGGCAGGTGAGCCTCAAGCTCAAGCAGGCGCTGGACTCGGTGAGCCATGTGCGCGAACGCAGCAAGCCGGTGGTGGATGCCACCGAGCAATACATCGGTGGCCACCCGTGGCAGACCGTGGCCATCTCCGCCGGTGTCGGGCTGGTGGTCGGCCTGTTGCTCGGCCGTCGTTCCTGACCGCCCCTGCAGGCCAGGTCCCTCGTTGGCCTGGCCTGCATTTCCATACCCTTCAGCCCCGCGCCAGATCCCGCAACTGCTGCAGTTGCGCAGCACCGATGGCAATCCCTTGTTGCAGCGAACGCTCGCGCTGCTGATGCCGGCGCTCCCCGGGCAGGCGCTTGAGCCCCACCGCGTGCATCTGACGCACCAGTTCCTGGCTGCGCTCGGTGAAACTCTGTCCGGCGGCCTTGCTCGGATCGATGACAATCAGTAACTGCCCGGTCCAGGGCGTCTTGGCCCCGGGATGATTGGACCAGTCGAATTCGAAAGAGAAATGTCCGCCAGTCAGCGCCGCGGCCAACAACTCCACCATCATCGACAGCGCCGAGCCCTTGTGCCCGCCAAAGGGCAGCAGCGCCCCGCCTTCGAGGATCGCCTTGGGGTCCTGGGTCGGCTGCCCCAGGCTGTCGACGCCGATGCCCAGGGGCAGGCGCTTGCCCTCGCGCGCGGCAATCTGCACATCGCCGTGGGCAATGGCGCTGGTGGCCAGGTCGAAGACAATCGGCTGGCCCTGGGCCTGGGGCGCGGCGAAGGCAATCGGGTTGGTGCCGAACAACGGCCGATCGGCCCCATGGGGCACCACGCAGGTCATGCTGTTGACCACGCTCAAGGCCACCAGCCCTTCTTCGGCAAAAGGTTCGACATCCGGCCAGAGTGCGGCGAAATGGTGCGAGTTGCGGATCGCCAGGACGGCAATCCCGGCCTCCCGGGCCTTGTGCACCAGCAGCTCGCGGGCCGCCGCCAGGGCCGGCTGGGCAAAGCCATTGTCGGCATCGACCCGGACAAAGGCTGCGGCGACATCTTCCACCATCGGCTGCGCCTGGCCATTGACCCAGCCACTGGCCAGGGTCGAGACGTAGCCGGGAATACGGAACACGCCATGACTGTGGGCGCCGTCACGCTCGGCGCCGGCGCAGTTCTCGGCCAGGCAACGGGCGACCTCGGCGCGACAGCCGTGGCCCAGGAAAATCGACTCCAGCAACTGCACCAGAGCCGGGTAAGACAGGTATTCGCAGGGAGTATCAACAACCGGGGACGAGGCAGACATCTGAAGCTCCAGAGTAGTTATTGGAGGGGGCAACAGGACGTGACTGGCGATTAAACAACGACCAGCCGCAACCCTGTCAACCACCGTCTGAAGCTTGCAGGGAAGGTGCCAGAATCCTCCCTTGCGGCGACATCCGCAGCCCGGTTCCCAGCGCCTGACAAAGGGCATCGTGGGCGAAATTCACCCCAGATGACTGGGCAATCGCCATCATGGTTGTTCTCCAAGGCTTGTCGCGAAGGGTAGAATGCGCGAAATCAGGAAGAGTCAATGAGCCAACAGATCCTCTCAGAAGCCGAGTACGACGCCATTACCCAGGCTGCGGCGCAATGGTGCATGCGCCTGCACGAAGCAGACTGCAGCGATGCCGAGCGCCTGGCCTTTCAGCAATGGCATGATGCCGACCCACTGCACGCCTTCGAATACCAGGCCATGCGGGAAATCTGGGAAGTGGCCGATCAACTGCCACCCTCCGCCATGTCGACCCCGGCGCCCCAGCCGGCGCCACGACGCAGCTGGCAACGTTACGGCCTGGCCGCGGCCATTGCCCTGTGTGCCCTGCCCCTGGCCGCCTACAGCGGCTGGGAACTGGGTTGGCTGCCCTCGTCCTACGAACGCTTCGAAGCCGGCGACAGCCTGCGCAGCGTGACCCTGGCCGATGGCAGCCAGGTCGAGCTGAACCTGGGCAGCGCCCTGACCTACAGCAACTACAAGGACCAGCGCCGGGTCACCCTGAACAAGGGCGAGGCCTTCTTCAAGGTCAGCCATGACAGCGCTCATCCTTTCGTGGTCAAGGCCGCCCGCGGCCAGGTCAAGGTCACTGGCACCCAGTTCAACGTGTGGATGTATGAAGATCAGGTGCGGGTCACCCTGCTGCAGGGCTCGGTGCTGGTCAACAGCAATACCGCCCAGCCCGGCGAGGGGTTCCGCCTGGAGCCCGGCATGCAGGCCCGCTACCAGGAAGGCGACTACGCACCGCAGATCAGCCAGACCTACAGCAACGACAGTTCCCTGGCCTGGCGCAGCGGCAAGCTGGTGCTGGACAACCTGTCCCTCACCGAGGCCCTGCCGCTGATCAATCGCTATCTGGACAGCCCGGTACAGCTGGCTGACAGCCAGACCGGCAACATCCGCGTCGGCGGCATCTACAACACCCGGGAGATCAAGAGCCTGCTGACCTCGCTGCCCAAGGTGCTGCCGGTGTACCTGACGCGCAATCGCCAGGGTAACCCGGTGATCAACGCCCTGCCCCAGTCGCCGCCAAACAGCTGAAGGCCGCCCGGTTCCCGGGGCGGCCTCGATTCACTGACTGACACTCACTGCGCGAGCATCGACTCAGGCTCCCGGCGCGGCTCCTGGATCCGTTGCACCTGATACTGGCCGTCGGCGCGGATCTGCGCCTCGGTAAAGGGCAGCGCCTGCCACTGGTTGGCGGCAAACGCCTCGGTCTGGTCGCGAAAATGCGCCGAGGCCGGGTCGCTGGACAGGGAGAACGCCAGCAACCCCAGGGCCCGCGGCCCGTGCTCATCGAAACTGACCACATTCAGGTAGCTGGTGCCGCTCACCACCTCGCGCTTGCCGTCGTCCCCCGGCACGCTCTGGATGGCGTTGTACACCCCCAGGCTTTCCGGGCCACCGGGCACCGGAGTCGGCCGCCCGCCCCGGCTCACCTGCTGCAACTGGCCCCAGCGCACGTCATCCGCCAGCCCGGCGGCGTCCACCTCCTGCGCCGCTGCCAGCATGGCTGCACGCAGGGCCCGGGCCACCGGTTCGCGGCCGATGGCCAGGCCCCGCGGCGTGTGCTGCGGGTCCCTGGCATCGAAAGCCACCCGCCAGATATCGGGGCTCTGCAACAGCGGCTGCATGATGCTCTGGAAATACACCAGGCCCAGGCCGCTGTGCAGACCGGCACTGCGGTCCCAGGAGGCGAGGCTGCCACACAGCCGCGCCAGCTGCCGGGCATCGGCGCCCAGGTCCTGCGCACAGAACTGCAGCAGGTCCGGCATCACCAGGCCGGCCAGGTACACCTGGTTGTCGCTGACCATGTGCAGCAGGTCGGCCGCCCTTATCTGCTGCATCCGGCCCAGGCGCTCCAGAGCGAAACGCGCGCGCATCTTCAGCGGCACGTCCTGCTGGCTGATCACCGGCGAGAAGCCTTGCAGCGGCGCCGCCGGGTTGACCATCCAGGCCGAATCGTTGGCGTGCTGCAGGTAGTCGTTGCGCGCCAGTTGCGGCAGCTGGCTGGCGGCGAAGATCCCCGGCTGCGCCGCGGCCGGATCGATGTCCCAGGCACAGGCGCTGCGCGATCCGTCGAGGACGATCACCTGGGTTCCGGCCCGTGGATCGCTGCACTGCGCCAGCTTGGCCTGGGTCACGTTGGGCACCACCGACTGGTTCATGTACAGCGCACGGCCCTGGTCGTCCACCGCCAGGGTGTTGACCCAGGGAATGCCCTGCAACCGGTGCACGCGGTCTTGCAGGTCGGTCACGCTGCCGGCCTGATTCATCGCGTACCACTGGGCCAGCACGCGGCTGTTGTCGAGGTTGGCGTCGCGCAGGCTGTAGGCGTACTGGCGGTTCCAGTCCAGCTCCCCCGGCCATTGCACCACGGGGCCGAACACCGAGCTGTAGAGGGTGCGCGACTGGGGTTGCACACTGCCGTCCGCACCTTTGCCCTGCACCGTCACTACCTGACGCTGCATTGGTAGCGAGCGACCGTCCAGCAGGTAGCGGGTCGGGTCCTTGGGGTCCAGTTGCAGGCGGTACAGGGTGAAGTGCTTGGACGCATCCACGGTGTGGGTCCAGGCCAGGTGCTGGTTGAAGCCGATGTTGATCAGCGGCAGGCCGGGCAAGGCGGCGCCCATCACATCCAGCTGGCCGGGGATGGTCAGGTGCATCTGATAGAAGCGCATGCCGCCGACCCAGGGAAAGTGCGGGTTGGCCAGCAGCAGACCGCGACCATTGAAGGAACGCTCGCCACCCACCGCCACCGCGTTGCTGCCCCGGTCCAGGGCGAAAGCCTGTTGCCGGCTCGCCGCCAGTTGCCACTGCCTGGGGCTCAAGGCCGCCTGGGCAGCGTCTCCCGGGGGCGCGGCCAGGGCCAGGGCCTCGACGAACTGGCCGGCACCGCCCTCGACCAGCAGGCGTCGGGTCAGCTTCACCAGGTCGGCGCTGGTCAGCGGCCGCAGCCAATCGCCCTGGCACTGCTCCGGCAAGCCCTGAGCGCGGCGCTCAAGCAACTGCCGGTTGAAACCTTCGACATAACCCTGCATGCGTTCGCGCAGCGCCGGGGTCTGCGCCTGCCAGAAAGCCGCCACCGCCTCGGGGCTGTTCAGCCAGCTGAAAAACACATCGCTGGCCAGATTGTCGCGCTGCTCCGGGGTCTGGCCCTGCGCACCGAAATACCTGGAACGCTCGGCGTTGACCGTCAGCACTTCATTGGCCAGCAGGCACAGATTGTCCTGGGCATAGGCGTAACCGATGCCATAGCCCAGTCCGCGCTCATCGGCGGCACGGATATGCGGCACACCAAAGCTGGTGCGGCGGATCTCGGCCCGGACCGGGTCCGGCTGTGCCTGTGCCTGAACGCCACAACCGAGGCTCAGCAACGCGGCGACAAGGGCTAAATGCGGAAATTGCCTGGAAATGATCACACCGACTCCTGATACAAAAAAACACAACCAGGACTGGTGCGCAGGCGGGGTACGGCAATGCCGCCAGTCTGGGAATCCAGCCGCGCACGGATCAACCGGCGCCTGCCTGCCCATAAAGACGAAGACCGGGGAAAAAATTTAAGCCCACAACGCCGGCCGCTGCGGTCATCACATGTCAGTGACTCGATACTGACAATTTTTCTACATTCTGGGCCTCATGATTGGTCACCCTCGCTCGTCTAGTACTTAGAGCACCCATCATTCTTTTCCTGATCAGGCTCTGATAAGGAGTTCTTGCATGTACAACCCGCAACTGCCAATGGATGGCACCCCCGTGAACAACCCGCCTGCGCTGAATGCCGGCGCCTTCAGCCGCAGCGCCGAGCGCAACAGCAACGAACGCATCAAGCAGCTGCTGAAGAGCTTTGGCCTGCGCACCAGTCTGATTCGCCTGAAAGTCATCGACGCCCTGCTCACCGCCGCCCAGAGCGAGCGCTCCCTGGGCGTGCGCGGAATCCACAGCCAATTGCTGGAACTGGACATTCCGCTGTCGTTTCTCAGTGTCCGGGAAGTGTTGAAGCGCCTGTGCAGCGAGGGCGTGTTGACCCTCAATGCAGACAAGAGCTACAGCCTGCACCAGCAGGCCGCAGCGGTGCTCGACGGCCTCTCCTGAGGCCGCCGGCGGCTCAGGGCTTGACCTTGCGGCGCATCACGCCATTGATCACCACCACGACCACCGCCACGCCAATGGCGATGTACTGAAAGAGTTTTTCGCTGATGAAGCCATGGTTCTGCAGGTAGGAAAGGCCAAGCATGGTCCCCAGTACCACCAGGGAAATCAGAATCGAGTATTTCAAGCGTTGTGACTGGGTCATTGCGGGGTCCTGAAGCTGAAAATGTATCCGCCGTGTATCAAGGTCGATGCCAAGCACATACCAGGATTTGGGGATGGGCCGGGGAAATCGGGGTCACATGGTACAGGCGCCAAGAAGATTTTGCTTCCTTGCCGGCCTGCTGCGTTTTCCGTGCCCCTTGAGGATTGATAAATGTTTCGTCGAATCACGCTGCTGATTCCCCTGCTGGCCATCCTGACCCTGTCTGGCTGCATCATCATGCCCCGCGATGGCGGCCATCATCGTTACTACGACGGCGGCCCCGGCTACTACCACCGCTGAGACATGCGGCCAATCCATCGGCCGCAGCGCATCGCCCACCACCAACGCCCGCCCCGTCGCGGGCGTTTTGCTGCCAGGACCGGCGGTTTCAGGGACGCGAGGTCAGGTTGCCGGGGCGGGCGAACAGCTCCACCAGCCAGTCGACCAGCACCCGCACCCGGGTCGACAGATGGCGCTGGGGCGGATACAGCGCGGTCAAGGGCAGCGTCGGCGCCGGGCAATCCTGCAGCACCTCCTGCAGCAGGCCGGCCTGCAACTGCCGGGCAACGTTGTAGTACGGGGTCTGCACCAGCCCGTAACCGGCCTCGCAGGCCGCCAGGTAACCGTCGGCGCTGTTGACCGCCACCTGCTTGGGCAACTGCATCTGGCGCAACTGGCCGTCAACGAAGAACTCCAGGCCGTAGCGCTTGCCGCTGACGCTGGAGAAGTACTCCACCATCTGATGCCCCTCCAGCTCTGCCGGGGACCGTGGAATTCCCCGCTGGCGCAGGTAGCCGGGGCTGGCGCACGTCACCTGCTGCAATTGCACCAGCGGCCGCGCCACCAGACTCTCGTCCAGCGTCGGGCCGCCACGCAGGGCGCAATCGACGCCTTCGCGGATCAGGTCCACCGGACGGTCATTGAGGCCGATTTCCAGCTCGATCAACGGGTAGCGGGCGGAGAATTCCGGCAACGCCGGAATCACCATCAGGCGACCGATGCCCACCGGCATGTCGATGCGCAACAGCCCCCGGGGATGGTGCCGGGTCAGGGAAAACGCCGCCTCGGTTTCCTCCAGGTCCGCCAGCAGTTGCAGGCAGCGCCGATAATAGGCGGCGCCGTCCAGGGTCGGGCTGACCTGGCGGGTGGTGCGGTGCAGCAGTTGCACCCCCAGGTGAGCTTCCAGCTGCTTGATCAGGATGGTCACCGAAGCCCGGGGCATTTGCAGGTCGTCGGCGGCGCGGGCAAAGCCGCCAAGCTCGACGATGCGGGTGAAGACGCGCATGGCATTAAAACGGTCCATGGAACACAGGCTCGCGATTATTTAGAAAACACCAATAGTGATAGCGTTTTTAGCCTGTTTATCGGTTTTTTGTCGAGTAGCAAACTGCATGCTCTTCCCCACTCACCGGAGCAATCACCGATGCACACTCGACAACTGGGTCATAACGGTCCACAGGTTTCCGCCATCGGCCTGGGCTGCATGGGCATGAGCGACTTCTACGCCCCAGGCAGCGATCCCCGGGAAGCCATCGCCACCCTGCACCGCGCCCTGGAACTGGGGATCAACCTGTTGGACACCGCCGACATGTATGGCCCCCACAGCAACGAAGAACTCATCGGCCAGGCGATTCGCGGCAAACGCCAGCAGGTGTTCCTGGCCAGCAAGTTCGGCATCGTCCGCGATCCGGGCGACGCCACGGCCCGCGGCGTCAATGGCCGCCCGGACTACGTGCGCGCCTCCATCGACGGCAGCCTGCGTCGCCTCGGCGTGGACACCCTGGACCTGTATTACCTGCACCGGGTCGACCCGCAGGTGGCCATCGAGGAGACGGTCGGCGCCATGGCCGAGCTGGTCCAGGCCGGCAAGGTGCGCTATCTGGGCCTCAGCGAAGCCTCGGCCGCGACCCTGGAACGGGCGCACAAGGTGCATCCCATCAGCGCCCTGCAAAGCGAATATTCGTTGTGGAGCCGAGATCAGGAAGACAACGGCTGCCTCGCCGCCTGCCAACGCCTGGGAATTGCCTTCGTGCCCTACAGCCCCCTGGGCCGGGGTTTTCTCACCGGCGCCCTGCAAAGCCCGGACGATTTTGCCGCCGACGACTACCGGCGCCTGAGCCCGCGTTTCCAGGGGCAGAACTTCCAGCGCAACCTGCAACTGGTGCAACAGGTGCAGCAACTGGCGGCGGACAAGCAGGTCACTGCCGGGCAACTGGCCCTGGCCTGGGTACTGGCACAGGGCGACTACCTGATTCCGATTCCCGGAACCAAGCAACGGCGCTATCTGGAGGAAAACCTGGGGGCACTGGAGGTGCGCTTGAGTGCGCAGGAGCTGGCGTCGCTGGAGCAGATCTTCAGCCCGGGCAACACGGCGGGCAATCGCTATCCCGAAGAGGTCATGGCGCTGCTGACGCGCTGAAGCCGACAACCTGCGCGCTCGCTGAGCGAGCGCGCAGGCGTACTGCAATCAGGCTTTGGCGGAAACGTTCTTGTCGGTCACCGTGGTGCCGTTGCCCTTGCCGTAGTTCTGCAGGCTCTGCAGCACGTAGATGGCCTTCTTGTACTCGGGCACCAGGTAGTTGGCGTACTTGTTGCCCTTGATGTTGTTGTTCTGGATGTCATCGAGCTTCATGGCGAAGTATTCCAGCGCATTGAAGGGCTCGTCCGGGTTCTTCGGAATGCCGAAGCGATCGAACTTGTCGCCGGCGTTGAGCAGATTCAGCGCGGTGACATCGGAAATCAGGCCATTGTTCTTCAAAAAGGTGCTCATGCTGCCCAGGGACTTGGTGGTCACGTTGGTCGGATCGAAGCCCTTGATCTGCTTGTGCAGTTTCAACTGGTCCATCTTGCGGATGTCCAGCACCGTGGGGTTGCTGCCCACCAGGCTCAACATCTGCCGCACCTTGGCGCTCTGCGAAACCGGTTTGGAGGAACTGCCGCCACCTTCCTGTACCAACAGACCCGCCTTGCTGGTCCAGCCTCCAACGTATCCGATTGCCATGCTGACACTCCTGTAGTCCGGCTTGCCGATCCCCCTGTTTCACCTGTCGACCGCCAGACTTCGAAAGCTCTGATGGGGTACCTGAAACTGGGTGGAAGCCGTGTTGAATCATCTGAATGGGCGCCAGTATCAACGCCGAGGGAGCCCGGCAACAACGCTTTATTTCGACAATTTACAATTTCTGTACAAACTCGACACATTTCGCCCAAAGGCCCGATTTAAAGGGTGGACGGAGGGTCGGCCATGCTCGAACCGTCATCTTTTCCTGCTCTGATCGAGGCTTTTCACCCCCGCCCGGCGCCTTTGCCAACCAGCGCCGATCGTGGTTTTTAAACCCACCGCGACTTTTTTGGACGATCGTACTAAAGAGCTGAAAAACCGCGCCGACATCCTGTGGATGCCCTGACACGGCTCCCCCCCGAAAAATAAGAAACGCTCGGAAAGGACAGGTCCCATGCCCGCTTTGCGCACCATTCAAACCCGCTACACGTTGTTTCTGGTCCTGTTCATTGTCCTGATGCTGGTACTCACCGTCGTGGGCATCAGTCAGTTGGTCGCGCCCAAGCTGCGCCACACCGAAGAACAGGTGGCCCTGAACCGCATCGCCGAAGTGGCGGAACACATCCAGGGCGAACTGAACAAGGTCCAGGCCCAGCAGCGCAGCATCACCCAGACCATTCCCCTGCTCGACAGCGACAGCATCGACCGGGTCCTGCCGGGGCTGGTGGACCAGTACGGCGAGCAGAAAGTCTTCGGTGGCGGCATCTGGCCCCTGCCGGGCCAGCGCACCCCGGGCCGCAACAAGCACAGCACCTTCTGGCACCGCGACGCCTCCGGCAAGCTGGTGGTCAACACCTTCTGGAACAGCGACCCGGCCCCCAATTACTACGACCAGTCCTGGTACCAGGGCGGCATGCAGACTGCTCCCGGCCAGTGCGCCTGGGCCGCGGCCTACAAGGACGACGCCAGCGCCGAACCGCGGACCAACTGCGCCATGGCCATCCGCCGCGACGGCCAGCCCTGGGGCGTGGCCACCATCGACGTGACCCTGGGCTTCTTCAACGACCTGGTGGCCCGCCAGGAAAAGGAACTCAACGCGCAGATGCTGATCGTCGAGGCCGACGGCAAGATCATCAGCAACAGCTCACGCATCAGTGGCCCGATCGTCCTCAAGAACATTCGCGAACTGGCCGCCGCCTCGCCCTTCGCCGCCCGGATCCAGGCCGCGCTGGAGCAGCGTGACAAGGGCCCCCAGCGCCTCGAATTCGATAACGCCGGGGTGCCCAGCACCTTCTTCATGCGCGCCATCGAAGGCACTCCCTGGTTCCTCGCCAGTACCCTACCCACCCAGCAGATCACCGCCCAGCGCGACGATGTACTGAGCACCCTGAGCCTGTTGCAGATCCCCATGGTGATCCTGCTGGTGCTGTTGCAGGTCTATGCGATCCGTCAACTGGTGCAACGGATGAAGATCCTCAAGGGCAACATCGATGCCCTGGCCACCGGTGATGCCGACCTGACCCGACGCATCGTGATCCGCGCCGAAGACGAGCTTGGCGCCATCGGCCATTCGGTCAACCACTTCATCCAGTACCTGCAGACGATGATCGGCGAAGTGACCCAGGCCACCGACGCCATGGCCGGCAGCCTGGTGCAGTTGCAACAGAGCTCGACCCACAGCCAGCAGATCCTGCTGCGTCACGCTTCGGAAACCGACCAGACCGTGACCGCCATCACGCAGATGAGCAGCACCGCCGAGAGCGTCGCGGCCAACGCCGCACAGACTGCGGACTTCACCCGCCGCGCCAACGAGCATGCCGAGCATTCGCGGGTGGTGGTGGGCCAGGCCTCCGGCAGCGTCATCGCCCTGATCGACGAAGTGGCCGATGCCACCCACAAGGTCGAAGCCATGCAGGCCGATGCCCAGCGCATCACCGAAATCCTCGGGGTGATCGGCGACATCGCCGGACAGACCAACCTGCTGGCCCTCAACGCCGCCATCGAGGCGGCCCGGGCCGGAGAGCAAGGACGCGGCTTCGCGGTGGTTGCCGACGAAGTCCGGGCATTGGCGGCGCGGACCCAGGACAGCACCTCGCAGATCAACGAAATGCTCAGCCGCCTGAGCCAGGGCGTCAGTTCCTCGGTCAGCGCCATGGAGAACACCCAGGCCAGTTGCCAATCGGCGGCGGACGCCACCGCGCGGGTCAACAGCGGCCTTGACCAGATGGCCGATTCGGTGAGCCAGATCAACAGCCTCAGCACCCAGATCGCCACCGCCGCCGAGCAGCAGAGCGCAGTGACCGAGGAGATCAACCGCAGCATGGTGAGCATCCGACACATGGTCGAGGAACTGGTGGAAAGCGCCCGGGCCGGCGAAAGCAATACCCAGAGCCTGCTGCAGGCCAATGCCCAGGTCAGCCATCTGATGAGCCGCTTCAAAGTCCGCTGAACGGCTGCCCGCCGCCGCTGGCAGGCCCCGGCGGCGGGACTATATTGGAGGCTCCGGTCACAAGGAAGTGGGGTGCGTCATGGGCCAGCGCCAATCACATCTATTGCAGGAACAGATCCGCCACGAGCTGTACATCCGGGCCGGCATCGACACCGTCTACTACTACCTGAGCCAGCCGGACCGCTGGCCGGAATGGCACCCGTGCAGCCTGCGGGCCGACACCGGGCTCGGCGGTTCGCTGCCGGCCGGCCATCGCTTCAGTGAAACCATGAACCTGCTGGGGGTGCAGATCCCCACGAGCTACCGGGTGCTGGTCGCGCTGTTTCCCAAGGAGTTCAAGGTCCTGTTCAGTTCCGCCGCGCTGGATGGCTCGCTTCGCTACCAGTTGAGCAAACAGGGGGACGGCACACTGCTGCAGCGTACCCTGGCGTTCTCCACCGACCTGCATCTGAGCGGCCTGGGCCCACGCATGGAGCAGCTGTCGGCCCAGGCCCTGGGCAATCTCAAGCAACGCCTGGAAGCCACGGCCGGCTGATCAGAAGGCGCCGTTGGCGTTGGCGGCCTTGTCCGGCAACACCTGGCTGGTGTCCCAATGCTCGACGATCTTGCCCTGCTCCAGGCGATAGATATCGATGATCGACTTGACCACCCCCGGTTCGCGGCCGGTGTTGCGCACATGCACGATCACGAAGTCGCCATCGACGAACAGGCGTTTGATCTCGCTGCGCGATTGCGGGTAGTGCTGCTTGAGAAATTCGATGAAGGTCCGAAAGCCCTCGATGCCATCCGCCACGGCCGGATTGTGCTGAATGTAGTGCGCGCCCAGGTAAGGTCGGGCAGCGGCGAAGTCCTTGTCGTTCAGGGCCAGTTGATAGAACGCCAGCACATTGCGCCGGTTCTCCTGCTCCTGGGCGCTGTATTCGGCCAGCGCCGGAGTGGCCAACAACAGCAGGAACAACAACGTCAGGTAGGGTTTCATGGAGCCTCGCTGGTGTGCCGCGGGCCGTGCGCCCGGCCCTGTATAAGATGGTTCGCCCTGGCTGCCAGTCCACCTGACAAATCTGTAACCCAGACCTCAGGTTGCTGACAGCCGGCGCCGATTAAGCTTGCCAAACCTGCGGGACTCTATCGGCATGCAGGGCCTTCCAACAAGCCGCCGGGGCAACAGGTCCCAAGCCCGCGCAGCGGTTTTGTATCACCTTGATACATACGCGCGTGCCGCAAACCGGCAAAAACCGCAAAAATGCGCCGCACCCGGCATTGGCCCGCGTACCCACACGAGATATTCCATGAAACACAGACTGCGTCTGGCGGCCCTGTCCGCCCTGTTCATCACCTCACTGGCCCAGGCCGCCGGCAGCATCGACATCGATGTCCACCGGGACGCCAACTGTGGCTGCTGCAAGAAGTGGATCGAGCATTTGCAGGCCAACGGCTTCAACGTCCGCGATCACGTCGAGGCCGACATGAGCGCGGTCAAGCAGCGCCTGGGCGTGGCACCGCGCCTGGGCTCCTGCCACACCGCGGTCATCGACGGCAAGTTCGTCGAGGGCCATGTGCCGGCCGAACAGGTGCTGGCCCTGCGCAAACGCGACGACCTGCTGGGCATCGCGGCCCCAGGCATGCCCATGGGCTCCCCCGGCATGGAGGTGGACGGCATGGGCGCCGAAGCCTTCCAGATCATCGGCCTGACCCGCGATGGCCGGGATGTGCTGGTGGCGGACTACCCCGCCCGTTGATCCTCGGCGCCTACCTCGGGCTGTTCCTGGCGGCCTTCGCCGCCGCCACCCTGCTGCCCATGCAATCGGAAGCGCTGCTGGTGGGCCTGCTGCACAACGGCCAGTTGAGCGTGCTCGGGCTGTGGCTGGTGGCAACCCTGGGCAATGTGCTGGGCTCGCTGGTCAACTGGTGGCTGGGCCGTCGCCTGGAACAGTACAAGGAGCGCCGCTGGTTCCCCGTCGGCCTGCGGCACCTGGAACGAGCCCGCCGGCACTACCAGCGCTATGGCCACTGGTCGCTGCTGCTGAGCTGGATGCCACTGATCGGCGACCCGCTGACCCTGGTAGCCGGCGTCATGGGCGAGCCCCTCAAGCGATTCCTGCTGCTGGTCAGCCTGGCCAAGGGCGCCCGCTACGCCGTATTGGTGTGGCTGACCCTGGGCTGGCTGGCCAGCCCGGGCACTTGACGGCCAGCCCCTAGCGGCCTGGCCATCCGCCTCCCGCGACCTACTTGCCGACAGGCCGGCGCCGATGAATATCCGCGTGCGCATGGCCACAAATCTGCGCCATGATCGGCAACCTCAGCAGGCCCCACCGGGCCGCTTGATCCGTCCCCCGAATCAGGAGCCCGAACATGACGCTGCAGATTGCGGTAATCGACGATTGGCAAGACGTGGCCCGCGAGGTGGTGGACTGGTCGGTGCTGCAGGGCATCGGCCAGGTCAGCTTCCTGCATGACTACCCCGGCCAGCGCGAGCTTCTGGTGCAGCGCCTGCTGCCGTTCCAGGTGATCTGCGTGATGCGCGAGCGCACGCTGTTCGACGCCGATCTGCTGCAACGCCTGCCCCGACTCAAGTTGCTGCTGACCGGCGGCATGCGCAACGCCGCCATCGACCTTGAGGCCGCCAAGGCCCTGGGGATCCAGGTCTGCGGCAGCGACAGCTATCGGCAGGCGGCCCCGGAACTGACCTGGGCCCTGCTCATGGCCCTGACCCGCAACCTGCTCAACGAAGCCAATGCCCTGCGTGCCGGCCACTGGCAACAGGGCCTGGGCGGCGATCTGCACGGCAAGACCCTGGGCCTGCTGGGCCTGGGCAACATCGGCCAGCGGGTAGCGCAGTTCGGTCAGGTGTTCGGCATGCGGGTGATTGCCTGGAGCGAGAACCTCAGCGCCGAACGCGCGGCCGCCGCCGGGGTGATCCACGTCGACAAGCAAGCCCTGTTCGAACAGGCCGATGTGCTCTCGGTGCACCTGGTGCTCAGTGAACGCAGCCGTCACCTGGTGGACGCCCAAGCCCTGGCCTGGATGAAGCCCGACGCCCTGCTGATCAACACCGCCCGGGGGCCGATCGTCGACGAGGCGGCGTTGATCGCTGCCCTGGAACAGGGCCGACTGGCCGGAGCCGCCCTCGACGTGTTCGCCGAAGAACCCTTGCCCGCCGAGCATCCGTTCCGGCACCTGCCCAATGTCCTGGCCACGCCCCATATCGGTTACGTCACTCGGCAGAACTACCGGCTGTTCTTCAGCCAGATGATCGAGGACCTGCAGGCCTGGCACGCCGGCCGGCCGATCCGCCTGCTCAACTGAGCCGCCACTGCCCATTTTCGGGCAAGGCGCCCCAGGCCCTGCACCAGCCGCAGGCAGGGCCTCACCGTTTTCGCGCCGCAGGCTGGACAGCCACGCTCGCCGACGGTGCAGCCACGACCTTTCGTCGGGAGAGCCCCCTGCTCCCGCCAGCCCCCCGGGGGAAAGCCCGAGGGACCACAGCGACGCTCTAGGTTGTGTCCTAGACTGAAATTCGCCCCGTGACCGACCGGTCACTTTGGTACTGAAAAAGTCGAAACTTTTCGCTTCGGCCCAGAGTCAGGTTAAAGGTAGGGTCGCTGCCACTGGTGCATTCCTTGCAACGGCTCCTCCACCCTTTCTGCTTCAGCGCTCGAGCAGCTCAGGCTGATCGATGTGTGGTGCGTTTGCGCCCGGCCACAGGATTTGGCCGACAGCACTTCAATAAAAACCGGAGAGACCTATGATCAGCGCCGTATTGAATACTCAGGGAGAGCATCCTCAACCGCAGGCCGATGAGCGCACCGCCCAGCCGACTTCGGGGAGCAAGACGGTGCTGCCGCTGGCCCGGCAAAATCCCAACCGCAAGCGGGTGTTGTTCGTCACTTCGGAAATCGCCGATCTGGTCAAGACCGGCGGCCTCGGCGATGTATCTGCGGCCCTGCCCCGAGCCATGGCCCACCTGCACGATGTGCGGGTGCTGATCCCCGGCTACCCCCAGGTGCTGCACAGCGAGAACCCCATTCACATCATCGGCGAGCTGGGCGGCCACGCGGCGCTGCCGGCGTGCAAGATCGGGCGCATGGACATGCCCGACGGCCTGGTGATCTACGTGCTGATCTGCCCGGAACTCTATGAGCGCGAAGGCACGCCCTACGGCGCCAACAATGGCCGCGACTGGCCCGACAACCATATTCGCTTCGCCCGCCTGGGACTGGCCGCCGCCGACATCGCCGCCAACCTGGCGCAGATCCACTGGTGCCCCGATCTGGTGCACGCCCACGACTGGCCCGCCGGCCTGGCCCCGGCCTACATGCACTGGCGCGGACAACGCACGCCCACCCTGTTCACCATCCACAACCTGGCCTACCAGGGGGTGGTCAGCCTGGCCTCCTGCCCGGAGCTGGGCATTCCCGAACACGCCCTGCAACAGGAGGGCATGGAGTTCTACGGCAAGCTGTCGTTCCTCAAGGCCGGCATGGCCTACGCCAGCCACATCACCACGGTCAGCGCCACCTATGCCCGGGAAATCACCACCCCGGCCTTCGGTTGCGGGCTGGACGGCTTCCTGGCCAGCAAGACCCAACAGGGCCTGCTCAGCGGCATTCCCAATGGCATCGACGAGAGCTGGGACGCCGCCACCGACAACCACCTGTTCCGCCCCTTCAGCATCGGCGATTGGCAAGGCAAGGCGGCCAATGCCGCCTACGTGCGGCAGATGTTCGGCCTCGACCCCAGCAATGGCCCGCTGTTCGCCGTGGTTTCGCGGCTGGTCTACCAGAAGGGCCTGGACCTGACCGAGGCGGTGGCCGAGTTCATCGTG
Organism: Pseudomonas saponiphila; assembly: GCF_900105185.1. Classification (NCBI taxonomy): domain Bacteria; kingdom Pseudomonadati; phylum Pseudomonadota; class Gammaproteobacteria; order Pseudomonadales; family Pseudomonadaceae; genus Pseudomonas; species Pseudomonas saponiphila. The sequence continues at coordinate 3,083,210 of NZ_FNTJ01000001.1, read as the reverse complement.
CAAGCAGGTGGCCAGATCGCCATCATCGGCCGTGGCGAACCGGAGGAAGAACAATCCATGCGCGCCCTGGCCCGGCGCTTCCCCGGGCGCATCGGGGTGCATATCGGTTTCAACGAAACCGACGCCCGGCGCATGTTCGCCGGCAGCGACTTCCTGCTCATGCCGTCGCGCTACGAGCCTTGCGGCCTGAGCCAGATGTACGCCCAGCGTTTCGGCTCGCTGCCGGTGGCGCGCAACACCGGCGGGCTGGCGGACACCATCGACAATGGCGTCACCGGGTTCCTCTTCGACGAGTCCACGGTCCCCAGCTACCAGCAGGCCCTGACCCGGGCCTTCAAGGTGTTCGCCTACCCGGCGCTGCTCAATGCCATGCGCTGCCGGGCCATGGCGGCGCCGTTCAACTGGTGCAAGGCGGTGGAACCCTACGCCGAGCTCTATGAGCAACTGGTGGCCAAGGCCCTGGGACAGGCCGCGAGGTCGTAGGGGCCGGCAGCCATGTCACTCAGCCCCCCTGCACGCCACGGTGCGGTTGTCCTGGACGCTGCGCGCACCCGCTTCGCCCTCTGGGCCCCGGATGCGCGCAGCGTCAGCCTCGAACTCGACCAGGGCCGGTCGCTGCCCATGCAGGCCGAGGCCGATGGCTGGTTCGTGCTCCAGGCGCCCTGTCCTGCGGGCAGCCGCTACCGCTTCAGGATCGACCAACAGCTGCTGGTGCCGGACCCGGCGTCCCGGGCCCAGGACGGCGACATCCACGGCCCGAGCCGGGTGGTCGCCGCCGATGCCTATCAGTGGCAGCACCCCGCCTGGGCTGGCCGGCCCTGGCACGAAGCGGTGATCTACGAGCTGCACGTGGGGGTCATGGGCGGCTACCAGGCGGTGCAACAAGCCTTGCCGGGCCTGGTGGAACTGGGGGTGACCGCCATCGAGCTGATGCCCCTGGCGGAGTTCCCCGGCGCGCGCAACTGGGGTTACGACGGGGTTCTGCCCTATGCGCCGGAAGCCTCCTACGGCCCGCCCGAAGCGCTCAAGGCGCTAATCGACTGCGCCCACGGCCTGGGCCTGGCGGTGATTCTCGACGTGGTCTACAACCACTTTGGCCCCGACGGCAACTACCTGCCGCACTACGCCAAGGGCTTCTTTCGCCAGGACCGGCACACCCCCTGGGGCGCGGCCATCGACTTTCGCCGCCGCCCGGTACGCGACTTCTTTATCGACAACGCGCTGATGTGGCTTCTGGAATACCGCTTCGACGGCTTGCGCCTGGACGCGGTACACGCCATCGACGACCCGGACTTTCTCCTCGAACTGGCCCAACGGGTACGCCAGGCCGTGCCTCCCGAGCGCCATGTGTGGCTCAACCTGGAGAACGAACGCAATCAGGCCAGCCTGCTGCAACAGGGCTTCGATGCCCAGTGGAACGATGATGGCCACAACGCCCTGCACGTGCTGTTGACCGGGGAAACCGAGGCCTACTACGCCGACTTCGCCGACGACCCGACCACGCAACTGGCCCGCTGCCTGAGCCAGGGCTTCGCCTTCCAGGGCCATGCCGACCGCCACGGCAAGGCCCGCGGCGAACCCAGCGGCCACCTGCCCCCCAGTGCTTTCGTGCTATTCCTGCAGAACCACGACCAGATCGGCAACCGGGCCTTCGGCGAGCGCCTCAACCAGCTGGTACCGCCCCAGGCCCTGCACGCCGCGACAGCGCTGTTGCTGCTGTCACCGATGATTCCGCTGCTGTTCATGGGCGACGAGGTCGGCGCCGAGGAACCCTTCCTGTTCTTCACCAGTCATCAGGGGCCACTGGCCGAAGCGGTGCGCGAGGGCCGGCGCAACGAGTTCGCCGCCTTCGGGGCCTTTGCCGATGCCCAGCAGCGCCAGCGCATCCCCGACCCCAACGCCCTTTCGACCTTCCAGGCCTCGCGGCCGCAGCCTCGCTCCGACCAGGCCGCCGCGACCCGGGCGCTGTACCGCAGCCTGCTGCAGATCCGCCATCGCCAGTTGCTCCCGCGCCTGCCCGCCGCCCGGGCCCTGGGCACCCGGGTTCTGGCCGAGGGCGCCCTCAGCGCATGCTGGCGCCTGGGGGATGGCAGCCGCCTGCGCATCGACCTCAACCTGAGCCCGCACCGGGTCGAGCTGGCGCCCGAGCCCCCGGGGCAACTCTGGTTCGAACACCCGCCCCACAGCCTCGACCACTGGCGCCAGGGCTGGCTGCCGGCCTTCAGCGTGGTGGTGCAACTGGACGACATGCTTGCCCCGACAGCCCCTGATGGAGAACGCCGATGAGCGATGCGCAACTGGAACTGCTGGCCAGCCGCGCCGGCCTGGCCGTGGATTGGATCGATGCCAACGGCCGTGGGCAGAAGGTCGAGCCCCGGGTCTTGCGGGCCGTGCTGGCGGGCCTGGGCCACCCGGCCGGCAACGACCAGGAAATCCGCCACAGCCTGGAGCGATTGCAGCAACTGCAACAGAGTCGCCACCTGCCGCCGCTGCTCACCGTCGACGTCGGCCAGGGGCTGGATCTGGCCCGCTACTTTGCGGCGCACACGCTTTGCGCCATTCAGCTGGAAGACGGCAGCCAGCTGTCGCTGTCCCTGGATGAGGCCGGCGTGCTGCCCGGTGTGCTGCCCGTGGGCTACCACGGGATACAGGTGGTCGACGAACACTTCGTCCTCGCCGTAGCCCCCGAACGCTGCTACAGCGTGGCCGACGCCGTGGACCAGGCCACGCCCCGTGCCTGGGGCCTGGCGGTACAGTTGTATGCCCTGCGGCGCCCCGGGGATGGCGGCTTTGGCGATACCCAGGCCCTGGAAGACCTGGCCCGCCAGGCCGCCGAGCGCGGCGCCGACGCCCTGGCCATCAGCCCGCTGCACGCCATGTTCGCCGCCGATCCCCAGCGCTACAGCCCCTATTCGCCCTCCAGCCGGCTGTTTCTCAACAGCCTGTACGCCGCGCCGGCGGCCATTCTCGGGGACCGGGCCTGGCGCTCCGCCATCCAGTCCTGCGGCCTCGGCGAACAGCTGCAGGCCCTGGAACATGCGCCACTGATCGACTGGCCTCAGGCCGCCAAGGCCAAGCAACTGGCATTGCGGGCCCTGTATGAGGGTTTCTGTCACGGCCAGCACCCGCTGCACGAGGACTTCGCCAGCTATCGCCGGGCCGCCGGCGAAGCCCTGGAAAACCACTGCCGCTTCGAAGCCATACAGGCCCAGCGAGCGGCCCGTGGCGAAGACCTGGACTGGCGCCACTGGCCAGAACAGTGGCGCAACCCGGCCAGCCCGGCCCTGGCCCGGTTTGCCCAGGAGCATGCCGAGGAAATCGGCTTTCACGCTTTCTGCCAGTGGCTGATCGCCCGCGGCCTGGAACGGGCGCAGAGCGCGGCCCGCAGCGGCGGCATGGGCATCGGTCTGATCGCCGACCTGGCAGTGGGCGCCGACGGCGGCGGCAGCCAGGCCTGGAGCCGCCAGGACCAGCTGCTGGCGTCCCTGACCGTGGGCGCACCACCGGACGTGCTCAATCGCCAGGGCCAGGGCTGGGGCATCTGCGCCTTCTCCCCCGAGGGACTGCAGCGCCACGGCTTTCTTGCCTTTATCGAGATGCTACGGGCCAACTTCGCTCACGCCGGCGGGCTGCGCATCGACCATGTCATGGGCCTGCAACGCCTGTGGGTGATTCCCCTGGGCGCGCCGCCCAGCGACGGCGCCTACCTCAACTACCCAGTGGACGACCTGCTGCGCCTGCTGACCCTGGAATCCCACCGCCATCAGGCCATCGTGCTCGGCGAAGACCTGGGCACGGTGCCCGACGGCCTGCGCGACAAGCTCGCCGCCCGGGCCATGCTCGGCATGCGCGTGCTGCTGTTCGAACAGGACCACGGCTGCCACTTCAGGCCGATCCTCGACTGGCCGGACAACGCCCTGGCCACCACCAGCACCCACGACCTGCCGACCCTCAATGGCTGGTGGCAGGGCCGCGACATCGACTGGAACCTGCGCCTGGGCCTGGTGGACGAACACGGCGCCCGGCAATGGGCCGACCATCGCCAGCGCGAGCGTGACGGCCTGCGCCAGGCCCTGGCCCGGGACCCGCAGAACTTTCGCCAGGACTGCCACGAAACCGAGCAGGTGATCGACGCAGCCGTGCGCTTTCTCGGCCATACCCGGGCGCCGCTGGTGCTGCTGCCCCTGGAAGACGCCCTGGGCATCGATGAACAGGCCAACCTGCCCGGCACCCTCGACAGCCATCCCAACTGGCGCCGGCGCCTGGCCAGCGCGAGCCGCCGCCTGCTGGAGGACAGCGACGCCGCCCGGCGCCTGGAACTGCTGGCCTGTGCCCGGCAGCAAGCCCTCGAGCGTGACCGATGAGCCCAAGCACCCTGCCCCCGCTGCGTGCCACCCTGCGCCTGCAGTTTCACCAGGGTTTCAGCCTCGACGACGCCGTACCCCTGGTGCCCTACTTCGCCCGCCTGGGCATCAGCCACCTGTATGCCTCGCCGCTGCTGTGCGCCCGGGCCGGATCGATGCACGGCTACGACGTGGTCGACCCGACCCGGGTCAACCCGGAGCTGGGTGGCGAAGCGGCCCTCAGGCGCCTGGTGAGCGCCTTGCGCGCCAATGGCATGGGCCTGATCCTCGACATCGTCTCCAACCACATGGCGGTGGGCGGCAGCGACAACCCCTGGTGGCTGGACCTGTTGCAGTGGGGGCGCCGGAGCCCCTACGGCGAGTTCTTCGATATCCAGTGGCACTCCCCCGACCCGCTGCTGCAAGGCCAGTTGCTGCTGCCCTTTCTGGCCAGTGACTACGGCGTGGCGCTGCAGCAAGGCAGCCTGCCATTGCAGCTGGACGAGGATCTGGCGGGCTTTCATGTGCAACACCACGAGCATCGCTTTCCTATCTGCCCCGCCGACTACGGGGAGCTGCTACGGGTCGAACCGCCTCTGGCTGCGGCGGCCGCGGCCGAACTCAAGGCCCTGGCCGACGCCTTCGGCGCCCTGCGCTTGCGCGACGATGCTCACGCCCAGGCCCGGCCCCTGCAGCAGGCCCTGGCGCGCCTGCTGCAACAGCCGGCGCTGCGCCAAGCGCTCACCCTGCGGTTGCAAGGCTACGACGGGCGGCAGCCCGAAGGCCTGAGCCGCCTGCATCAGTTGCTGGAGCGCCAGCATTACCGGCTGGCCAGCTGGCGCACCGCCGCCGACGACATCAACTGGCGGCGCTTTTTCGACGTCAACGAGCTGGGCGGCCTGCGTGTCGAGCGCCCGGCGGTGTTCGAAGCCACTCACGCCAAGATCTTCCAGTTGATCGAGGAAGGCCTGGTGGACGGCCTGCGCATCGACCATATCGACGGCCTGGCCGATCCCCGAGGCTACTGCCGCAAGCTGCGGCGCCGGGTCGAGGGCCTGCGCCCCGGCCAGCACCTGCCGATCTACGTCGAAAAGATCCTCGGCGCCGACGAAACCCTGGCCCGCGACTGGCAGGTGGACGGCAGCACCGGCTACGAATTCATGAACCAGCTGTCGCTGCTGCAACAGGCCGCCACGGGCCGGCCACTGCTGGCCGAACTGTGGAGCCGGCACAGTCGGCGGCCGGCGCAGTTTGCCCGGGAAGCGCTGCTGGCTCGTCAGCAGATCCTCAACGGCTCGCTGGCCGGCGACTTCGAGAGCGTGGCCCAGGCCCTGCTGCAAGTGGCACGCCTGGACCTGATGAGCCGCGACCTGACCCTGGGCGCCATCCGCCGGGCACTGCAGGAGCTGATCGTGCACTTCCCGGTGTATCGCACCTACATCAGCGCCCGAGGCCGCGGCCCCCAGGACCAGCGGGTGTTCCAGCAGGCCCTGCAGGGCGCGCGCGCCAGCCTGGGCGAAGCCGACTGGCCGGTGCTCGATTACCTGGAGCGCTGGCTCGGCGGCCAGAGCTGGCGCCAGCAACCGCCGGGCCGCCCACGCAAACTGCTGCGCCACGCCTGCGTGCGTTTCCAGCAACTGACCTCGCCGACAGCGGCCAAGGCGGTGGAGGACACCGCGTTCTATCGCTCGGCGGTGCTCCTGGCACGCAATGACGTGGGCTTCAATACCGAGCAGTTCAGCGCGCCGCCGGCAGCCTTTCACAGCGCCTGCGAACAACGCCTGGCGCAGTTCCCCGACAATCTGCTGACCAGCGCCACCCACGACCACAAGCGCGGCGAGGACAGTCGCGCGCGCCTGGCGGTGCTCAGCGAGCGCGCCGCCTGGTACGTGCGCCAGGTGCAGGCCTGGCGGCCGCTGGCCGAGCCCCTGCGCCAAGGCCGCGAGGGACCATCGGCGGCGGATGAGCTGATCCTGTACCAGATCCTCCTGGGCAGTTGGCCCCTGGACCTGCAGGCAGATGATCAACCGGCCCTGGCCGACTACGCCCGGCGAATCGGCCAATGGCAGCTCAAGGCTCTGCGCGAGGCCAAGCTGCACAGCAGCTGGGCCGCGCCGAACCTGGAATACGAAGAGGCCGTGCAAGGGTTTATCGACAGCCTGCTGTGCGCACCCGAGGGCCGGCCCTTGCGCCGCTCGATCGCCGACGCGGTGAATGCCATCGCTCCCGCCGGCGCCCTCAACAGCCTGGCGCAAACTTTGCTGCGCATGACGGTGCCAGGGGTGCCGGACCTGTATCAGGGCAACGAGTTTTGGGACTTCAGCCTGGTGGATCCGGACAACCGCCGGCCGGTGGACTACGGGGCCCGGCAACAGGCGCTGAACCGCCTGCGCGATCCCCGAAAGTGGCTGGCCGGCTGGCGCGACGGACGCATCAAGCAAGGCCTGATCGCCCGGGCCCTGGGCCTGCGCAGCCAGTATCCGGAGCTGTTCCGGCGCGGCCACTACCGGCCCTTGCCGGTACTCGGCCAGGAGGCGGGACGGGTTCTGGCCTTCATGCGCGAGTACCGCGAGCAACGGCTGGTGGTGATAGTGCCGATCCAGGTCGCCGCGCTGCTGGATGACAGCGCAGTGCCCATGGTCGATGCACAACGATGGGGCGATACCCGGGTGCAACTACCGTTCACCGCCTCGCGCCGCAACATGAATGGACTTTTTTCAACCGGAGCAGTCACACCCCATAAGGAGTTGCTGATCAGCGCGGTATTGCACGACTTTCCGCTCAACCTATTGATTCAACATTGAGTCCAGCCCAGGAGCATTGCGATGAGTACCGACGACAAACGCATTCGTGAATTCGCCTATCAGATCTGGGAATCGGAAGGCCAACCCCACGGCCAGGAAGCCCGGCACTGGGAGATGGCGCGCAAGCTGGCCGAGGCCGAAGCCCTGGCGCCGCCGCCCCCGGCCAAGGTCGCCAAGCCCAGGACCCGGACCGCCGCCAAGCCCAAGGCCAAGCCGGCCGCCGCCGTGGTCCTGCCTCCGGGCGAGAAGCCGGCGCCGAAGAAACCTCGGGCCCCGCGCAAGCCACCCGCCCACTGACGCCATTGCCAACCCGTTGACCACCGTCGACCAGTGGCGCGTCCTGGCGCCACGAGGGGCTTGCTTGGCCCGGAAAAAGTCGGGGGAACACGGGTAGGGGAACACCGGTATCAGCCCTTGTCATCAGACCTGCAGGAGCAACCATGAGCCGATCCAAGCAGACTCCCGAACACGAACCCTCGCGCATCCGTGAAGGCCTGCCCTTCCCCCTGGGCGCCACCTGGGATGGCCTGGGCGTCAACTTCGCGCTGTTCTCGGCCAACGCCACGCGGGTTGAACTGTGCCTGTTCGACGCCACCGGTGAGGTGGAACTGGAACGTATCGAACTGCCGGAATACACCGACGAGATCTTCCACGGCTACCTGCCCGACGCGCACCCGGGGCTGATCTACGGCTACCGGGTGCATGGCCCCTACGACCCGGCCAACGGCCACCGCTTCAACCCCAACAAACTGCTGATCGACCCCTATGCCAAGCAACTGGTGGGGGAACTGAAATGGTCCGAGGCGCTGTTCGGCTACACCATCGGTCACCCGGACGCCGACCTGAGTTTCGATGAGCGCGACAGCGCGCCCTTCGTGCCCAAGTGCAAGGTCATCGATCCGGCCCACACCTGGGGCCATGACCAGCAGATCAAGGTGCCCTGGGACAAGACCCTGATCTACGAGACTCATGTGCGCGGCTTCACCATGCGCCACCCCGCGGTGCCGGAGCACCTGCGGGGCAGTTTTGCCGGGCTGATGGTCGACGAGGTGCTGGAGCACATCCGCAAGCTGGGGGTGTCGTCGGTGGAGCTGCTGCCGATCCACGCCTTCGTCAACGATCAGCACCTGCTGCACAAGGGCATGACCAACTACTGGGGCTACAACAGCATCGCCTTCTTCGCCCCGGACCCACGCTACCTGGCCAGCGGCAAGATCGCCGAATTCAAGGAAATGGTCGCGCACCTGCACGAGGCCGGGCTGGAAGTGCTGCTGGACGTGGTCTACAACCACACCGCCGAAGGCAACGAACAAGGCCCGACCCTGTCCATGCGCGGCATCGACAACGCCTCCTACTACCGCCTGATGCCCGACGACAAGCGCTTTTACATCAACGATTCGGGCACCGGCAACACCCTGGACCTGAGTCATCCCTGCGTGCTGCAGATGGTCACCGACTCCCTGCGCTACTGGGCCACGGAAATGCACGTGGACGGCTTCCGCTTCGACCTGGCAACCATCCTCGGCCGTTACCACACGGGTTTCGACGAGCGCCACAGCTTCCTCGTGGCCTGCCGCCAGGACCCGGTGCTGCGCCAGGTCAAGTTGATCGCCGAGCCCTGGGACTGCGGCCCCGGCGGTTATCAGGTGGGCCGCTTCCCGCCGGGCTGGGTGGAATGGAACGACCGTTTCCGCGACACCGTGCGCGCCTTCTGGAAAGGCGACGACGGCCAGTTGGCGGGCTTCGCCGGGCGCATGACCGCCTCCGGCGAGATGTTCAACCAGCGCGGCCGCCGGCCCTACGCTTCGGTCAACTTCGTCACCGCCCACGACGGTTTCACCCTGCGTGACCTGGTGTCCTACAACGACAAGCACAACCAGGCCAACGACGAGAACAACCAGGACGGCAGCGACAACAACCTGTCCTGGAACCATGGCGTCGAAGGCCCCACCGACGACCCCGAGATCAACGCCCTGCGCCTGCGCCAGATGCGCAACTTCTTCGCCACCCTGCTCTTGGCCCAGGGCACGCCGATGCTGGTGGCCGGCGATGAGTTCGCCCGCACCCAGCACGGCAACAACAACGCCTACTGCCAGGACAGCGAGATCGGCTGGGTCAACTGGGAGCTGGACGCCGACGGCAAGGCGCTGCTCAAGTTCGTCAAGCGCCTGATCAAACTGCGCCTGAACTACCCGATCCTGCGTCGCGGGCGCTTCCTGGTGGGCAGCTACAACGAAGACCTCGGGGTCAAGGACGTCACCTGGCTGGCCCCGGACGGCAACGAGATGAGCACCGAACAATGGCAAGACCCCCACGGCCGTTGCCTGGGCATGCTGCTGGACGGCCGCGCCCAGGAAACCGGGATCCTGCGCCCCGGGGCCGACGCCACGCTGCTGCTGGTGGTCAATGCCCATCACGACATCGTCAATTTCCGCCTGCCCGAGGTTCCGGCCGGCGAGTTCTGGAGCTGCATGCTCGACACCCATCAGCCAGCGGTGCACGGCCAGGAGCGCTTCGCCTTCGGCCACAGCTATTCGGTGACCGGGCGTTCGCTGCTGCTGTTCGAGTTGCAGCACGAGGAAGAGGACTGAAATCGACCCGCAAGCCTTACTGCGCCTTCGCCCCCGGCACCACCTGGGGCTCCCCGCCGCCCCCGGGCGGCTTTGGCGATGCCCGGTAAAGCCTGGTGCAGCCTTGCAGGGCGCTGAAACAAAGCACGACGTTCGTCTCATGGCCTCCTCGGGGGAACAATTGCCGTCTACCCTGTGACAGGGTTCGTAATGTTGCAACGAGCCTGGGCCGCCCCTGCGTGGGCGGTTTCAGGACGTGTATGATGAGCCTCGGATCGCGGCGCCCCAAAGGGATGGGGCGCCGGTACTTCACGCTGAGGCAGATGCCATGGAATCAGCGTGCGGACAAACCCAGGGCATGACTCGACGGTTGTTCAACCGCCCAGGCCGTGACCCGACCAACAGGGACGTGACACTTCATGAAAGCCATACCCGCAATAGACAGCAGCTGGCCCAGCCAGATATGGAACAGCGCCCGCCAACTGGCCGAGGTCCCGGCCATCAACCTGGCCAATCTGGTGCCGCCAGGCTCACGGGCGGTGATCGTCGCCCCCCACCCCGGAGACGAGGTGGTCGCCAGCGGCGGACTGCTGCAGGTACTGGCCCATCACGGCCACCCTTTGCAGTTGATCTCCATCAGCGACGGCAGCGCCAGCCACCCGGGTTCGGAACGCTGGCCCAAGCGCCGCCTCAGCGTGTTTCGCCCCCAGGAAAGCGCCGAAGCCCTGCGCCGCCTGGGCTTGCCGCTGCACAGCCTGAAGTGGATTCGCGGCGGCTTTGCCGACAACGCCCTGAGCGGGCGCGAGCAGCAGCTGGTGCCCTTCATCAGCCGCTACCTGCGCGACAGCGATGTGGTGTTCAGCACCTGGCGCGCCGACGGCAACCTCGATCACGAGGCGGTCGGCCGAGCGACCGCCAAGGCGGCGGCCCTGGTGGGCGCGCGCTTTTACGAAATTCCGCTGTGGGCCTGGCACTGGTCGTCGCGGGAGGAGCATCAGATCCCCTGGCAACGGGCCCGCAAGCTGCGCCTGGACACCTGGACCGTGGCCCGCAAGCGGCATGCCGCCCACGCCTATGCCAGCCAGTTGCAGGGCGAGCCGGAGATCGGCCTGGAGCCTTCGCTGTCGCCGGTGCTGCTGGAACGCCTGCGCCTGCCCTACGAGATCATCCTGATGTAGAGTGTGGCCTGCTTGCCGGCAAGCCACGGTTGCGCGGGCAATGACCCGCTTCTACGGGGTATTGCCGGTGTCGGGACGCAGGACCAGGACCGCCAGGGGCGGCAGGTTGAGCACCAGGGACAGGGCCTGGCCATGGCTGCCCTGCTCTTCGCTGAACGCCTCGCCGCCGTTGCCATAGTTGGAGCCGGCATACAGCTGCGAATCGCTGTTGAGCAGTTCGCTCCAGCGCCCGGCCTGGGGCACGCCGACCCGGTAGGCCTGGCGCGGCACCGGAGTGAAGTTGGCCACCACCAGCAACGGTTCGCCATTGCGGCTCCAGCGCAGCCAGGCATAGACGCTGTTGATCGCGTCATCGCCAATCAGCCATTGGAAGCCCTGGGGCACGTGGTCCTGGTCATGCAGCGCCGGGTACTGGCGATACAGCTGGTTGAGGTCCTTCACCAGCCTTTGCACCCCACGGTGCTCGGGGTACTGCAACAGGTACCAGTCCAGTTGCTGATCATGGTTCCACTCGCGCCACTGGCCGAACTCGCAGCCCATGAACAGCAGCTTCTTGCCCGGATGGGTCCACATGAAGCTCAGGTAGGCCCGCAGGTTGGCGAACTTCTGCCAGCGGTCGCCGGGCATCTTGTCGATCAGCGAATGTTTGCCGTGCACCACCTCGTCATGGGAGATCGGCAGGATGAAGCGTTCGGACCAGGCGTATACCAGGCCGAAACTCAGCTCGTTGTGGTGATGGGCGCGGTACACCGGGTCCTGCTGGATGTAGTGCAACGAATCGTGCATCCAGCCCATGTTCCATTTGTAGGCAAAGCCCAGGCCGCCCTGGTCGGTGGGCCGACTGACCCCGGGCCAGGCCGTGGACTCTTCGGCGATCACCAGGGCCCCTGGCGCTTCCAGAGCCACCACGTCGTTGAGGTGGCGCAGAAAATCGATGGCCTCCAGGTTCTCGCGACCGCCATGGCGGTTGGGCACCCATTCCCCGGCCTTGCGCGAATAGTCGCGGTAGAGCATCGAGGCCACGGCGTCCACCCGCAGGCCGTCGACGTGGAAGTGCTTGAGCCAGTGCAGCGCCGAAGCCAGCATGAAACCGTGCACTTCGCTGCGCCCGAGGTTGTAGATCAGGGTGTCCCAGTCCTGATGGAAACCTTCCAGGGGATTGCCGTATTCATACAGTGCGGTGCCGTCGAATTGCGCCAGGCCGTGGGCATCGGTGGGAAAATGCGCCGGCACCCAGTCGAGGATCACCCCGAGCTGCGCCCGGTGGCAGGCATCGACAAAGGCGGCGAAATCCCGCGGGCTGCCATAGCGGGCGCTGGGGGCGAACTGCGACAGCGGCTGGTAGCCCCAGGAGCCGCCGAAGGGATGCTCCATGATCGGCATCAGTTCGATATGGGTGAAGCCCAGGTCCTTGACGTAGGGAATCAGCCGCTCGGCCAGCTCGGCCCAGCTGTATTGGCGGGCCACCTCCCCCAGGTCGTCCACCTCGCACTGCCAGGAGCCGGCGTGCAGCTCGTAGATCGACAGTGCCGCGTCGGGCCGCTGCAACTGGCCGCGTTGCGCCATCCACGACTGGTCCTGCCAGTCGAAATCCAGCGGCTCGGCGACCCGCGAGGCGGTATCCGGCGGCAGTTGCGTGGCTAGGGCCATGGGATCGGCCTTGAGCGGCAGGATGCCCTGGGCTCCGAGAATCTCGTACTTGTAGGCTTCGCCGGCCTGCAGCCGTGGGATGAACAGCTCCCAGACCCCGGAGGGATGGCGCAGGCGCATCGGGTGACGGCGCCCGTCCCAGATATTGAAATCCCCCACCACCGAGACGCGCCGGGCATTGGGCGCCCAGACCGCGAAGCGCACCCCGGCGACGCCGTCCACGCACATCACCTGGGCTCCGAGACAGGCGCTCAGATCGCGGTGATTGCCTTCGGCGAACAGGTACAGGTCCATCTCCCCCAGCAATGGGCCGAAGCTGTAGGGATCCTCGCTGACCTGCTCGCCACCGGCCCACTGCACCCGCAGCAGGTAGGCCCGGCAGTCGTCGAAATGCCCGACAAACAGCCCCGGCGCCTCGGCGGCCTGCAGGCTGCCCAGCACCTGCTGCTGATCCCGGTCCAGTACCTGAACACTCAGCGCCCCGGGCACAAAGGCGCGGATGAACTGGCCGCCGGCGCCGTCGCCGTGAGGGCCGAGAATGGCGAACGGGTCCTGATGTTCCGCCCGTACCAGGGCTTCGATGGCCTTGGCCGAGGGCAGCAATGCCGCTGTGGGCTTTCCCTGTTCCTTGTTCGAGACACTCATGACTGCTCTCCACCACGCTCAAGTTCGGAAAAAGCTTGCAGCTCACTCAACAACCCCACCAGGCCGTGCAAAGGCACGTGCAGCCAGGTGGGCCGGTTTTGCGCTTCATAGGCCACCTCATAGGCGGCCTTTTCCAGGCTGAACAGGGCCTGGGCGGCATCCGCGGCGCCCGGTTCCTGCCAGCCATGGGCAAGCGTAGCCGTCGCCAGCCGATACGCCTGGACAAAGGCCTGCCGCGCTTGCTCCAGGTAACGCCGCAGCACCCGCTCCCGCGCCGCCGCGGCCGCCGGCGAGCCATCGACCAGCGGCGCCTCGCGGGCCATGGCCGCGGCATAGTCGAAGGAGCGCAACACCCCGCTGACGTCCTTGTACGGACTGTGCTTGCCCCGGCGCTCGGCCAGGGACCGCGCCGGCTCGCCCTCGAAGTCGATCAGGTAGGCGTCGCCCTTGACCACCAGCACCTGGCCCAGGTGCAAGTCGCCATGGACCCGGATGCGCAGGCCACCCACCAGCTGTTTGGCCAACTGCCGGATATGACCGAGGATCTGCGCCTTGTGCTGCAACAATCGACTCACCCACTGCCGGTCCTGGGTGCTCAGTGCACCTTGATGCTGCGTGAGCAACTGCAACCCTCGTTCCACTTGCCCGGCCACCTGCCGATTCCAGGCCTGGGTGTCCTTGAGCGTGCTCACTTGCGGTGCAAAGTCCGGGCCGCTGCCCGGGGCCGCCAGCAACAGGTGCATTTCTCCCAGGCGCCGGCCCAGCAGCCCGGCAAACTGCCGCAGTTCGCCAAGGGCGTGGTAATGCTGCTCCTGCTCGGACATGGCGTCCGCCAGCTCATCGCGGATGGCCCGTTCCAGGTTGTTCTGGGTCCACTCCCAGGCATCCCCCTGATTGCTCAGGTAGCCCTGGGCGATCATCAGCAGATGATCCTCGCCCTGCTCATCACGGCGCACCACCGAGCCCAGCAAGGGCGAAATATGGCCGAACCCGGCACGGGTGAGGAAGGCGCCCATTTCCAGTTCCGGATGCACGCCGGCGGACACCCGGCGCAGCAGCTTGAGCACCAGGCTGCCACCCACCACCACCGAACTGTTGGACTGCTCCGCCGACAGGTAGCGCACCTCGGACTCGGCCCCCAGGCCCAGCCCGTCCAGGGCCGGGCTGCCCTCGAAGCGGATCTGCCCGGCCTCGCTTGTCAGCCGGGTGCGGGCCTGCAGGGCCTGGAGCACGTCGCGCACGAAACTGTCGAGAACGAAGGCATCGGTGATCAGCCCGACCTGGCGCCCGCGGCGCACCCGGGCCATGGCCAGTTGCTGGGCCAAGGCACTGCCGGAAGGCTCTTCACCGAGCAGGCCGAAGGGCAACTGATAGCGCTCGGACTGGCCGTCGCGGCTGACCTCGATCTCGCCGAGCAGCACCGGATGCCGAGGGTCGCCGAAGCGCACGGCGTAGGCGATGCGCAGCGCCTGCAGGGCGCCGTCCTTGCCGGCGAACCAGCGGCGCTTGGGCAGCCAGAGGGGCAGCACTTCGTGCTCCAGGGTGGTGCGCGACGGTGCTTCGAGCAATTCTTCGAGGCGTTTTTTCAGCACCAGGGTGCAAAAGTCCGGCAGGCTCTGCGCCGGCTCCACGTGCCAGCTGGGCATCTGCTGCTCGGCGGCCAGGACGAACCAGTAGAAACCGTAGGGCGCCAGGGTCAGCAGAAAGGGCAACTGGCCGATGGGCGGGAAGGCATTGCCGCCGAGCATTTCCACCGGAACCCTGCCAGCGAATGCCGACAGGTCCAGTTCCGCAGCCTGGGCACTGCGCGAGACGTTGGCCACGCACAGGATGATTTGCTGATGGCCGTCGGCGTCGGTGTATTCCCGGGTGTAGGCCAGGATCCGTCGGTTGCTCGGCGACAGCATCTTCAGGCTGCCACGGCCAAAGGCCCTGGATTGCTTGCGCACCGCCAGCATGCGCCGGGTCCAGTTGAGCAGGGAGTGAGGATCGCCGGACTGAGTCTCGACATTGACCGACTGATAGCCATACAGCGGATCCATGATCGGCGGCAGCACCAGGCTGGCCGGGTCGGCCCGGGAGAAACCGCCATTGCGGTCGATGGACCACTGCATCGGCGTGCGCACGCCGTCGCGGTCCCCCAGGTAGATGTTGTCGCCCATGCCGATCTCGTCGCCGTAATACAGGGTCGGCGTGCCGGGCATCGACAACAGCAGGCTGTTGAGCAGCTCGATGCGCCGCCGGTCGCGCTCCATCAGCGGCGCCAGACGCCGGCGGATACCCAGGTTGATCCGTGCCCGGCGGTCGGCGGCGTAGTAGTTCCACAGGTAGTCGCGCTCCTGGTCGGTGACCATCTCCAGGGTCAGCTCATCGTGGTTGCGCAAGAAGATCGCCCATTGGCAGTGGGCCGGGATCTCCGGGGTCTGGCGCAGGATATCGGTGATCGGGAAGCGATCTTCCTGGGCCAGGGCCATGTACATGCGCGGCATCAGCGGGAAGTGAAAGGCCATGTGGCACTCGTCGCCGTCGGCGCCGTTGCCGGCCTGCCCGAAGTACAGCCGGGTGTCCTCGGGCCACTGGTTGGCCTCGGCCAGGAGCATGCGGTCCGGGTAGTGGGCGTCGATCTCGGCGCGAATGCGCTTGAGCACGTCGTGGGTTTCCGGAAGGTTCTCGTTGTCGGTGCCATCGCGCTCGATCAGGTAGGGAATGGCGTCCAGGCGCAGGCCGTCGATGCCCATGTCGAGCCAGTAGCGCATCACCGACAGCACCGCCTTCATCACCTGGGGGTTGTCGAAGTTGAGGTCCGGCTGGTGGGAATAGAAGCGGTGCCAGAAGTACTGGCCGGCCACCGGGTCCCAGGTCCAGTTGGACTTCTCGGTGTCGAGAAAGATGATCCGGGTGCCGGCGTACTTCTGGTCGTCATCGGACCACACATAGAAATTGCGCGCCGCCGACCCCGGTTTGGCCTTGCGCGCCCGCTGGAACCAGGGGTGCTGGTCCGAGGTGTGGTTGATCACCAGTTCGCTGATCACCCGCAGCTCGCGCTTGTGGGCCTCGGCGATAAAGCGCCGGACGTCGGCCAGGGTGCCGTAGTCGGGGCTGACCCCGCGGTATTCGGCGATGTCGTAGCCATCGTCGCGCCGTGGCGAGGGGTAGAACGGCAACAGCCAGAGGGTGTTGACCCCCAGGTCCCTGATGTAGTCGAGCTTGGCGATCAGCCCGGAAAAGTCGCCGATTCCATCGTTGTTGGCATCGAAAAACGACTTCACGTGCACCTGATAGATCACTGCGTCCTTGTACCAGAGCGGGTCCTTGGTGAAGGTCGCGGTGCGGGATTTCTTGGCCATGTCCGACTCCTGAAAAAATCAATGGGCGCCGACGCACCCGCCGATGCGCCACGACAACCGCAGGAGCTGGCTCGCCAGCGAAGGCGTCAGCCAGCCCGGCGCAAGGCTCAAAGGCCTGTTCGCCGGCAAGCCGGCTCCTACAGGGGACTGATGCGCCAGATGCCGAAGGGCTGCGGCGGTTCCAGGCGCATGAACTGGGTCTTGCCGTGCCAGGTCCAGCGGTGGCCGTTCATCAGGTCTTCGCCCTGGGTCTGGGCGTCGTCAGGCAGCCCCATTTCCCACAGCGGCAGCTCGAAGTGAGCCTCCTGCGGGTTGAACGGATCGAGGCTGACCGCCACCAGCACGAAGTTGCCGCCGTCGCGGCTGCGCTTGCCGAAATACAGGATCTGGTCGTTCCAGGCGTTGTACAGCTTGAGCCCCAGGTGGCTGTGCAGTGCCGGGTTCTGCCGGCGGATGCGGTTGAGCTGGGCGATCTCGGCAATGATGTTGCCCGGGGCGCTGAAGTCCCGGGGGCGGATCTGGTATTTCTCCGAATCCAGGTATTCCTCCTTGCCCGGCAGCGCCGCCGACTCGCAGAGCTCGAACCCGGAGTACAGGCCCCAGAGCCCGGAGCCCATGCTGGCCAGCACCGCGCGGATGAGAAAGCCCGCGCGCCCGGAGTCATGCAGAAAGCCCGGGTTGATGTCCGGGGTGTTGACGAAGAAGTTCGGCCGGAAACACTCGCGCCACGGCGACTGGTTGAGCTCGCTGAAGTAGCTGGCCAGCTCGCTCTTGGTGTTGCGCCAGGTGAAGTAGGTGTAGCTCTGGGAGTAACCGATCTTGCCCAGGCGCGCCATCATCGCCGGGGTGGTGAAGGCTTCGGCGAGGAAGATCACCTCCGGGTGCCGGCCGCGCACATCGGCGATCAGCCACTGCCAGAACGGCAGCGGCTTGGTGTGGGGGTTGTCCACGCGAAACTGCTTGACCCCCTCCTCGACCCAGCCGAGGACGATGTCCCGCAGTTCCAGCCACAGACCGGGGATGGCCTCGGCGGCATAGAAGTCGACATTGACGATGTCCTGGTACTTCTTCGGCGGGTTCTCGGCGTATTTGATGGTGCCGTCCGGCCGCCAGTTGAACCAGCCCGGATGCTCGGTCAGCCAGGGATGGTCCTGGGAGCACTGGATGGCGAAGTCCAGGGCGATTTCCAGGCCGTGGTCGGCGGCGGCGGCCACCAGCCGGCGAAAGTCCTCCAGGCTGCCCAGTTGCGGATGGATGGCCTCGTGACCGCCCTCCTCGCTGCCAATCGCGTAAGGGCTGCCGGGGTCGTCCGGCGCGGCGCTGAGGGCATTGTTGCGGCCCTTGCGATGGCGGCGGCCAATGGGGTGGATCGGCGGGAAGTACAGCACGTCGAAGCCCATGTCATGGATCATCGACAGCCGCCCATGGACATCGTCGAAAGTACCGTGGCGCTGGGGATCATCGGTGATCGAACGGGGAAACAGCTCGTACCAGCTGGCGAACTGCGCGCGCTGGCGCTCCACATCCACCGGGTACTCGGGGCTCAGGCTCAGGTAGGGACGGTGATCGGCCTCGGCCATCAGCCGGGAGCTGCGCTCAGCGAGAAACAACGCCACCTGCTCGGCCTCCAGCAATCCGGCCAGTTGCTGGCGCAATTCCAGCAATTGCTCGCGCAACGGCCCCTCGCTGCGTTCGGCGGCCTGCTGCACCTGATTGCGCCCCTCCTGCAGCTCCAGGCTCACCGGCACCCCGGC
Organism: Pseudomonas saponiphila; assembly: GCF_900105185.1. Classification (NCBI taxonomy): domain Bacteria; kingdom Pseudomonadati; phylum Pseudomonadota; class Gammaproteobacteria; order Pseudomonadales; family Pseudomonadaceae; genus Pseudomonas; species Pseudomonas saponiphila. The sequence continues at coordinate 3,064,919 of NZ_FNTJ01000001.1, read as the reverse complement.
CTGGTGCTTTTTCTCCAGTTCGTGACAGAAGCTGGCGAACTGATCGATCCAGGCTTCGATGCAGAAGCGGTAGCGGCCCACCACCGGCACCGGGAAGCGCCCCAGCCAGCCATCGTTGCCCTGATCCTCCAGGGCCTGGCTGAACCAGACCTCCTCGCGCTCGTTGCGCCAGCGCACGCGCACCGCCAGCCGCTCGTGACCGTCGGCGAACACCTTGCACGTGACCTCGACCTCCTGGCCCTCCACCGCCTTGACCGCGAACTGCCCGCCATCGAGCACCGGACGGGTGTTCTCGATGGCGATCCGCGGCAGCAGCAAGGCCTCGGACAAGGGCAGCTGCGCCTGCTGGCAGTGCTGTTCTGTCGGTTTCTCTGCAGTCATCGAACATCACCCCTCTAACACGTCCAAGACGCTCTGGTTGTGGAGTCGGCGGCACCCCGGTGAATCCATGCACCTAGTGTCCGAGCCACAGGCCGCGGCGAAAGTTCAGCGCGATTGCTCGGCCAGGCGACGGGAATCAAATCCGTCCGCACAGGGTCCACCGCAAGAGCCTGTGCATCGACAAGCACAAAGGAGGCCATAGCGATGAATATCCCGATCCCGGCAGAAACCCCCGACCCGAACCTCGACCAGCCGCCCTTGCCCCAAAACGAGCCGCCACCGCCGCCCGAGCAGGACCCGCCCGGCACCAGCGCACCGCCCAAGGGCGATCCGCCCGCTACCCGGCCGCCGCTGGAGCTCCAAGCATAGCCAGCGCCATCTGCAGGCCAGCGCGGGTGATTCGGTGATTTGACTGACCTGGATCAGGGCTGTCCGCACAGGCCTGTGCCAGAGGCCCTTGCGGCCATCCCCGGGGGTGCCGGAGGGGTGCAGCAAGTTGTCGCAGGGGCTCGGAAAAAGCTCATCTGATACGGTTTTTTATCAAATACCTGAGTCTGTTATGCAAACAGATCCGTGGTCATAGTTGCCCGGCCTGATGGAGGCTGATGAGCGAACGACCATGAGCGAAAGAATCCCCGTCCGATTAGTAGAGACCTTCGAAGCTTCACCCCCTAAACAGATGAAGTCGAAGACCACCGACAAACACGTTTACACCCGCAGCTTCACCGGTTTGTTCCGTACCCTGCGCATGACCGGCGCGGGTTTCCTGTTCCTGCTGTTCTTCGGCACGGTCTGGTTGAACTGGGGTGGCCGCCAGGCGGTGCTCTGGGACCTGGCCGAAAGCAAGTTCCACATCTTCGGCGCGACCTTCTGGCCCCAGGACTTCATTCTCCTATCGGCGCTGCTGATCATCTGCGCCTTCGGCCTGTTCGCCATCACGGTGTTCGCCGGCCGGGTCTGGTGCGGCTACACCTGCCCGCAAAGCTCGTGGACCTGGCTGTTCATGTGGTGCGAAAAGGTCACCGAAGGCGAGCGTAACCAGCGCATCAAGCTGCAAGCCGCGCCCTGGGGCCTGAACAAGCTGGCCCGCCGGGCCATGAAGCACACCCTGTGGCTGGGCATCAGCCTGCTCACCGGCCTGACCTTCGTCGGCTACTTCACCCCGATCCGCCCCCTGGCCCACGAACTGCTGACCCTGCAGATCGGTGGCCTGAGCCTGTTCTGGGTGCTGTTCTTCGCCGCGGCCACCTACATCAACGCCGGCTGGCTGCGCGAAGCGGTGTGCATGCACATGTGCCCCTATGCCCGCTTCCAGAGCGTGATGTTCGACAAGGACACCCTGACCATCTCCTACAACCCGGTGCGCGGTGAAAGCCGTGGCCCGCGCAAGCGTGATGTGAAGCCCGCCGATGTCGGCCTGGGCGACTGCATCGACTGCCAGTTGTGCGTGCAGGTCTGCCCCACCGGCATCGACATCCGCGACGGTCTGCAGATGGAGTGCATCGGCTGCGCGGCGTGCATCGACGCCTGCGACTCGATCATGGACAAGATGGGCTATGCCCGGGGCCTGATCGCCTACACCTCCGAACACCAGCTGCAAGGGGGCAAGACCCACCTGCTGCGGCCGCGCCTGGTGGGCTACAGCGCGGTGCTGCTGGTGATGATCGGCGCCCTGGTGCTGGCCCTGGTGCAACGGCCGATGGTGTCCCTGGACGTGAGCAAGGACCGTGGCCTGTTCCGCGAGAACGCCATGGGGCAGATCGAGAACATCTACAGCCTGAAGATCATCAACAAGACCCAGGAACGCCAGAACTACCGCCTGGCCCTAGTGGACGGCGATGGCTTCGAGCTGCAAGGCAAGACCGAACTGAGCCTGGCCCCGGGGGAAATCATCGACCTGCCGGTTTCGGTGGCCATGACCCAGGACCGTGCCCAGAGCAGCTCCCAGGCCATCAGCTTCAAGGTCGCCGACAGCGATGAGCCAAGCGTCTACGCCGTCGCCAAGAGCCGTTTTGTTGCGCCGATGAACCGCTGAGCCTCTAGAATGCCGTGGCCAGGGAGCCTGCTACCGTCCCTCGGCCACGGGAACCCTGTACTCGACACCGCCATGGGCCCAACCATGGCCGTCGAGCCTTCCCTTGCGAATCTGAACACCTAGACCCGATGACCAGACTGGATCTTGCCCCGCAGATGAAACGCTACGAAAAATTCGCCGACGACATCGCCGAACTGATCCGTTCCGGGGTCCTGGGCCCTGGCCAGCGCGTGCCCTCGGTGCGCTACGCCAGCCAGACCTACGGGGTCAGCCCGTCGACGGTGTTCCAGGCCTACTACCTGCTGGAGCGCCGCGGCCTGATCCGCGCCCGTCCGCGCTCCGGCTACTTCGTCAACGCCCACGCGCCGAGCCCGTTCTCCGAGCCGGTGATCAGCAGCGAAGTCAACGAATCCACCGAAGTCGATGTCAGCGAACTGGTGTTCTCGGTGCTCGACTCGATCAAGGATCCGAGCACCGTGCCCTTCGGCTCGGCGTTCCCCAGCCCGACCCTGTTCCCCCTGCAACGCCTGTCCCGCTCCCTGGCCAGCGCCAGCCGCGAGATGGACCCGCGGGTGGTGGTCACCGACATGTCCCCGGGCAACCCGCAACTGCGCCGGCAGATCGCCCTGCGCTACATGGTGGCCGGGCTGATGCTGCCCATGGAGGAGCTGCTGATCACCAATGGCGCCCTGGAGGCGCTGAACCTGTGCCTGCAGGCGGTGACCGAACCCGGCGACCTGGTAGCCATCGAGGCCCCGGCCTTCTACGCCAGCCTGCAAGTGCTGGAGCGGCTCAAGCTCAAGGCGGTGGAAATTCCCGTGCACCCGCGGGACGGCATCGACCTTGGGGTCCTGGCCCAGACTCTGGAGCGGCACCCGATCAAGGCCTGCTGGTGCATGACCAGCTTCCAGAACCCCATGGGCGCGAGCATGCCCGAGGCCAAGAAGCAGGAACTGGTTGAGCTGTTGCGCCAGCACCAGGTGCCGCTGATCGAAGACGACGTCTACGCCGAGCTGTACTACGGCCAGCAGGCACCGAAACCGGCCAAGGCCTTCGACACCGAGGGCCTGGTGATGCACTGCGGCTCCTTCGCCAAGAGCCTGGCCCCGGGCTACCGCATCGGCTGGGTGGCGGCCGGGCGTTACGCGCAGAAGATCGAACGGCTCAAACTCATGACCTCACTGTGCGCCTCGATGCCGGCCCAGGCGGCGATTGCCGACTACCTGCAGCACGGCGGCTACGACCGTCACCTGCGCAAACTGCGCTACGCCCTGGAAGAACAACAGAGCGCCATGCTGGCGGCGATCGCCCGCTACTTCCCGGCCCAGACCCGGGTCAGCCAGCCGGCGGGCGGCTACTTCCTATGGCTGGAACTGCCGCCGCAGATGGACTCGCTGAAACTGTTCCAGATGGCCCTGGCCCAAGGCATCAGCATTGCCCCCGGGCCGATCTTTTCCCCGACCCAGCGCTTTCGCAACTGCATCCGCCTGAACTACGGCAGCCCCTGGAACGACGCCGCGGAACAGGCCATGGAAACCCTCGGGCGGATCATCCGCTCCTTCTGAACACAACCGCCCCACCCACACCTGTAGGAGCCGGCTTGCCGGCGAAGAAGCCCGCAAGACATGCGTCGCCCTGGCGGACGCCTTCGCTGGCAAGCCAGCTCCTACGGAGCGATCCACATTCCGGGCTTTCCAGAGCAAGTCGCTGCATGAGCGAAGCCCTGAGCCGCCGCACCCGCAGCACCGGATATGCCCCCATCCCACTCGCCCCATGAAATAACCAAACTCCCTTGCCCCACCCCCTCGTTTCCTTCAGCATCCGCACTCCAATTTTCCAGGGAAAGGAACACGTCATGGTCGAAGACCTGTATTACGACGACTACCCAGAGGCCAAGGCCGAACTGCTCAAGGCCATCGAACTCGGCCGCCTGCCACTGCTGACCCAGGAACTCAACGCCTACGACTGCATCCAGGCGATCTTCGAACTGGACGCCATCAACAACCCCAAGGACGAGGAAGACGCCTTCTTCGACTTGGCCCTGGCCCTGATCGGCTGGATCCCAGGCCCCGGACAAGGCCTGAAGATCCTCCTGCGCCTGATCAACCGCGCGCCAAAGCGCCACGCCGAAAAGCTCTTCGACCTGATTCGCCACACCCTGCAGGCCTGCCGCCTGAAAACCAGCCCCGAACAACTGCTGGAAAAGTGCCTGGACCCTGTGCGCCTGGCCGAAGAGCTGCCCGAGATCATCCGCGGCGTCAGCGCCTCCAGCACCTTCAACGGCCTCACGCCCCAGCAGCGCCTGGTGCAGCACAACCTCAACGAAGCCTGCGAACACAGCGAATTTCTAATGGTGACGGTGCAAGAGCGCATCGCCCCGTGGATCGCCGAGCAACGCAACAACTCGGCCGCCGCCCACAGCCGCGGCCCGGCCCTGGCGCCCAAGCCGCAGTCGTCCCTGGAACCGCGCCCAACGACCATCACCGCCGCGCCACAACCCGGCGCCCACGACGCCGCAAGCCTCGCCCAGGACGTCAACCAGGGCCTGGAACACCTCACCGGTGAGGGCAACTGGCTGGAGCTGAACCTGCACTACCCGAACCTGGAGCCGGTGTCCGGCGCCGCCTACCGAGCGGTGTTCAGTGACGGCTCGCAAGCCGAGGGCAACCTCGACCAGGAAGGTTTTGCCCGCCTGGAAGGCATCCCCGAGGGCCCGGTGAAGGTCTACTACGGCGAAGACCCGCGCCCCTACCTGCGTCGGCCAATCGTTGCCCTGCCCGCGGATCCACAGCAGTTGGAAGAAGAGCTGGAGCAGCTCGACCTGGATCCCGCCGAAGTCGACCTGGCGACCCTGCTGCTGGAAACCTCGCAGCGCAAGGCTCCCTTCACTCTGATTCCCGTCTACTGAGGCCCGGCACCGAGATGAACCGCAGACAAGTGTTTCTCAGCCACAAGCAGTACCACGACTTCCTCGAAAGCCTGGCCGGCGAAGAGGCGCACTGGCAGACCCACTCGATGATGGCCGACAGCCCCGAGCAGGAAGCCTCCCTCAAGGCCTCCAGTGTGCGCAGCGCGCGCCTGCAGCACCTGATCCTGGGCTACACCGGCGGTGCGCCCATGGAGCAACTGGCCCGGGAGCTGGATGGGGTGATCGAAGGCTACGAGGACTACCAGCGCAAGATGGGTGTTTATGAAGAACGGCCGGATATCGCGCCGCTGAACATCGAAGACTACCCCGACGAGTACGAGGAATATGTCCAGGTGATCAGCCTGTGCATCCTGCTGCAACGCAGCGACCTGCTACCGCGTCTGGTGCTACTGCAGGACCGTGCCGGCTTTGGCGGCCAGGACACCCTGATCGAGGACCTGCTCAAGGCCTACCTGCCGGATCGTGAAGACGTCGACCAGTGGTTCCATCACGTCTCTACACCCCTGATCAGGGCCATCTACACCGAAGACCCGGAGGAACCCCGGGAGCTGCTGGTGGAGTACTGCAACCAGTGGTACGAGGCCTTCGAACAGGCCCCGTGGCACGACAGCCACCTGTACGGCGACGAGGGTTCCTACTTCGGCTACTGGGCCTTTGAAGCTGCGGCGGTGGCCTACCTGTTCGGCCTGGACGACAGCGCGGTGAAACACATGGTCTTCCCCCGGGAGATGCTCGAATACGCCCGGCACTTTACCCCACCGCCGATGCCCCAATAGCTGGCGCGGCACTGATAGGCCCCGTTTGCCGCCCCTCCTTAAAGGTTATGCATTGCCCATGAAAGCCTGGATCAAGACCCTGCTGACCACCCTGCTCGCGGCCGCCCTGTGCCTGCTGTTCGCCCGCGTTGTGCTGCCGCCGCTGCTGGTGCAGCTGATACCGCCGAGCTGGGAAGGCGGCCCGTGGTTCTGGATCAATCTGCTGCTGGCGGGTTTCCTGGCCGGGCTGGTGGTGGCGCCCCTGCTGCGCACCCGGCGTTATTACCCGGTGCCGCTGCTGCTGTTGCTGTCGACCCTGGTGGTGGTCGGCAACTGGGCGCAGAGCCGTTGCAACGACGCCCAACTGCAGGCCATCGAGCAGCTGGAAAGGCGCAGCGCGAGCCATTCCAACCTGGGGTTCTCCGAGGAGCAGCCCGCGCCTTCGGCGCCTGTGGAGCTGAGCGCCACACCGGGCGTCTGGGCCCATGAACAAGGCTACGGATTTGGCTACAGCTGCACCCGCCCAGGGGAAACCCTGGGCTACCTGGCGCCGTTATTGATGAGCTTTTGGATCAGCGTGCTGGGGCTGTTGCTGGCCCTGTTGATCGGCCCCGGCCGGCGCGCCCGCTGAGGAACCCGTAGGAGCTGGCTTGCCAGCGAAGGCGTCCGCAAGTGCGGCGCAAGACTCAAGGGCCTCTTCGCCGGCAAGCCGGCTCCTACAGGTTGTACCGCAAGCACCCAGGGGTTGTAGGAGCTGGCTTGCCAGCGAAGGCGTGCGCAAGGTCGGGGCTCAGCGGCCGCCGCCCAGGTCGATGAAGCTGCCGGTGGTGTAGGAGGCTTTGTCCGATAACAGCCAGAGAATGGCTTCGGCCACTTCGTCGGGACGTCCGCCACGGCCCATGGGAATCGCCGATTCCAGTTTGCTGACCCGGTCGGCGTCGCCGCTCAGGGCATGAAAGTCGGTGTAGATGTAGCCCGGGCGCACCGCGTTGACGCGGATGCCCTCACCCGCCACTTCCTTGGACAAGCCAATGGTGAAGGTATCCAGGGCGCCCTTGGACGCGGCGTAGTCGACATATTCGCCCGGAGAACCCAGGCGTGCCGCCACCGAAGAGACGTTGACGATGCTGCCGCCCTGGCCGCCATGGCGCGGCGACATGCGCAGCACGGCGTGCTTGGCGCAGAGGATCGGCCCCATGACATTGGTCTTCATGATCTTCTGGATGCGGAATTCGGACATTTCATCGAGACGGGACTTGTGCCCCACGGTCCCGGCGTTGTTGACCAGGGCGGTGACCCGGCCCAGTTCGCTGTCGACCCGTTGGAACAAGCCAATGACTTCATCTTCGATACTGACGTCGGCCCGGACAGTGATGGCCTGGACGCCCAGGGCGCGAACCTGCTCCAGCACCTGGTGAGCCGCCTGTTCGTCGGCCTGGTAATTGATGCACACCTTGAAACCCTGCTGCGCGGCCAGCAATGCCGTGGCCGCACCGATTCCCCGCCCGCCACCGGTGATGACGATGACTTTGTCCATACTGCCGACTCCCTGACTGATCATTTCAACGCCCGCCATTAAACACCCCACAGGCAGCGATGAAAACCGCAGTGACATCAATCAGCCGCTATTGCGGGATCACAGCACCCGCCACCGGGGACAACCGCCGGCTATCGCCTCAGGCCTTGCGTTCAGCCTGCTGGATACCCTGCATGAAGCTCTCGGGCGGTAGCGGGTGGCCCAGGTAATAGCCTTGCAGCGAGTCGCAGCCCAACTGGGTAAGGAAGCTCTGCTGCACCCCGCTCTCCACCCCCTCGGCGACGATGCGCAGGCCCAGGGCCTGGCCCAGGGCGACGATCGCCGAGACGATGGCGGCATCGTCGCTGTCGTGCTCCAGGTCACGGACGAAACCACGGTCGATCTTCAGCTCGTTGGCCGGCAGGCGCTTGAGGTACATCAGGCTCGAATAGCCGGTGCCGAAATCGTCGATGGACAGGTCCACCCCCATGTCCGAGAGCTGCTGCAGGACGATCATGCTGACATCGGCGTCGTTCATCGCCGTCGTCTCGGTGATTTCCAGGGTCAGGTTGTTGGCCGGCAACTGATTGCTCTCAAGGGCCTGGGCCACACTCTTGACCAGCCCCACATGGCAGAACTGCAAGGCCGAGAGGTTCACCGCGATGCGCCAGTCGGTATAGCCCTGGACATACCACTGGCGCATCTGCCGGCAGGCCTCGTGCAGCACCCAATCGCCGATGGCGATGATCAGCCCGCTTTTCTCCGCCAGTTCGATGAACTTGTCCGGCAGCAACAAGCCGTGCTGCGGATGCTCCCAGCGCAACAGCGCCTCGGCCCCCACCGGGCGCCCGTTGCCGGCATCGAACTTGGGCTGGTAGTAGAGGCGGAACTGATTGTGCTCCAGGGCATTGCGCAAATCCTGGAGCAGCTGCAGCTGGCGCCGGGCGTTGCTGTTCATCGAGGCATCGAAAAAGCTGTAGCCGTTCTTGCCGGTGGCCTTGGCGTGATACATCGCCGCGTCGGCGTTCATCAGCAGTTCCTGGGCGGTCAGGCCATTGCCGGGGTACACCGCGATGCCAATGCTGGCGGAAATCTGCAGGTCGTGGTCGGCCACGCGGAACGAGCGGGACACCAGGCCCACCTGCCGCGCCGCCAGGCGCAAGGCGTCATCCGGCTCGCCGAGCTGTACCAGCAGCACGAACTCGTCGCCGCCGATCCGTGCCAGGGTGTCTTCGCTGCGCAGGTCCTCGCGCAGGCGCAGGGCCACTTCCCGCAGCAACTGATCACCCATGTGATGGCCAAAGGCATCGTTGACCGGCTTGAAGCCGTCCAGATCGATGAACATCAGCGCAAAGCAGCCGCCATGGGCGGTCACCCGGTGCATGGCCTGGTCGATGCGGTCGGCCAGCAGAATGCGGTTCGGCAAACCGGTCAGGGTGTCGTGCAGAGCCAGCTGGGTCAGTTCCTTGTTGGCCTCGGTCAAGGACTGCGCCAGCACCGCGGTGCGGGCTTCCAGGCGGGCGTCCAGCACCGAGGTCAGCAAGGCGATGATCAGCACCGCCAGGGTGGTGATCAGCACCAGGTTGTCCAGGCCCTTGCCACTCAGGCCGTAGCCCAGGGCCCCACAGAAACTGCCGTCACTGAAACGCGCGGCGGCCATGCCGGTGTAGTGCATGCCGACGATGGCAAACCCCATGACCACCGCCGCACCGGTGCGGGCCAGGCGCACATGAGGGGTGTTCTGGCGCAGGCGAAAGGCGATCCACAGCGCCGCCAGCGAGGCGCCGAAGGCAATCAGCAACGAGGCGCTGAACAGGCTCGGGTCGTAGTCGATACCCGGCTGCATGCGCATCGCCGCCATGCCGGTGTAGTGCATGCCACTGATGCCGGTGCCCATGATCAAGGCGCCGAACAACAGTTGCCACAGCGGCAGGCGCGGCTGGCTCACCAGCCACAGGGCAAAGCCGCAGGAGAGGATCGAGATCAGCAGCGACAGAGCGGTCAGCGTGATGTCGTAGCCCAGCTCGATGGGCAGCTCGAAGGCGAGCATGCCGATAAAGTGCATGGACCACACACCGATGCCCATGGCCAGGGCGCCGCCACACATCCACAGATAGGCCGCACGACCTTTGGTGGTAGCGATGCGTCCGGTGAGATCGAGAGCGGTATAGGAAGCCAGAATCGCCACGAAAATGGAGATCACGACCATTGCGGGGGAGTAACTACCGATGAGCATGGGGCATCTCTTGGTCGTTTTACCGATGTTTGCCCGGCGGGCAAAAGCGCAGATTGTACTGATTGCGCAGAAGAACGCATCTACAAAGTGAGCAAATAGCCAGCAGCCGGACAGAACGTCTGGCCCGGGCCTTTGATGCCCCTACAGTGCTTGTGGGCATGGGCTTTGCGCGACGTTTTCGGCGGCCCTCGCGCGCCCCTGCGCGAGGGCCCAGCGGCGACTTATTGCTGCTCGCTGACCTGCAGCTGGCCGTCCCAGCCGCCACCCAGCGCGGCGATCAGTTGCACGCTGGCAATCAGCCGGCTCTGCAGCAGGCTGAGGACGCTGCGCTCGTTGCTCAGGGCGGTGGTCTGGCTGGTGACCACGTCCAGATAACCGATGAGTCCGGCCTTGTACTGGTTCTCGGTCAGGCGCAGGGCCTCGCGGGCCGAATCCAGGGCCTGCTGGCGTACCCCCGCCTCGTCCTCCAGGACCTTGAGCTGGATCATGTAGTTTTCCACCTCGCGGAAACCGTCGAGCACGGTCTGCCGGTACTTGGCCACGGTCTGGTCATACACGGCCTCGGTGCGATCCACTTCCGCCGAGCGCTGGCCACCGTCGAACAGGGTCATGGCCAGTTTCGGCCCCACCGACCAGAAGCGGTTGGGCAGGCTGATCCAGTTGGCGTAGGTACTGCTGCTGTAACCGCCGGCCAGGCTCAGGGTCAGGTCCGGATAGTAAGCCGCCTTGGCCACGCCGATCTTGGCATTGGCGGCCATCACCGACCGCTCCGCCGAGGCGATGTCCGGACGCCGCTCCAGCAACTGCGAGGGCACGGCCAGGGGGACCTGGGGCAGCAACGGAATCCGGGTGGTTTCCGCCAGGTTGAATTCGGCCGGCGGTACGCCCATCAGCACCGCGATGGCGTTCTCGAACTGCGCCCGCTGCCAGATCAGGTCGATCAGGTCGGCCTGGGTGCTTTTGAGCTGGGTCTGGGCCTGGGCCACCGCATCCTTGCCGGACACCCCGGCCTGATACTGGTTCTGGGTCATGGTCAGGGAGCGCTGATAGGCCGCCACCGTGGCTTCCAGCAGGCGCTTCTGTTCGTCGATCACCCGCAGTTGCAGGTAGTTCTGCACCAGCTCCGACTGCTGGCTCAGGCGCATGGCCGCCAGATCGGCGAAGCTCGCCTCGGCGCTGGCTTGGTCGGCTTCCAGGCCACGGCGCAGCTTGCCCCAGACATCCGCCTCCCAGCTCACCCCCAGTTGGGTGTTGTAAGTGTCGCGAATGCCGCTGCTGGAGCTGCTCAGCCCCGAACTGCTGCTGCCGGTGCCCTGGCTGGCGCGGGTCTTGCCGGCACTGAGGTCGACACTGGGGAAGAACGCCCCGCGGGAGCTGCGCACCATGGCCTGGGCCTGACGGTACTGGGCCTCGGCCTGAGCCACGCTCTGGTTGGAACTGTTGAGGCGCTCGATCAGGCCGTTGAGCTGGGCGTCACCGTACAGCTCCCACCAGGCACCCCGGGCCAGGGCATCGCTGGGATTGGCCTGGCGCCAGCCCTGGGCCTCCTTGTACTGCGCAGGCTCGGCCACTGGCGGACGCTGGTAGTCGGGACCGATGGCGCAGGCACTGAGCAGCGCCACGCACAAGCCCAGGCTCAAGGCCCGCGAACCCCGGGCCATGGCCAGGCACTGGGCGGACAGCAGAGTAACGGGACGGGACGATTGATCGGTCATAGCGGCGTTTCCAGAGCGGCATCGGTACGGACCCCACGCCAGTGGTTGAACTTGTGGCGCAGGCGATCGAGGTAGAGGTAGACCACCGGGGTGGTGTAGAGGGTCAGCACCTGGCTGAAGACCAGGCCGCCAATGATGGTCAGGCCCAGGGGCTGGCGCATTTCCGAGCCTTCGGCGCCTCCCAGCAGCAACGGCAAGGCGCCGAGGATCGCCGCCAGGGTGGTCATCAGGATCGGCCGCAGGCGTTGCAGGCAGGCACTGCGGATCGATTGCAACGGGTCCAGGCCCTGGTGGCGCTCCAGTTGCAGCGCCAGGTCGATCATCAGGATCGCGTTCTTCTTCACCACGCCGATCAGCAGGAACAGCCCCAGCAGCGAGATCAGGCTGAACTCGCCGCCCAGCACGTAGATCGAGAGCAAGGCGCCGACCCCGGCCGACGGCAGGGTCGAGAGAATGGTCAGCGGGTGGATGTAGCTTTCATAGAGCACCCCGAGCACCAGGTACACCGCCAGCAACGCGCCGAGGATCATGAACGGCTGGCCCTTCTGGGTGGCGGCGAAGGCATCGGCGGTGCCGGCCATCTTGATGATCACGTCCTCGGGCATGCCCAGCTTGGCGATCGCCCGTTCGATGGCGGCGGTGCCCTGCTCCACGGTCACGCCTTCGGCCATGTCGAAGGAAATGCTCTCCGAGGCGAACTGCCCTTCGTGGCTGACCCGGTCGTCTTCCAGGCTGTTTTCGTAATGGGCGATGGTCGACAGCGGAATCCGCGCGCCCTCGCTGGTGATTACCTGCACCTGGTTCAGGGTGATCGGGTCCCGGGCGTATTTCGGGTTGACCTCCATCACCACCTGGTACTGGTTGAGGCTGTCGTAGATGGTGGAGATCTGCCGCTGGCTGTAGGCGTTGTTGAGCACCGCGGTGACCATGTTCATGTCCACTCCCAGGCGCTTGGCCTGGTCGCGGTCGACCACCAGGGTCACCTGCTGGGCACCGCGGCCTTCGCGGGCATCGATGGCGGTCAGCTCGGGCAAGGCGCGCAGCGCGCTGACCACTTTCGGGTACCACTGGCGCAGCTCGCCCAGGTCACCGCTTTGCAGGATGTAGGAATACTGCGAGGTGGTCTGCTCGCGGCCACCACCGAACTGCAGGTCCTGGTCGGCCATCAGCATCAGTTGCGCGCCGGGCACCTTGGGCATTTCCTTGCGCAGGCGCTCGATGACCTTCTGCGCCGAGATATCGCGCTCCTTGATCGGCTTCAGGCGCACCAGCATGAAAGCGTTGTTGGTGCCGTTGTTGCCGCCGATGAAGCCGGCCACGCTTTCCACCGCCGTGTCCTTGAGCACCGCGCGGCGGAAGATCTCCATCTTCGGCTGCATCACGCTGAAGGACAGGCCGTCGTCGCCCCGGACGAAGCCGATCAACTGGCCGGTATCCTGCTGCGGCATGAAGGTCTTGGGCACCACCACGTACAGGGCCACGTTGACGCCGATGGTGACCAGCAGGCTGAACAGGGTCAGGCGCTTGTGCCGCAGCACCCAGTCCAGGCTGGTGGCGTACTTGCCCACCATCCACTCGTTGCTGCGCCGGCTCCAGCGTTGCAGGGTGTTTTCCTGACCCGGAGTGTGAGGCTTGAGCCAGCGCGCGCAGAGCATCGGGGTCAGGGTCAGGGACACCACCAGGGACACCACGATGGCCGCCGCCAGGGTAATGGAGAACTCGCGGAACAGGCTCTGGATGATCCCGCCCATGAACAGGATCGACAGGAACACCGCCACCAGCGAAACGTTCATCGACAGCAAGGTGAAACCCACCTCCTTGGCCCCTAGGTAGGCGGCCTTCATCGGCGCGATGCCTTCGTCGATATGCCGGGAAATGTTCTCCAGGACCACGATGGCGTCGTCCACCACCAGGCCGGTGGCGAGGATCAGCGCCATCAGCGACAGGTTGTTCAGGGAAAAGCCATAGAGGTACATGACGGCGAAGGTGCCCACCAGCGAAACCGGCACCGCCAGGGTCGGAATCACCGACGCGCGGAAATTGCCGAGGAACAGGAACACCACCAGGATCACCAGGGCCACGGCGATCAGCAGGGTCATCTCGGCCTCGTGCAGGGTGGCCTTGATCACCGGCGAGCGGTCCATGGCCAGGTTGAGCTTGACGCTGGCCGGCAGCACCGCCTGCAACGCCGGCAACTGGGCCTTGATCTCGTTCACCGTCTCGATGATGTTGGCCCCGGCCTGACGGTTGATCACCAGCAGCACCGCCGCATCGTCGTTGAAGAAACCGCTGTTGTAGCGGTCTTCCACCCCGTCGCTGACCTTGGCCACGTCTTTCAGGCGCAGGGCCGCACCGTCCTTGTAGTGGATGATCAGCGGTTCGTAGTCACGGGCCTTTTCCAGCTGGTCGTTGGCCTGGATCTGCCACAGCCGCTGATCATCCTCCACCGAGCCCTTGGGCCGGCGCTGGTTGGCATTGGCGATGGCATTGCGCACGTCATCCAGGGCCACGCCGTACTGGTTGAGCAACTGCGGCTCCAGCTCGATGCGCACCGCCGGCAAGGAGCTGCCGCCGATCTGCACTTCGCCCACGCCCCGCACCTGGGACAGGCTCTGGGACAGGATGGTCGAGGCCAGGTCGTAGAGCTGGCCCTTCTCCAGCACATCGGAGGTCAGCGACAGCACCATGATCGGTGCCTGGGACGGGTTGACCTTCTTGTAGGTGGGCATGCTGCGCATGCCGCTGGGCAACAGGTTGCGCGAGGCGTTGATGGCCGCTTGCACTTCCCGGGCCGCGCCGTTGATGTCGCGGTCCAGGTCGAACTGCAGGATCACCCGGGTCGAGCCCTGGCTGGAGCGGCTGCTCATGGTGTTGACCCCGGCGATCGCGCCGAAGGAGCGCTCCAGCGGCGTGGCCACGGTGGAGGCCATGACCTCGGGGCTGGCCCCGGGCAGGCTGGCCTGGACCACGATCACCGGAAAATCCATCTGCGGCAGCGGCGACACCGGCAGCAGGCCGAAGCTCACCCCGCCCAGCAACATGATTGCCAACGACAGCAGCATGGTCGCCACGGGGCGCTTGATGAAAGGACCTGAGAGATTCATGGGCGACCGCTCCAAGCTGCAAGCCTCAAGCTGCAAGAGAAAAGCGGGAACTGCGCACGCTCTTGCTTGTGCTTTAACTTGAAGCTTGTAGCTTGCCGCTTGCCGCTGACGCCCCTCACACCACTTCTCCTGTGGCGGGCTTGGCAAACCGCCGCCCCAACCGATCAAACGCCAGGTAAATAACGGGCGTCGTGAATAGGGTGAGGACCTGGCTGACCAGCAGCCCGCCGACCATCACCAGGCCCAGGGGCTGGCGCAATTCGGCGCCGGAGCCGGTGGCCAGCATCAGCGGCACGGCGCCGAACAGCGCCGCCAGGGTGGTCATCAGGATCGGCCGGAAGCGCAGCAGCGCCGCCTGGTAGATCGCCTGCTCCGGGGCCATGCCCTGGTGGCGTTCGGCGTCGAGAGCGAAGTCGATCATCATGATCGCGTTCTTCTTGACGATGCCGATCAGCAGGATGATGCCGATGATGGCGATCATGCCCAGGTCATTGCCGCTGAGGATCAACGCCAGCAAGGCGCCCACCGCCGCCGAGGGCAAGGTGGAAAGGATGGTGATCGGGTGGATGTAGCTCTCGTAGAGCACGCCGAGCACGATGTACATGGTCACCACTGCCGCCAGGATCAGCAGCAAGGTGCTCGACAGCGAGGCCTGGAAGGCTTCCGCAGCGCCCTGGAAGCGGGTCTGCACCCCCACCGGCATGCCGATTTCCTGCTGCACCTGTTCGATGACGTTGACCGCCTTGCCCAGGGCCACGCCCGGGGCCAGGTTGAAGGACATCATCACCGCCGGGAACTGGCCGATATGGGCAATGGCCAACTGCGCCTGACGCTCCTCGACATGGGCCAGGCTCGACAGCCGCACTTGCCCGCCATCGGTGGTCTTGACGTGGATCTGCTCCAGGGCCTGAGGCCCGATGCGCTCGCCGGCCTGGGCCTGGAGCACCACCCGGTACTGGCTGGCCTGGGTGTAGATGGTGGAGATCTGCCGCTGGCCGAAGGCGTCATACAAGGCGTCGGTGATGTTGGCCACCGAAACCCCGACCCGGGACGCTGCATCGCGGTCAATCACCAGGTACACCTGCAGGCCCTTGTCCTGCAGGTCGCTGGCCACGTCGGTGAGTTCCGCGCGCAGGGCCAGGGCCTGCACCAGGCGATTGCTCCACAGGCTCAGCAGCTCGGCATCCGGCGACGACAGGCTGAACTGGTACTGGGTACGGCTGACCCGGTCTTCGATGGTCAAATCCTGCACTGGCTGCATGAACAGGCGGATGCCCAGCAGCTTGTCCACTTCGGGCTGGATCCGCGCGATCACCTGGGCCGCGCTCAGGTCGCGCTGGCCGTGGGGCTTGAGGTTGATCAGCAGGCGGCCACTGTTGAGGGTGGCGTTGTCGCCGTCGACACCGATGTAGGACGACAGGCTGTCCACCGCCGGGTCCTGCAGGATGATCCTGGCCAGATCCTGCTGGCGCTGGCTCATGGCGGCGAAGGACACCGACTGCGGCGCCTCGGAAATGCCCTGGATGACCCCGGTGTCCTGCACCGGGAAAAAGCCCTTGGGCACCACCAGATAAAGGAGCACGGTCAGGCCCAGGGTGCCGACGGCCACCATCAGGGTCAGGAACTGGTGCTTGAGCACCCACTGCAACTTGCGCCCGTAGCTTTCGATCAGCCAGTCGATCCAGGCCCCGCTGACACGGTAGAAACGCCCCTGCTCCTCTTCCTTGGGTTCGCGCTTGAGCAGCCGCGCGCACATCATCGGGGTCAGGGTCAGGGACACCACCAGGGAAATCAGGATCGCCACCGCCAGGGTGATGGCGAACTCGCGAAACAGCCGGCCCACCACATCGGCCATGAACAGCAGCGGGATCAGTACGGCAATCAGCGACAGGGTCAGGGAGATCAGGGTGAAGCCGATCTGCTTGGCGCCCTTGAGCGCCGCCTGCAGCGGGCTGTCGCCCTCCTCGATGAAGCGCGCGATGTTCTCCAGCATGACGATGGCGTCGTCCACCACGAAGCCGGTGGCGATGGTCAGGGCCATCAGGGTCAGGTTGTTCACCGAAAAGCCGGCCAGATACATCACGCCGAAGGTGCCGATCAGCGACAGCGGCACGGCAATCGAGGGAATGATCGTGGCACTGGCCCGGCGCAGAAAGAGGAAGGTCACCATCACCACCAGGGCAATGGCAATCAACAGCTCGTGCTGCACGTCCTTGACCGAGGCGCGGATGGTCTGGGTGCGGTCGGTGAGCACGGTGACGTCCAGGCCCGCCGGCAGGTTGTCGGTGATGCTCGGCAGCAGCGCCTTGATCCGGTCCACCACCTCGATCACGTTGGCCCCGGGCTGGCGCTGGATATTCAGCAGCACCGCCTGGTTCTCGTTGGCCCAGGCCGCCAGGCGCTCGTTCTCGGCACCGTCGACGATCTCGGCCACATCCTTCAGGCGCAGGGGCGCGCCATTTTTATAGGCCAGGATCAGCTCGGCGTAGTCCTTGGGCGAGGTCAGCTGGTCGTTGGCATCGAGCATCGACACCCGGGTCGGGCCGTCGAAGTTGCCCTTGGGCTGGTTGACGTTGGACGCGCCGATCAGGGTGCGCACGTCCGCAAGGTTCAGGCCGTTGGCCGCCAGCGCCTCGGGGTTGACCTTGATCCGCACCGCCTGGCGCTGGCCGCCGGCAATGCTGACCATGCCGACGCCGCTGATCTGGGCGATCTTCTGCGCCATGCGCGTGTCCACCAGGTCATTGAGCTTGGGCAGCAGCATGGTCTTGGAGGTGATGGCCAGGGTCAGCACCGGGGTGTCCGCCGGGTTGACCTTGTTGTACACCGGCGGTGCCGGCAGGTCCTTGGGCAGCAGGTTGGTGGCAGCGTTGATCGCCGCCTGCACCTGTTGCTCGGCCACGTCCATATTGATGTCGAGGCTGAAGCGCAGGGTCAGCACCGAGGCGCCGCCGGAACTGGTTGAAGCCATCTGGGTCAGGCCGGGCATCTGCCCGAACTGGCGCTCCAGGGGCGCGGTGACCGCGCTGGTCATCACGTCCGGGCTGGCCCCGGGGTACAGGGTCATGACCCGGATGGTCGGGTAGTCCACCTGGGGCAAGGCCGACACCGGCAACAGGCGATAGGCGATCAGGCCGGCCAGGACAATGGCCAGCATGCTCAGGGTGGTGGCTACCGGACGGAGGATGAACAGCCGCGAGAAGTTCATGCGCCGACCTTTTGCGCCTTGCCATCCGCCGGCTTGCCATCCGCGGCCGGCGCACCGGCGGGCTTGCCCTGCAGGTGCTCGGTGGGGGTGACGGGTACTGCCGCGCCGTCGTTGACCACTTCCACTTCGCTACCGTCCTTGAGGCGGTCGGTGCCTTCCATCACCACGCGATCACCGGCCTGCAGGCCGTCCTCGATCACCGTCGACTCGCCGTTGCTGTCGCCCACCTTGAGCGGACGGATCTTCACCTTGTTGTCGCCATCCAGGGCGTAGACAAAGGTGCCGTTGGTGCCGAACTGGATCGCCGCCGAAGGCGCCAGCACCACGTGCTTCAGGGTGTCGGCCAGCAGCCGCACATTGACGAACTGGTTGGGGAACAGGCCCTGGTCGCGGTTATCGAAGCGTGCCTTGAATTTCAGGGTGCCAGTGGTGGTGTCGATCTGGTTGTCCAAGCTTTGCAGCACGCCGCTGGCTTGCAGCTTGACGTCGCCCCGGTCCCAGGCTTCCACCGGCAGCCTGGCGCCGCTGTGGTAACGCTTGAGCACGGTGTCCAGGGTGTTTTCCGGCAGGGTGAAGGCCACGCTGATCGGCTGGGTCTGGGTGATGATCACCAGTGCCGTGGTGTCATTGGCCGACACCAGGTTGCCCACATCAAGCTGACGCAGGCCCACGCGGCCGGCAATCGGTGCGCGGATATTGGTGAATTCGAGGTTGAGCCTGGCGTCGTTGACCGCCGCCTGATTGGTCTTGACCGTGCCCTGGTACTGGCCCACCAGCGCCGCGGCGGTGTCCAGGGTCTGCTTGGCGATACTGTCCTGGGCATACAGACCGCGGTAGCGCTCAAGATCGACCTGGGCGTTCTTCAACTGGGCCTGATTCTGCAGCAAGGTGCCTTCGGCCTGGAGCAAGGCGTTCTGATAGGGGCGCGGGTCGATCTGTGCCAGCAGGTCGCCGGCCTTGACCATCTGCCCTTCCTCGAAATTGACCTTGACCAGTTCCCCCGCCACCCGGCTGCGCACATTGATGGTGTTCAACGCCGTCACCGTGCCCAGGGCCTTGAAGTACACCGCGAAATCACCCTGGGTCACCGGCGCCACGCGCACCGGGATCGGCCCGCTGGCCCCACCGAAGCCGGGGCGCATGCTACCGCTGCGCCCGGTATGCCCCACCGCGGCCTTCGCTTGTGCAGCCTCTTTGGGGGCGCTGCCGGCGGGCCAGAACTTCCAGCACAGGCCGCCCACCAGCAGCAGGACAAACAGGCCGAACAGCCAGCGACGAGAGTTGCGGGGAGCAGAGGATTGCATGGAGTGATCAACCATTGGGCGCGTGGGAGTCTTCTTTGGGGAAGGCTGAAAGATAAGCACTGGAGCGGTTTTAGCAAAGCGCCTTTACCGGCAATTTACCTTTGACTGACGTTTCAAGGTGCGGCGCTAAGCCACTGAAGCACAAATAAAAACGGCCTGGACAGAGCCAGGCCGTGAATAATTGTAAAAGCTGTTACTTGAGCACGGCCAGGGCCGCGTCGTAGTTCGGCTCTTCAGCGATTTCCTTGACCAGCTCGCTGTGCAGCACGGTGTCGTTTTCGTCCAGCACCACCACGGCGCGGGCGGTCAGGCCGGCCAGCGGGCCGTCGGCAATGGCCACGCCGTAGTTCTCGATGAACTCGCGGCCACGCAGGGTCGACAGGTTCTGCACGTTTTCCAGGCCTTCGGCACCGCAGAAGCGCGCCTGGGCGAACGGCAGGTCGGCGGAGATGCACAGCACCACGGTGTTGTTCAGTGCGTTGGCCTGGGCGTTGAATTTGCGCACCGAGGTGGCGCAGGTCGGGGTGTCGACGCTTGGGAAGATGTTCAGCACCTTGCGCTTGCCAGCGAGGCTGCTCAGGGAAACATCGGCCAGGCCGGCGCCCACCAGGGTGAACGCAGGCGCTTTGGAACCGACTTGCGGCAGCTGGCCATTAACCTGCACCGGATTGCCTTTGAGAGTGACTTGAGCCATGAACGGAGTCCTTATTGAACAGTGATGATGGAACAGCAATGAGAAATTCTTGAGAGGCCGAAGTTAAGCATGAAACGGCCCGAGCACCTATTGCCAGGCGGATAAATCGTCCAACAACCTGGCAGATTGCAGGGACTGGCTTGCCAGCCAAGGCGGTTTCGAAGCTGGCATCCGGCTCAGGGCCCCCTTCGCCGGCAAGCCGGCTCCTACAGGTGCGCCAGCAGCAGGTCCGCGACCGGGCCACCGGACGCCGGGTTCTGCCCGCTGATCACCCGCCGGTCTTCCACGGCAAACGACGCCCAGGGCTCAGCGGCCTTCTGGTACAGGGCGCCGCGCTTGAGCAGTTCGGTTTCGGTCAGGTACGGCACATAGGCGTCCAGCTCGGCGAGCTTCTCCTCTTCATTGGAGAACCCGGTGACCTGCTTGCCAGCGATCAACAGCGAACCATCGCTGAGCTTGATGTTCAGCAAGCCCACTGCGCCATGACAGACCGAACTGACGTAACCGCCCTGCTCATAGATGTCGCGACTCAGGGCCTGCAACTCGGGGTTGTCGGGGAAATCCCAGAGCACGCCATGTCCACCGGCGTAATAGATGGCCACATAGTCCCGGGCCTGGACCTGCGACGGTTTCAAGGTCGCGCCCAGGCGGCTCATGAAGGCGCTGTCCTGGTACCACTGCCAGTCGGTGTCGTCGGCCATGGCCAGGCTGTGGGGGTCGATCGGCACGTAGCCGCCCTTGGGACTGACGTAATCCACCTCGAACCCGGCCGCTTGCACCTTCTTCACAAAATGCACTGCCTCTCCCAACCACAGGCCGGTGGCTCGGCTCAGGTTGGGGTATTTGGCCACGCTGGTCAGCACCACCAATATCTTCTTGCTCATGGGCATGCTCCTTGAACTTTGAATGGGAATGCGAATGGAAAAACACAACACCGCGCCGCCATCACCCCAGCAAGCGCAACATGTTGCGGTGCCGGGCATCGAAAATCCGCGCCATGTAGGCGTTGACCACCAAGCGTTCCAAAGGTGCGCCACCGATGGCCCGATAAGTCACGCGGTCGGTGTACAGAGTGCCCCCTTCGGCGGCCTCCACCCGATGTTCATGACGAAAGGCGCGCAGCGGCCCCTTGAGCATCTCATCGACAAAATGCCGGTCGCTGACCTCTCGGATGACCACCGTCCACTTCGCCGGTATGACACCGAACATCCAGTGCAGGAAGCTGAACTGGCGTCCGACACTGATGCGCAGGTCATTGATGTCGATGCCGCCCAAGGGGGTCACCCGCTCGGGAAAGATCTTCGGAAAGTTGGCCCCTTCAAGGCAGAAATCCAGCACCTGGGCCGGGCTGCGGCCCGGCAGAAAAGTCGTGCGTTCCACTACAGGCATAGCTGACAGCTCCTTGCTCAACCCGAGATAAAGTTACAAACAACATCACATAACAATCATAAACAATTGTTTTTATTGGTTTTTTTACACCAAGAAACAACATTAACTAAACCATGCAAAGAGCATAGAAATAATCACAAATCGCTTTAATAGCCATCTCCACTGACCGCAACCCGGCCGGACTTGCCCCACGCCCGACCGGCGCAACAGAGTGCCGCACACCCTGGCCCGCACGCCATACCACCTGCGCTGAATCGCCATACGCCTGCCGCTGTTCATTAGACGGATTCGAGTCGAGGGACTTTTACTCCGGAAACCGGTAGGGTGCGCCCTTTCCTCCAGTCATGTCTGGATGTTGCCAAGGGTTGCATGGAGTTCTATCGCCCAATGAGTTGCTGGACCCTACTCGGCCTGCCGGTCACCGCTGATACCCGCACCATCAAGCGCCACTACGCCAAGCTGCTGAAGCAGACCCGCCCGGATGAAGATCCGCAAGGTTTCCAGCGCTTGCGCGAGGCCTATGAACAAGCCCTGGCGCACAAGGACTGGGAACAGAGTCAGCCCCTGGAAACCGATACCGGCCATGGCCCGGCCGCCAGCGAGCCGGTGCTGTCGACGCTGTCGCCCGTGCAGCGGGCGGCCGTCCTGCTCAAGGAGCTGCACGTCGAGCAGCTCGACCAGCGTTATCAGCAGGCCCAGGAACAGGACTGCGCCTACGAGTTCGAACTGGCCCTGCTGCGCCATTGCGTCGAACGCCCGGCACAGGCCGACGCGGTCCTGCACTGGGGCTTCGAGCATCTGCGCTGGATGAGCGCCTGGCAGCGCCTGGACCTGCCGGAATACCTGGTGCTGGAGCTGCAGCAACAGCTGTATCAACAGGTCCAGGCGCCGCTGGCCGCGGCACTGCAGGCCAGGGATGAAACGGCGTTCCTGCAGGCCTACGCCCAGCGCTCGGCGCACCCCTGGCTGCTGCACCTGCAACATCGCCAATGGTTCAACCATTGGCTGGCGCAATTGCTGGCGGACAGCCCCTATTGGTCGGTGACGATTTTCCAGACGCTGTGCGCCGGCCAGGGTTGGCGCTCCGCCGCCGATAACCCGTGCCCGGAAGAGCTGTGGCCGCGCCTGCTCAAACGCCATAAGGCCCCGCTGTACCTGGCCCGCCAGCAACAACTGGCCAGCGAACCGCCCATGACCCCGGAACACCGCGCCGCGCGCCTGTTGCTGGCGCCCCTGAGCTTCAGCCAGCGCCGTGCCTGGGCCCGGCACCTGGGCACCCGGGACTGGGAGGCCTGCCACAAGCTGGCGGCGAGCCTGGCCGCCGACTACCCAGACATCGCCGCCGGCATGCCGGCCGGCAATCCTTACTTCTGGCGTGACTGGGAGCACGCCATCGACAGTTGGCCGATGCTCCTGGGCGTGCTCCTGGCCTGCCTGGCCGGCGCCGTGGGCCAGTACAGCGGGCAAGATGCCAGCCCCTGGGAGATAGTTGGGGTGACGCTGGTCTGGTCCTTGTGCTTCTGCGCCGCGGGCGAAGGGCTGCAGCGGCTCTGGCAGCCCCTGAGCCAGCGCCTGTTGCCGTGGGACGAACGCCTCAGCCGGCGCCTGCCGCGCCGCCATGTGCCCTACCACGGCGTGCTGCTCATAGGTGATCTGCTGCCTGCGCTGCTGCTCGCTGGCCTGCTGGGCGCGGTGCTCCATCCGCTGGCCACCCCGGTGTATCTCGGGGTCCAGCTGTTGGTCGCCCTGGCCCGCCAACGGCGGATCGACCCGCTGAGCGCCTGGCAACGCATCAACCCCTGGCCACGCCGCCTGCTGCTGGGCACGGGGCTGATACTGCTGGTGGCCGCCATCGCCACCCTCAAGTGGTTCGACGAGCGCCACACCGCCGGGCGCTATCAGGGCCTGCAGCCCTGGACCGAGCGCCTGTGCGCGCGCATGCCGGCCCAGGTCGCCGAGTGCGCGGCGCCAGCCACCGAAGCCCAGTGGTACCCCAAGGAGGCCCGGCCATGAGCCAACGTCCGCTGCTGATCTTCGGTTGCGCGCTGATTTTCGGCTTGTTCGCCCTTCTGGGGGCCGCCCCCCAGATCGCCCGCTTCGAAGTCTGGCTGGCCGGCCTGGACAGCCGCGCCAGCGCCGAGGTGCGGATTTCGGTGAACGTGACCGAGCGTTTCGCTAATACGTGACCGGTGCTTCCACCCCGGTTGCGCGGGTTCTGGATTGTAATCGCATCGGTCACGATGCGGCTTGTTCCTCGGCTTTTTTTCGGCGCAGCGACTCGCCTTTCATCGTCAGTCGGTAGGCGTTGTGCACCAGGCGGTCGAGGATGGCATCGGCCAGGGTCGGGTCGTTGATCCAGCCGTGCCAGTGCTCGATGGGCAGTTGGCTCGTCAGGATGGTGGAGCGGCTGCCAGCGCGGTCGTCGATCACCTCCAGCAGGTCATGCCGGGCTCCTTCCTCCAGCGGGGCTAGCGCCCAGTCGTCCAGCACCAGGACGTCGACCTTTGCCAGCTGTTGCAGGGTACGGCCGAAGCTGCCGTCGCCATGAGCGATGCGCAGTTGTTCCAGCAGGCGCGGGGTGCGCAGGTACAGGGTGCTATAGCCCTGGCGGCAGGCCTGGTTGCCCAGGGCGCAGGCCAGCCAGGTTTTGCCGGCACCGGTCGGGCCGGTCAGCAGCAGGTTGTGCTGCTGGCGGATCCAGTCGCCACTGGCCAGGGTGGCGATCAGACGCTCGTCCAGGGCGCGTCCGGTGCGGCGGTCGAGATCTTCCAGGCAGGCGTTGGCGTACTTGAGCTTGGCCTTCTTGCGCAGCCGTACCAGGCGCTGGTTGTCACGCCAGGCCAGTTCGCGGTCGAGCAGTAGGCCGAGGCGTTCATCGAAGCTCAGGCTGTGGCTGGCCGGCAGCGTCCATTGCTCTTCCAGGGCGCGGGCCATGCCGTCCAGGCGTAGCTGGTGCAGTTGATTCAGGGTGTGTTGCGGCATCATCGAACAGCTCCTGTTGCGGGGGTTGGTAGTAGTCGGCGCCACGGACGTTCTCGTGGTCGCCGGGTAAGGTCGTTTCGGCGGCACGCTGGGGCAGCGGCTGTTGATCCAGGCCTTGCTGGAGCAGGTTGCGCACGCTGCGCCCGGTGAAGGCGCGCAGGTGTACGGCACGTTCGGCAGCGGCTTCCAGGCGTGCATTGCCATAGCGCCGGGCCAGCGAGAGCAGGCCGAGGCAGGCGCGGTAGCCCATCTCCGGGTGCGGCTTGTGGGTCAGTTGGTGATCGATCAGTTGGCGCGTGTAGGGGCCGATCCGCGCGCCCCAGTCGAGCAGGCGTTGTGGCGTCCATTCGCGATGCGCCTGGTGCGCCGCGGGCATGTGCTCGCGCTGGGTACTGTAAGCGCCGCGTCGCCCCAGCAGCAGGTGGCTGGCCACCCGCCGGTTGCCATGCAGCACTTCCAGGGTGTGTGCCGTCAGTCGCACGTCCACGTTCTGCCGGGCCAGGGCGGAGGGCACGCTGTAGAAGCTGCCATTGACCTCGATGTGGTAGTCGATGCTGACCTTGCAGCGCTTGAAGGTGGCGACCTCGTAGGGATGCACCGGCAGCGCTCGCAAGGCCGGGCGATCCAGGCGCTCGAACCAGTCGCGCCGGCAGCCATCGAGCCGCTTGAACGGGCGCCGATTCAGATCCTCCAGCAGCTCGGCGATGGCCTGGTTAAGCGCATGCAGGCTGAAGAACTGCCGATGGCGCAGCCGCGCCATGATCCAGCGCTCGACCACCTGCACCGCCACCTCGGCCTTGGCCTTGTCCTGAGGCTTGCGTGGCCGTGCCGGCAGGATCACCGTCTGGTAATGACGCGCGCACTCCAGCGTGGCCCGGTTCAGGCCCGGCTCGTAGCGATCCGGCTGGGCGACCAGGGCGCGCGGATTGTCCGGCACAACCATTTCCGGCACGCCGCCAAAGTAGGTCAGAGCCTGGCCCAGCGAGGTCAGCCAGTCCACCTGGGTTTCGCCTGGCGTCGCGCAGGCATAGGTGTAATTCGAGGCGCCCAGGGCGGCGACGAAGATGTGCGCCCGGCGCACTTCGCCGGTGGCCGGGTCGACCACCGGCAGCGTCGGCCCGGCATAGTCGATGAATAGCTTCTCGCCCGCACGGTGCAGCTGACGCATCGAACGTTTGAGCGTCTGGGCGTAGCGCCGGTAGTGCTCGACGAACTGGGTGTAGCGGTAGGTCGGCTGGCCCGCATGCGCGGCGAGATATTCCTCCCACAGCAGCTGCAAGGTCACGCCCTTGCGTCGCAACTCGCGGTGGATGCTCAGCACATCGGGCAGCACTCGCTCACCGCGCGGCTTGTTCGTCGACGTCGGTGCAAACAAGGCGGCCGCCAGCGCGGCCTCGTCCATGGCCACCAGCGCCGGCCAGTCCAGCCCGGCCACCCGCGCCGCCGCGATGTACTTGCTAACCACGCCCTTGGACAGCTGCAAGGCACGGGCAATCTTCTCGTGGGACAAGCCGGCCTCAAACTTGAGGCGCAGACATTCTTTGATGTTTCGCATGGCTACTCGCGGCGCCGCCATCTTCCTCTCCCGAAATCGGTCGAGGATGGCGGCGCATCAGGTCATGCGCAACGAAGGGGAAGGCTTTCGCTAAGTCGTGACCGGCGATTTCGGTAAGCCGTGACCACCTGTTTCGGAACAGGCGGAAAATCGGTCACGTTGCTACCGAAATGAGCGGTCACGCGTTAGCGAAATGACCGGTCACGATCAACCGAAACGGCCGGTCACGGTGCTCCGAAATCCGCACCGAGGCCTCGGCCCGAGCGCCACTGATCGACTGCGTCAACCAGTACGACGTGCCGTGGCGCCTGGGCTATTACACCTACGGCGCTCAATCGGCCTGGCGCATGGCATTCGCCGACCTGCTGAACAATGCCAGGGACTTTGCCGACAGCGCGAAAACCGACATGGACACCCTGCCCGCTCGCGAATGCGAGCCGCGCATGCTCTATCGCCTGCGCCACCTGCAGCCCGATGCGCCGCTGATCGGCCTGGCCGAGCGCTACATAGACGCACTGCACCAGGCCAACCTGGCCCGTCGCGCCCATTCCAGCGCAGTGCCCGGCGCCTACATGCCGGCCGAGGAAGATCCGGCCACCGTGGCCCGGCTCCAGCCCGACTTCGACCGTTACCTGCAAGCTTCCGCCGACCTGCGCACAGCCCTGGCCAGCGCCGACATCGGCGCCCGGCGCGAACAACAGCGGCTGCTTGAACAGCGCCTGGGGCGGGACATCCATTGGCACCTGCTGGACTACATGATCCAGGCGCGGCTCACGGTGGAGCAGCTCGACCAGGGCGTGCGCGAGAAAACCCTGACCCCGGGACAACTGGCCAGGGCCAGCCAGGATCTGCAGCAGGCCTGGGATGCCGGACAACCCTTGCGCAACCAGCCGCAGAACGGCCGCAGCGAGTCAGCCCATTACCTGTGGAGCCAGATCACCCGGCCGGCCCAGCGCTACCAGCAGACCCTGCACACCTTGCACCAGGATTGGCAGGAACGAGCCGCGCCCGAGCGCCTGAGCGAGGACTATCACAACGTAGTGCGGGCCTACGACTCGCTGCTCAGCTACTACAACAAACAGGCCCAGGTGGATTACTGAACGGGGCGGCCGTGCGCTGGACCGCCGCCGGATGGACGGCGGCTAGCGCGCCTTGAGCTTGGCGAACGACTGATGGAAGTCCGCGGCCCAGCCGTCGATGACGTTTTTCACGTCCTCGGCCTTCATCACCTGGCTGTCATTGGCCAGGGGCTTGCCGGTGCCCTTGCGCACCACCTGGGCGATCACCTTGCCGCTGCTGCCATCGAGAAACACCGCCTCGGTGCCGAGGGTGGTCTGCTGATCGCGGATCCCGGTGGCGGTGCTCACCGCCGCCGCCACCAGCGCCACGGGAATCACTTCATAAGGCTTCAGGCCTTCGGTCTTGCTGCTGACCGCAGTGATGGCCGCCCGTACCACCACCACACCCGGACCGGGGCCCTGAGCCAAAGGCAGGCTGCGCGCCGCCTCGCGCCTGAGGGCCTGGTCGTAGTACTGATTGATCGCGTTGAGGGTGCTCTGGGGAATCTTCGCCGTGGCTTTGGGCTGAGGGTAGAACTGGGTGGGTTCGATGTAGATCGCCCGGTAGCGGCTGACATCCAGCTTGGGATCGACCCAGCGCATCACCTCCACCCCGGAGGGTGACTTGGCCTCCTTGAGGCGGCTGTAATCCTGGAGAAACCCGGAATACTCGTCGGGCTGAGTCAGGTTGCTGGAGCAGCCGACCAGTGCCAGGGAGGCCAGGCACGCGGTGCCGATCATCAGTGCAAGCTTCATGGGTCACTCCTGTAGGTGAAGCAGCCAGGAACTGGCCAGGGGGAGTTACAGGTATAGCCAAGGCAGGTTGGCGGGCGAGTGTTTTTTTGCCTCCCCCCGGGCGACCTGGAGCGCCCTCGATCCTTCGAGGCCGTCAGCCAGGGGCATGGATCGAAGCCCCTTTCGCCGGCGAGCCGGCTCCTACAACAACCCGCGCACACCTGCCTCCGTAGGAGCTGGCTTGCCAGCGAAGGCGCACGCCAGAACGCTACACGGCTCAAGACCGTCTTCGCCGGCAAGCCGGCTCCTACAACAACCCGCGTGCCACCTGCCTCCGTAGGAGCTGGCTTGCCAGCGAAGGCGCACGCTAGAACGCTACACGGCTCAAGACCGTCTTCGCCGGCAAGCCGGCTCCTACAACAACCCGCGCACCACCTGCTTCCGTAGGAGCTGGCTTGTAGTGGTCCAGTTTTTTTGGACCACTCTGTAGGAGCATTAGGCCGCCAGCCTTTCAAAAGCGGCGGGCGGCAGATCGTTCGAGGCGCTGTGGCAACGCCGATGGTTGTAATGGGCAATGAAATCCATCACATCCTTCTGCGCCTCAAAATGATTCTGGTAGCCATTTTCAGGCGACCAATCGTGTTTCAGTGTCCGGAAATAACGCTCCACCACCGCGTTGTCCCAGCAGTTTGCGCGTCGACTCATGCTCTGCACGATCTGCTTTTCAGCCAGGTATTCGACAAAGCGATCCGCGGTGTATTGGCAGCCCTGGTCTGAGTGGAATACCAGCGCTGAACCAGGCCGACGTATGCCAACAGCCAGCCGCAACGCCTTGAGCGACAGCTCGGCATCGGCGGTCCTGGAAAAGGCCCAGCCGACGATCCGACGTGAAAACAAATCCATCACGATTGCCAGGTACAGCCAGCTTCCACCGACGCGAATGTAAGTGATGTCTCCGGCCCAAAACGTATTGGGTGATGCAGGATTAAAGCGACGATCGAGGACATTGGCTGCGGTATTGCTGGGCTTTCCGGTCCGACGATAGTGAGCGTAACGGGCTCGTCGCCTGACCAGTCCAAGGTTTTTCATCAGACGGCCCATACGATGGCGCCCAACCGCTACGCCCTGTTTTTTGAGCTCTCTGGCAAATCCCCGGGCGCCCAGGGCACCTCGATGCTCCCGGTGCAGTTGCCGAATGGTCTTTTCCAGTCGCCGCTCGACCCCAGGTTCAGACCGAGCCACGGGCTTGGCGTAATAGCTGCTGCGAGGCACGCCCAGAAGTCGGCAGCAGTGCCGAATGGAGAGCTGTCCTTTCAAACCCTCGATCATTTGATTCGGCTGAACAGCACCTTCAGATGAGAGGGCAATTGCTTTTTTAGGACGCTATTCTCGGCTTCCAGCAAGGCGAGCCTGGCCTGCAGTGAATCAATCAGTTCCTGGTCCTGAGGGCGTGTGGGCAGCAAGGCTCCTTCATGCTCCTTGCGCCATCTGGCGACCCAGCGTCGCAGGGCTGTAGGTCCAACCCCGGTTTGCTCACATGCCTTAGGCACCGAGTAATTCATTTCCACGACCAAGCGAATGGCTTCAGCCTTTTCTTCAGCGCTAACAACCCGAAATCCCATGATGCTTCCTTAGGTTGAAACTCCTACAGAGTGGTCCAGGAATATTGAGCCACAACAGCTTGCCAGCGAAGGCGCACGCCAGAACGCTACACGGCTCAAGTGCGCTGATAGAGACTGTCGATCACGCAGTCGGTCATAGCGATTGGACAGCCCAACGGCGCGCTCCTACTCTTCAATCGCCGCGTAGTCGCCCTGGCCTCAAGTCCATGATTGTCCGCCCCAAGCCGAACCTGATCAGCATCCTCTTCGCCCTCAAGGGCTCGATCGCCAAGCGCATTGCCTTGCGCTGCGTGCTGATCACCCTGCTGGCCTCGGTCATCGTGCTGGTGGAAACCCTGCAACCCACCTACTTTTCCAAGGTCAACGCCACGCCCTTCACCCTGCTCGGGCTGTCGCTGTCGATCTTCATGAGCTTTCGCAACAACGCCTGCTACGACCGCTGGTGGGAGGGCCGCAAGCAGTTGGGCCAGTTGATCATCGACGTGCGCTCGCTGATCCGTGAAAGCCAGGTCATCGACGGCAATCCCGAGCGCGAGGGCCTGCTGCGCGACCTGTGCGGCTTCGCCCACAGCCTGATCGCCCGCCTGCGTCACGAAGACGAGGCCACCGCCCTGCGGCCCTGGGCCCAGGCCGGCATCGACCCGCAACACCCGAACCTCACCGATAGGCAGTTGCAACGCATCGGCCAGCGCTGCTCGCAGTGGGCACAACAGGGGCTGATCAGCGAATGGCGCTACACCCTGATGGAAACCCGGCTGGTCAGCCTGAGCCAGGTCCAGGCCGCCTGCGAACGGATCCAGAACACCCCGCTGCCCTTCCCCTATACCTTGCTGCTGCACCGCACCATCTACCTGTTCTGCATCCTCCTGCCGTTCGCCATGGCCGAGCCCCTGGGCTGGCTGACGCCGATCTTCACCGCCATCGTCAGCTACACCTTCCTGGGCCTCGACGAGATCGGCAACGACCTCGAAGACCCCTTCGGCTACGACGACAACGATCTGCCTTGCAACGCTCTGTTGCGCGGTCTGCAGCGTGAAGTCCTGGCGGCCCTGGGGCAGCGCGAGCTGCCGCCGGCGCTGGAACCGGTGGAATACCTGCTCAGCTGATTGCGGGTTTGACTCGGGCCGACTCCTGACCGAAGCTTGCGCCTTGCAAAAATCGCCAGCTTCCGGATTTCCCCATGTCACTGCCCCGTCGCTACCTGCTGATCAGCCTGTCGCTCGTCATTGCCCTGGCCCTGGCCTGGAACTTCCTGCGCAGCAGTCCGCCGGTGGTCCCCGAGGCCATCAAGCACGGCTATGGCCCGGCCCTGGAAAAAGCCCGCAATGGCCAGCCCGGCGCGGCCCGGGTGCTGTACCAGCAACTGGCGCGCCCCGACCTCAGCGACTCGCAGCGCATCCGCCTGCTGGCGGTGCTGCCCAACTACCCCAGCCCGCAAGCCCTGAAACTGGCAGATGCCGATCTGCACCACGCCTCGCCGGCTGTGCGCAAGGCGGCGATCAACAGCGTGCTGGGCCTGGTGCCCAGCGGCCAGCGCAGCCTGCTGCTGGGGCCGCTGCTCGACGATCACGAGCAAAGCGTGCGCTTTGCCGCGGTGGACGCTCTGCTGGGCCTGTCCCCGGATGATCAGGGCCTGTATTTCGGCCCCTTGCAGCAGGTGATCGACGAATACACCCAGGGGCTCAAGACCCAGGGAGACAACGTCGACGCCCAGTACCAGCTGGCGCGCCTGTACCTGCACAACGCCGATCTGCTCAAGGCCCAGCAGACCCTGGAACAGGCCCTGCGCCTGGCGCCGGACAACCTGCAGGCGGTGGTGCTGCAGATCGAGGTGCTGGACAAGCAGGGCCAGAGCGACGCCGCCCGCCAATTGCTGGCCAAGCAACTGCAGGCCCAGCAGGACTCGGCCTACCTGCAACACGCCCTGGGCCTCTGGCTGCTGCACCATGGCCAGGGTGAATTCGCCCTGCTGGGCCTGTCCCGGGCCGTGGAGCTGGAACCCAACAACGCCGCCTATCGTTACGACCTGGCCACCACCCTGTACAGCCAGCAGGAGCTGGAGGCGGCGCAGAAGCAACTGGAAGAAATCGTCCAGCGCCAGCCTTACAACCGCAAGGCGCGGGTGCTCCTGATCAACTACTGGAAAGAAAGCGGCCAGTTGCAGAACGTCCAGGTGCTACTGGCCCAGCTGGAGCAGCAGAACCCCGACGACCCGGCCCTGCAGCAAGGCCTGTAACCTTGCGGCCGAGCCTGAAAGGCTGCGAAGAGGCCCCTGGGCTTGGCGCGCCCTAAAGGCTGCTTACTACGTCGGCATGCCGAGCAGGAACGGCCGGCAACGGGCCAAGATCGGGCCGCGATTGAACGTCCTGTTCATCACCGACGCCGCCGGGCACGCAGCGGTCGGTGGCGGCTTTACCAAGCCTGGCATGCAACTGATCCAAGCCCTTTCCCTTCCACCGGCGTGGATCAAGCCAGCAGTTGCTGGATCTGTTCCTGCAGGCGGTTGAGGTCGAACGGCTTGGCTAGAATCGGCGCCTTGCGGGTGATGGGGCTGGCGCATTCGAGGATTTCATTGGGGTAGCCGCTGATGAAAATCACCTTGAGGTCCGGGCGCAGCTTCACCGCTGGCTCGGCGATCATCACCCCGGTAATCCCGCCCGGCAGCCGGTAATCGGTGATCATCACGTCCAGGTGCGGCTTGCTGGCGAGAATCTCGAACGCCTGCTCGCCATTCTCGGCCTGGAGCACCCGGTAGCCCAGGCCCGACAGGTAGTCGGCCAGCAGCATCAGGATCACCGGTTCATCTTCGACGATCAGTACGACGTCTTGTGCATCTTCACTCATGGAAAACCTTTGCTCGGTCAATTGCTGCCCCTTCGACCATTGGGTCACG
This sequence comes from Pseudomonas saponiphila, assembly GCF_900105185.1. Classification (NCBI taxonomy): domain Bacteria; kingdom Pseudomonadati; phylum Pseudomonadota; class Gammaproteobacteria; order Pseudomonadales; family Pseudomonadaceae; genus Pseudomonas; species Pseudomonas saponiphila. The sequence continues at coordinate 3,032,808 of NZ_FNTJ01000001.1, read as the reverse complement.
CAGAGGTTGCGTGCAGATTACGCTTTTCGCGATTCCCGATGGCCTGGCGCGCTTGGCCGGCGAACCGGCTCCTGAAGTCAGGCCAGGGGCAGGCTTACGCGAAACCGCGCACCTTGGCCCAGGCGACTCTCGACAGCGATGGTGCCGCCGTGGGCGGTGACTATCTGTTCGGAAATAAACAGCCCAAGCCCGAGGCCCGCCGCCACGTGGCTGGCGCTGACGCGCTCGAACTGCTGAAAAATACGTTTCTGGTTGTCTTCACTGATGCCGATGCCGTGGTCCTGCACCTCGACCCGGGCCTCGCCATCTTCGGCATAGACCCTGACTTCGATTGGACTCTTGGCCCCGTAACGCAGGGCATTGGTCAGCAGGTTGGAAATCACCTGTTCGATGCGGAACTCATCCCATTGGCCTTCCAGGGGCTGCTCGGCCTGCAGCGTCAGGGACGATTGCGCGGCTTCCACCTGGGGCGCGAAATTCTCCACCAGCCCGCGCACCAGTTGCGCCAGGTCGAACCGCGATGGCCGGATCGACAGCTTGCCGGTGCGGATGCGCGAGATGTCCAGCATGTCCTCGATCAGGCGGATCAGGCTTTTGATCTGGCGCTCGTCGCGATCGACCATGGCCTGCATCTTGTCCAGGCTGAAGGCCGCGGCGTTCTCCCGGGCCAGGTGCATCTTGCGCAGCTGGGTTTCCAGGATCAGGCCATTGAGCGGCGTGCGCACCTCATGGGCGACGATGGACATGAAGTCATCGCGCATGCGCACCGCCTGCTCCAGCTCGTTCTGGGTGGCCTGGAGCTTGTTGAGCAGCGCCTCCTGCTCGCGTCGGCTCTGCTCCAGGGCCTCGACCTGCTGCTTCATGGCCTTGCTCTGGCGGTACAGGTCGACGAAGACATTGACCTTGCTCTTGACCGCATGGACATCCAGCGGCTTGTGCAGAAAGTCCACCGCCCCGCTCTCGTACCCCTTGAAGGCGTAGTTGAGTTCACGCCCGGCGGCGCTGACGAAAACGATGGGAATGTTCTTGGTCTTCTCGGTGCCACGCATCAGTTCGGCCAGCTCGAAGCCGTTCATGCCGGGCATCTGCACATCGAGAATGGCCATGGCGAATTCGTGCTGGAGCAGCAATGACAAGGCTTCGTCGGCCGACAGCGCCTTGTACACCGTGCGGTCCTCGCGCCTGATCAGCGCTTCCAGGGCCAGCAGGTTCTCCGGCAGATCGTCGACGATCAGCAGCTTGGCTTGAATATTACTTAACATGCGATTCGTTCCAGCTCGGCGAGCAGACGGCTGATGCCGCGCAAAGGGAGGATGTAGTCCGGTTGCTGCAGGGCCAGGGCCGCTTCCGGCATGGTGGAGACATGGGCTTCGACGGGGTCCTGGACAATGGTCAGCCCGCCCTGGCGCTTGACCTCGACCAGGCCCTGGGCGCCGTCCTGATTGGCCCCGGTCAGCAACACCGCCACCAGGTGCTCGCCGTAGGCGTCGGCGGCGGACTCGAACAGGTAATCGATGGCTGGCCGTGAGTGATGCAGGCGCTCCTCCTGGCTCAGGGACAAGGTGCGGTCCTGCTCCACTGACAGATGGTAGCCGGGAGCCGCGAAGTACAGGGTGCCTGGAACGATCGACTCCTTGTCGTCGGCCTCCTTCACCCTCAGCGCCAGGCGCCGGTCGAAGATGTCGGCCAATTGGCTGCGACGCTCGTCGGGCAGGTGCAGGACCACGATCACCGGCAGGCTGAAACCGGCGCTGATTTCATTGAACAGGCTCAACAAGGCTTCGACGCCCCCTGCGGAGGCGCCGACCACCACCGCCTCGAGCCGAGGCCGGCGATGGGGCGCGACAGTTTCCTGGCTCATGTCTTGCGGTAGATCCGTTCTTGTTTGACCAAGGGTTCGAAATGCTTGCCATAGGCGGAAAACTCCAGGGTTTCCTTGCTGCCCAGCACCAGGAAACCACGGTGGCAAAGCGACTCATGGAACAGCCCAAAAGCCCGATCCTGCAATTTTTTATTGAAATAAATCAATACGTTACGACACGAAATTAATTGAGTTTCGGAGAAGACGCTGTCCGTCGCCAGGCTGTGATCGGCAAAGGTCACGTTCTCGCGCAGGGTCTTGTCGAAGATCGCGTAGTCGTAGGCCGCGGTGTAATAGTCGGCAAAGGAGCGCTGGCCACCGGCCTGCTGGTAGTTGTGGGTGTAGGCCCGCACGTTCTCCAGGGAGAAGATGCCTTGCTTGGCCTTTTCCAGGGAGCTGGGGTTGATGTCGGTGGCATAGATGATGGTGCGTTCCAGCAACCCCTCTTCCCGCAGCAGGATGGCCATGGAGTACACCTCCTCGCCGGTGCTGCAGCCGGCGATCCAGATCTTGATCGACGGGTAGGTCTTGAGCAGCGGCACCACCTCCTGGCGGATGGCCAGGAAGTGCGACGGATCGCGAAACATCTCGCTCACCGGAATGGTCAGGAACTGCAGCAGTTGCATGAACGCGGTCGGGTCGTGCAGTACCCGCTCCTGCAACGCGGAAATGGTCTTGCATTCGAACTGGCGCAGGGCGTGGTTGACCCGGCGCTTGATCGAAGCGCCGGAGTAGTCGCGGAAGTCGTAGCTGTATTTCAGGTAGATAGCTTCGATCAGCAAACGCAGTTCGATCTCGGTATTACGCTCCACTAAATTCGTTCCATCTTCGGTAGCCACACGCGGATAAGGGAAAACAGCCGGTCAAGGTCGATGGGCTTGGCCAGGTAGTCGTTGGAGCCGGCCTGCAGGCAGCGCTCCTGGTCGTCCTTCATGGCCTTGGCAGTGACCGCGATGATCGGCAGCTTGCGCCAGCGCGGGTCCTTGCGGATCTGCACCGTGGCTTCAAAACCGTCCATCTCCGGCATCATCACGTCCATCAGTACCAGATCGATGTCCTCGATTTCATTAAGCCTGGCAATCGCCTCATGGCCGTTACGGCCGATCACCACCACCGCACCCTTGTGTTCCAGGGCGCTGGTCAGGGCGAAGATGTTGCGCACGTCATCGTCCACCAGAAGAATCTTGCGCCCCTCGAACACCTTGTCGCGGCTGCGGGCAGTCTTGAGCATCTTTTGCCGCTCATGGGACAACTGGGATTCGACTTTGTGCAGAAATAACGTCACTTCATCCAGCAGGCGCTCCGGCGAGCGGGCGCCCTTGATGATGATCGAGCGCGAATACTTGCGCAGCTCGGCCTCTTCGTCCCGGGTCAGGTTGCGCCCGGTGTAGACGATCACCGGCGGGAAGGAGCAGATGTCCTCGGTGGACATGCGCTTGAGCAGGTCGTTACCGAGCATGTCCGGCAGCTTGAGGTCGATGATCATGCAGTCGTAGACGTTCTCGCGCAGCAGGTCCAGGGCATCCTGGGCCAAGCCCACAGCGGTGATTTCGATGTCGTCGTCGCCGATCAGGCGGGCAATGCTGTCGCGCTGCAAGTCGTCGTCCTCCACCAGCAGCACGCGCTTGACCTTCTGGGTCAGCTTGGCTTCGAGACGGGCGAACACGTCCTTGAGCTCCTCGCGGGTGGTGGGTTTCACCGCGTAGCCCACGGCGCCCATGTGCATGGCCGCCTCCACCCGGTCTTCCACCGAAATCACGTGCACCGGGATGTGCCGGGTCTGGGGGTGTTCCTTGAGCCGCTGCAGCACCGTGAGCCCGGAATGATCGGGCAGGCGCATGTCCAGCAGGATCGCATCGGGGACGAACTGCTCCGCCAGGCTGAAGCCTTCGTCGGCGCCGTGGGCCACCAGGCAGTGATACCCCAGTTCGTGCGCCAGATCGAAGAGGATGTGCGCAAAGTTCGCCTCATCCTCCACCACCAGGATGCAGCGTCCGCTGAAGGGCGCCTTGTCCCGGTCATCGATGAATCGCGGGATATCGACAGCGACTGCCTCGGTCGGCGTCGGCGCCATGCTCGCAGGCTGCGCCGGTGCTGCCGGCAACGGCGCCGGCTGGGCCACGATCAACGGCTGCGCCGCCTCGTTGTAGTACTCCGGCAGCACCAGGGTGAAGATGCTGCCACGCCCCGGCTCGCTGCTGACACTGATGGAGCCGCCCAGCAAAGTCGCCAGGTCCCGGGAAATCGACAGCCCCAGGCCGGTGCCGCCATAGCGCCGGCTGGTGGTGCCGTCGGCCTGGCGGAAGGCTTCGAAGATGCTCTGCTGCTGGTCCTGGGCAATGCCGATCCCGGAATCCTGCACGGCAAAGGCAATGCCCGTCCCCGGCTGCACGGAAACGCTCAGGCTGACCTGGCCCTGTTCAGTGAACTTGATCGCATTGGACAGCAGGTTCTTGAGAATCTGCTCGACCCGCTGGCGGTCGGTGAACAGCATCTGCGGCACCCCAGGCTGCAGTTGCACCCGAAATTCCAAGCCCTTGTCCGCGGTCAACGGCTGGAACAGGTTGCGCAAGCCATCCACCAGGCGCGGCACGCTGGCGTTTTCCGGACGCACTTCGAGCTTGCCGGCCTCGACCTTGGAAATGTCCAGGATGTCGTTGATCAGGTTCAGCAGGTCATTGCCGGCGGAGTAAATCGATTCGGCGAACTTGACCTGTTCGGCGGTGAGGTTCTCCTGAGGGTTTTCCGCCAGCAGCTTGGCCAGGATCAACGAGCTGTTGAGGGGCGTGCGCAACTCGTGGGACATGTTGGCGAGGAATTCGGACTTGTACCGGCTGGAACGCTGCAACTCCTCGGCGCGCTCTTCGAGCTGGGTCTGCGCCTCGTTCAACTCGTTGTTCTTGCGGTCCATGGCGTCGCGCTGCTCGGCGAGGATCTGCGCCTGTTCGGCCAGACGCTCGTTGGTCTGTTCCAGCTCCACCTGCTGGGTTTCCAGGTGCACCTGGGACTCCTTGAGAATCCGCGACTGCTCCTCCAGCTCTTCGTTGGCGGTCTTCAACTCTTCCTGCTGCACCTGCAGCTCTTCGTTGAGCTGCTGGGTTTCGGCCAGCACTTCCTGCAGGCGCTGGCGATAGCGCGCAGCCTCGATGGAGGTACCGATATTGCCGGCAATCAGCTCCAGCAACTCGACGTCGCGCTCGCTCAAGGCCCCCAGAAAGCCCAGCTCGATCACGCCGTTGACCCGATCGTCATCCCGGGTCGGCACCACCAGCACGCTGTGCGGCGCGCCTTCACCCAGGCCGGAGCTGACCTTGAAGTAATCGACCGGCACATTGTCCAGGCGGATCAGGCGCTTGTGTTGCGCGGCCTGCCCCACCAGGCCTTCGTCGCCGTACAGCGACTGCTCCTGCTGTTCCTGCTCCCGGGAGAAGCCGTAGGACGCCACGCGCTTGAGGCTGCCGTGGTCTTCACGCACATACAGCGCCGCTACCGGCGTCCCCAGGTACTGGGCACAGAACTGCAGGATGTTGCGCCCCAGCAGGTTCAGGCTCGGTTGCCCGAGCATCTGCTCGGCCAGCTCGCTCTGGCCGTTGCGCAGCCAGGCCTGCTGCTCCAGGCGCCGCGCGCTCTGGTCCTGGGCCTCAAGGTTGTCGCTGTAGCTTTTCGACAGTGCCAGCAGGTCGCGGCGGCCGATGTAGGCCAGCAGGCCACTGATACCGACCACGAACAGCAGGTACAGGATCACGCTGAAAATGGTCGTGCGACTGACGTTTTCATTGCGTTCCAGGCGCAGTTGCTGCTCCATGACCACCGCGTCGTCGTACTCCTTGCGGATCTCGTCGGTCAGGCGCTTGCCGCGGCCGGCCTGTACCGCGCCACGGTAGTCGCCGTTCTGCCGACGCAGCTCGATCATGCCCTGGGCGAAGTTGTTCCACTCGGTCTGCAGGGCTTCCAGGCGCTTGAGCCGGTCCACCTGCTGCGGGTTGTCCTTCACCAGTTCCTGAAGACTGCGCAGCTCGCTGACGATGCGCGGCTTGGCCACTTCGTAGGGGTCGAGAAAGTGCTCGTCGCCGGTGATCAGAAAACCGCGCATGCCGGTTTCCAGGTCGATGGTCAGGCGCGCCGCCTCGTTGAGGTTGTTGATCACCCGGTCAGTGTGCTGCACCCACTGGATCACCGAGAGCAGGTAGGTGATCAGGGACACGAAAAAAACCGCGCTGAGCACGCCCACACCCAGGGGCAGGCTGATATTGCGGGTCAGCAGCTTGCGAAAACTCTGTTCATCAATCGAAGTCGGACGAATCATTTGATGGACCTGGACGCCGGTAAAAAAAACGAAGTTTGCCCCACATTCGGCCATTGCAGCTATTTTTTATAACCGGTGGGTTCACAACTGCAATTGAAGCTGCGCTGGAACAAAAGAAGCGGTTATTCTTGCCGAGGCTTGTACAAGAGCATTTTTTTGTACAGCTTCGGGAACTTGTGGCCAGCCGCCACTTACTGATGCACAAGGCCGCCTGTAACGCCGCCCCGCCGAATTCATTTTTTGAGAGTGTCCTTATGCCCGCCAGCGCTTCCACCATCCTAGTCGTCGAAGACGATGCCATCGTGCGCATGTTGATTGTCGATGTTCTCGAAGAGCTCGAATTCAATGTCCTGCAAGCCGATGGCAGTGACGCCGCGCTGCACCAGTTGGAAGACCGGGAACAAGGCATCGACCTGCTGATGACCGATGTCGGCCTGCCCGGCATGAACGGTCGCGAACTGGCCGAGCGGGCCCGACAGTTGCGCCCGCAATTGCCGGTGCTGTTCGCCAGCGGTTATGCCGAATCCATCGAGGTGCCGGCCGGCATGGCGGTGATCGGCAAGCCCTTCTCCATCGATCAGTTGCGGGACAAGGTGCGCAGCATCCTCGGCTGATCCGCTGGCGGCCGGCTGTGGTTTAATGGCGCCCTTTTTTTGCCCCCGCCTGCCAGGAATGCCCGCTCATGAGTCCCTCCGCCGCAACCAAAGTCCTGATCATTGGTTACGTCTGGCCAGAACCCCGCTCCTCCGCCGCCGGCGGGCACATGATGCAGATCCTCCAGAGCTTTCTCGATCAGGGTTGGGAGCTGACCTTCAGCAGCCCGGCCAACGAGGGCGAGCACAAGGAGGACCTGGCGGCGCTGGGCATCCGCGAGTGCCCGATCGAACTCAACAACAGCAGTTTTGACCGCTTCGTCGCCGAACTGGCGCCGGATATCGTGCTGTTCGACCAGTTCATGATGGAAGAGCAGTTCGGCTGGCGCGTCGAGCTGCACTGCCCGAATGCCCTGCGGGTCCTGGAAACCTCGGACCTGCAATGCCTGCGCCACGCCCGCCACCAGCGACTCAAGGATCACCTCAAGGCCGGCGCCGACGAGGATGACTGCAGCGCTCTGTTCCGCCGGGCACCGCTGGAAGAGTTCCGCCACATGGCCGACACCGACCTGGCCAAGCGCGAGATCGCCGCCATCTACCGCTGCGACCTGAGCCTGATGATTTCCGAAGTGGAGATCGACCTGCTGGTGCAGCAGTTCCGCCTGCCCCAGGCCCTGCTGCACTGGTGCCCACTGATGCTGGACCGGTTGCCCGACGCGTTCACGCCTTTCGAACAGCGGGCGCACTTCCTCAGCATCGGCAATTTCCGTCACGCACCGAACTGGGACGCCGTGCTCTGGATGAAAAACCGCGTGTGGCCGCTGATCCGCCAGCAACTGCCCGGCGCGCAACTGCAGCTGTACGGCGCCTACACTCCGCCCAAGGCTGCGGCGCTGCACAACCCGGCCCAGGGCTTTCACATCATGAACTGGGCCGAAGATGCGCTGCAGGTGATGAGCGCGGCGCGGATCTGCCTGGCGCCCCTGCGCTTCGGCGCCGGGATCAAGGGCAAGCTGCTGGACGCCATGCTCTGCGGCACCCCCAGCGTGACCACCCCGGTGGGCAGCGAATCCATGTCCCAGGACGACCTGCCGTGGCCGGGGGCCGTGGCCGAATCCGCCAGCGCCCTGGCGACGGCGGCGGTGCGCCTGTATCAGGACCAGGCGTCGTGGAACCAGGCCCAGGCCGCGGGAGCCCGCCTGCTGGAGGCGCGCTACCGCCAGCAGATCCACGGCCCGGCGCTGATCCAGCGCCTGCAGCAGTGCCGCCAGCACCTGGAACAGCAGCGCCGCGACAACTTCACCGGCGCCATGCTGCGCCACCACCATCACAAGAGCACCCAATACATGGCGCAGTGGATCGAGGCGAAGAACCGCCCGGCTCCCTGACCCTGCCGCCCTCAGCGCAGGAGCCGCGCAATCCTCTGGGAGAGAACCGGTTTGCCGGCGAAGAGGGGCGCAAGGCATGTGCTGAACGGACCGGCGTTTTCGCTGGCGAGCCAGCTCCTACTGGTGCGCGGGAAGGCCGCGAGGCATTATCGGGCGGGCCAACAACAAGAACTGTCTTCCGCCATGAGCCGACCCGGCAAGATCACCGACCCTTCCTATGAATTGATGGACGACCACAACGGCCTGTCGATCATCTATCGCCAGCACGGCTTCCCCAGCCCGCTGGTGCGCTGGCATTTCCACAAGGAGTACGAGCTGCACCTGATCGTCGCCAGCGCCGGCAAGGTGTTCATCGGTGACTACATCGGCAACTTCTATCCGCACACCCTGTTCCTCACCGGCCCCAACCTGCCCCACAACTGGATCAGCCAGGTGGCCGAGGACGAAGTGGTGCCCAAGCGCGACATGCTGGTGAACTTCACCGACGAACTCTTCGACAGCGGCAGCCAGGTCTTCAGCGAACTGAAGAACCTCAGCCCGCTGCTGGAGCGGGCGCAGTACGGCATCGAGTTCCGATGCCCGCAAACCATTGCCCAGGCCCTGCCGCTGATGCAGCGTATCGCCGACTCCAGCGGCATCAGCCGTCTCGGCCACTTCTTCATCCTCATGGAACTGCTGGCGGCCTGCGACGACTACCAATTGCTGTCCAGCGCCACCCGCGGGCAACTGGCGGATGAGCACAGCGTCGACCGCACCAACCGCGCAGTGGACTACATCTTTGCCCACTACGCCCGGGAACTGCCCCTGGAGGAAGTCGCCGAATACCTGGGGATGAAAGCCAGCTACTTCTCCCGAGTGTTCAAGCAAGCCACCGGCCGCTGCTTCATCGAGTTCGTCAATCGCCTGCGCATCAGCAAATCCTGCGAACTGCTGGCCGCTGGCGACAAACCGGTGACCGACGTGTGTTTTGAATCGGGCTTCAACAACATTTCCAACTTCAACCGCCGCTTCCAGCAACTCAAGGGCATGACCCCATCCCATTACCGGCGCCTGGCGGTGCAACGCCTGACCGAACAGAACCACGGCTGAACCGGCCCGCGACCTCCCGCAAAAACCCTGCGCAACTCCCCCCGTAGGAGCTGGCTTGCCAGCGAAAACGCCGGCCCATTCAGCGCACGCCTCGCGCCCCTCTTCGCCGGCAAGCCGGCTCCTACAAAAATCCTCCGCCCCCCCACCTGTAGGAGCTGGCTTGCCAGCGAAGACGCCAGCCCATTCAGCGCACGCCTTGCGTCCCTATTCGCCGGCAAGCCGGCTCCTACAAAAATCCTCCGGCCCCCCCACCTGTAGGAGCTGGCTTGCCAGCGAAAACGCCAGCCCATTCAACGCATGCCTCGCGCCCCTCTTCGCCGGCAAGCCGGCTCCTACAAAAATCCTCCGGGCCCCACCTGTAGGAGCTGGCTTGCCAGCGAAGGCGCCAGCCCATTCAACGCATCTCTTGCGTCTCTCCTCGCCAGCCAGCCCCCCCATGCGGGATGGGGACGGGCGCAAACCCCCACTCCAGAAGTAAACAAATCTCGTTCAGCTTAGGTTCAGCGGATGCTAATCATCTTCATTTAGTAATGAGTATCATTATGTTACAAATTACTTCCCTACCCATTGTTCCGCCGGTGCTGAATGCTCGTTCCATTTCTGATCATGCTGCGCGAAGGGATTGAAGCCGCGCTTATCGTTGGCATCATCGCCAGTTACCTGAAACAGACCGGCCGCGGCCAGTGGATGCCCGCGGTGTGGATCGGGGTGTTCCTCGCCACGGCCCTGGCCCTGCTGGTGGGCGGCGCTCTGCAGCTGATGAGCGCCGAGTTCCCGCAGAAACAGCAGGAACTGTTCGAAGGCATCGTCGGCCTGGTGGCCGTGGGCATCCTCAGCTCCATGGTGTTCTGGATGCGCAAGGTGGCCCGCTCGATCAAGCACTCCCTGCAGGCCTCCCTGGACCAGGCCCTGACCGGCTCCCGGCATCAGGTCATGGCCCTGATCGCCATGGTGTTCTTCGCCGTGGCCCGGGAAGGCCTGGAAACCGTGTTCTTCCTACTGGCGGTGTTCCAGCAGAGCGAAGGGCCTGGCGCGCCCATCGGCGCCCTGCTGGGCCTGATCGCCGCAATCATCGTCGGCTTCCTGATCTATACCGGCAGCATGCGCCTGAACCTCGGGGCGTTCTTCCGCTGGACCGGGCTGTTCATCCTGCTGGTGGCCGCCGGCATCCTCGCCAACTCGGTGCAGGCCCTGCATGAAGCCGGGATCTGGAATCACTGGCAGACCGTGCTCTTCGACTTCAGCGCCAGCCTGCCCATGGACGGTCCGCTGGGCTCGGTGCTGGCCGGCATGTTCGGCTACCAGGACGCGCCCACCCTCAGCACCCTCGGTGCCTATGGGCTGTACCTGACGGTGACCCTGGCGCTGTTCTTCCTGCCCGCCCGCAGCGCGGCCAAGGCGCCCGCCCCGACCTCTTCCGTTTCCAGTCAGTAAGGCTCCCCCATGACCCAGCAAGCCTCTCCCCAGGCCTCGCCACCCCGCGCCTTGCGCTGGGCGGTTGCCGGCTCGGTGATCGTGATGATCGCCGCCGGCGGGCTGTTCTATTACGCCGCGCAACTGGCCGCCGACAAGCGTCAGGCGCACCAGGGCGAAGTCACCGTGACCATCCACCCCAAGAGTTGCCAGCCCAACGCCCTGACCGTTCCGGCCGGACACGCCAGCTTCCGCATCGTCAACCGCTCGGATCGCGCTGTGGAATGGGAAATCCTCGACGGCGTGCTGGTGGTCGAGGAACGGGAGAACATCGCTCCGGGCCTGAGCCAGGTGATCAACGCCAACCTGCAACCGGGTGACTACAGCATCACCTGCGGGCTGTTGAGCAACCCGCGCGGCACCCTGCATGTGACGGCCACTGCCGAGTCCGATGCCCAAGCCAAGGCCGGTCCCTCGCTGGTGGCCTTTGTCGGCCCGCTGTCGGAGTTCCGGGTCTACCTGAGCGTTTCCGGCAGCGCCCTGGTCAAGGCGGTGAGCGCCTTGCAGCAAGCCATCGACGCCGGCGACCTGAAACAGGCCCAGGCCCTGTACCTGCCGGCCCGTGCCGCCTATCAGCGCCTGGCCCCGGCGGCCCAGCGCCTGGCCGAGCTGGACAACGCCATCAATGCTCGCGCCGACTACTTCGAGCAGCGCGAACAGGACCCGGGCTTTCGCGGCTTCCATCGCCTGGAATACGGCCTGTTCGAGCAACGCGACCTGGCCGGCCTGGTCCCGGTGGCACAGGACTTGTCCAGCGACGTGGCCCGCCTCAAGGAGCAGTTGCTGGCCCAGACCCTGGCGCCGCAACAGCTGGTCGGCGTGGTGGCACGCAACATCCGCAGCCTGGCCGAGCAGCGAGCCGGCAGCGGTGAAGAGGAACGCTACAGCCACAGCGACCTCAACGGTTTTGCCGCCAACCTGGAAACCACGCGCAAGGTCATCGACCTGCTGCGCCCCTTGCTGAGCAAGTCCGCCGCCCCCTTGCTGACCCAGGTGGATGGCGCCAACCAGGCCCTGGCGGCCCGCCTCGACAGCCTGCGCCAAGGCTTCGGCTATGTGGACTACGACCGCGTCAGCGCCGCACAACGCCAAGACATCGCCGACAAGGCCAAGGCCCTGGCCGACGCCCTGGACACCATCGACCCCGCCCTCGGCCTTTCCGGCCTGTAACCAGACGAGCCCTTCATGAACGATTCAGATCAAGCCAACCCCTCCTTCAGCTCCCAACGCCGGCGCGTACTGCTGGGCATGGGCGCCGCCGGCGTGGCCCTGGCCGGCAGCAGCCTGAGCTGCCCGGCCAGGGCCGCCGCACCGGCCCAGGTCGCCGAAGCCCCGAGCAGCGACCGGACCCTGGATCGTCACGACTTCCACGGCCAGCACCAGAGCGGCATCGTCACCCCACGTCCGACGGCGGGCATGCTGGTGTCCTTCGATGTACTGGCCAGCGACCGAGACGAGCTGGAGCGGCTGTTGCGCACCCTCAACCAGCGAATCGCCTTTCTCATGAGTGGCGGCCCGGTAAGCCAGGTCGACCCGAAACTGCCGCCCCTGGACTCCGGCATCCTCGGCCCGGTGGTAACCCCGGACAACCTGACCATCACCGTGTCGGTGGGCGCCTCGCTGTTCGACGAACGCTTCGGGCTGGCCGCGGCCAAGCCCAAGCGCCTGGTGCGCATGCAGGGATTCCCCAACGACGCCCTGGAGCCGGCCTGCTGCCACGGCGACCTGAGCCTGCAGTTCTGTGCCAACACCGCCGACACCAACATCCACGCTCTGCGCGACATCGTGAAGAACCTGCCCGACCTGCTGCTGGTGCGCTGGAAGCAGGAAGGCAGCGTGCCGCCACAGGCCCCGGCCAAACCCGGCGAGCCGGCGCAGAGCGCGCGCAATTTCCTGGGCTTTCGCGATGGTTCGGCCAACCCCGACTCCAATGACCAGCAGGCCATGCAGCAGATCGTCTGGGTCCAGCCCGGCAGCGACGAACCGGCCTGGGCGGCCCATGGCAGCTACCAGGCGGTGCGGATCATCCGCAACTTCGTCGAACGCTGGGACCGCACCCCGCTGCAAGAACAGGAAAGCATCATCGGCCGGGTCAAGAGCAGCGGCGCGCCCATGGACGGCCAGAAAGAGAGCCAGGTGCCCGACTACGCCCGTGACCCCCATGGCAAGCTCACCAAGCTCGATGCCCACATTCGCCTGGCCAACCCGCGCACCGCGCAGACCCGGCAGAACCTGATCCTGCGCCGGCCGTTCAACTACTCCAACGGCGTCAACAAGAACGGCCAGCTGGACATGGGCCTGCTGTTCATCTGCTACCAGGCCGACCTGGAAAAAGGCTTTATCGCGGTCCAGACCCGCCTCAACGGCGAACCCCTGGAGGAGTACCTCAAGCCCACCGGCGGCGGCTACTTCTTCACCTTGCCGGGAGTCAGCGGCGCAGAGGACTTCATCGGCCGCTCGCTGCTCGACGCCACCCGAGCGACCACCACGGCCTGACACCCCAACACCACCACCCCCACGGAAACGTCCCATGAAAAAGTCGCCTCTCGCTGTGTTGCTGACCCTTGGCTTGCTCCACGCTCCACTGTCGGCGTTCGCCGCCACCGCGCCCCTGGAACTGGTGGGGCCGATCTCCGACTACAAGATCTACGTCACCGCACAGCTCGACGAACTGGCCAGCCACACCCAGCAGTTCACCGACGCGGTGAAACAGGGCGACCTGGCCACCGCCAGGAAGCTCTACGCGCCGACCCGGGTCTACTACGAGTCGATCGAGCCGATCGCCGAACTCTTCAGTGACCTCGACGCCGCCATCGACTCGCGGGTCAATGACCATGAGCAAGGCGTCAAGGCCGAGGACTTCACCGGTTTCCACCGCCTGGAGTACTCACTGTTCTCGGAAAACAGCACCGAAGGCCTGGGTCAACTGGCCGACGGCCTGAACAACAACGTCAAGGACCTGCAGAGCCGCGTAGCCGGCCTGACCTTCCCGCCGGAAAAGGTCGTGGGAGGCGCCGCCGCGCTGCTGGAAGAAGTGGCCGCGACCAAGATCTCCGGTGAAGAGGACCGCTACAGCCACACCGACCTCTACGACTTCCAGGGCAACATCGACGGGGCGAAGAAAATCGTCGACCTGTTCCGCGGCCAGATCGCCAAGCAGGACCAGGCCTTTGTCGCCAAGGTGGACAAGAACTTCGCCACGGTGAACGGCATCCTGGCCAAGTACAAAACCGCCGACGGCGGCTTCATGACCTACGACAAGGTCAAAGACAACGACCGCAAGGCCCTGGTGGGCCCGGTCAACACCCTGGCCGAAGACCTCTCGACCCTGCGCGGCAAACTGGGCCTGAACTGAACCCGACGCCCACGCTGCCCCCAGCCCCCCTCGTAGGAGCTGGCTTGCCAGCGAAGGCGACCTTGAAATTCAACACCCGTCTCAGGGCCCTCTTCGCCGGCAAGCCGGCTCCTACACCGCAGCCCCCAGCAACACCTGTGGAACTGGCTTGCCAGCGAAGGCGATCGTGAATTCGACACCTCTTCGCCAGCCAGCCTGCGCCAAGGGCAGCATCACTGATGCAGATAAGACTGGGCTGTGACGCCTTATCCCGATAACGTTCACGGCCCAATCGCTTTCATGGAAGACCCAGCATGTCTCGCCCTTTAGCGGCCAGCGCGCCGCTGACTGCCACGCCCTTCTCGCTCTTGCCGCTGATGGCCGCCTACATGGCCTGCACCATGTCGATGATGGCGTTCGTCTCGCTGATCGGCCCGATCTCCCGGGCGCTGCGCCTGGAGACCTGGCACGCGGGCGCCGTGGTCACCGTTTCCGGGGTGGTCTGGATGCTCCTGGCGCGCCCCTGGGGCCAGGCCAGCGACCGCTTCGGCCGGCGCCGGGTCCTGCTGCTGGGCACCGCCGGTTTCACCCTCGCCTACTGGGCCCTGTGCCTGTTCATCGATCTGTCGCTGCAAAGCCTGCCCAGCGTCGTCATGGCCTTTTTCGGCCTGATGCTCGGACGCGGCCTGATCGGTGCCTTTTATGCGGCGATTCCGGTGGGCGGCTTCGCCTTGATCGCCGACAACGTCGAACCCGAGCATCGCGCCCGGGCCATGGCCACCCTCGGCGCGGCCAACGCCGTGGGCCTGGTGGTCGGTCCGGCGGTCGCCGCGCTGCTGGCCCACTACAGCCTGAGCCTGCCCTTCTACGCCATGGCGGTGCTGCCATTGCTGGCGTTTCTGGTGCTGCGCTACAAGCTGCCGCGCCAGGAACTGCACCTCAAGCACGCCCCCAGCCGGGTGCCCTTGAATGACCCGCGGCTGTTGCGACCGATGACCGTGGCCTTTGTCGCCATGCTGTGTGTGTCCATCGCCCAGATCACCGTCAGTTTTTACGCCATGGATCGCCTGCAACTGGACCCGGCCGCCGCGGCACAGACCGCCGGGGTGGCCCTGGCCATGGTCGGCGTGGCGTTGATCTGCGCCCAGCTGGTGGTGCGCAAGCTGGAATGGCCGCCATTGCGGATGATCCGCTACGGCGCGCTGCTCTCGGCGCTGGGCTATGCCGGCAGCATGCTGGTGGACAGCGCCTGGGGCCTGTGGCTGGCGTTCTTTGTGTCGGCGGCGGGCATGGGTGGGGTGTTTCCGTCGTTCTCGGCCCTGGCGGCGAATGCCGTGGAGGCCTCGGAACAGGGCGCGACCGCGGGCAGTATCGGCGCCGCCCAGGGCTTGGGCGTGGTCATCGGGCCGCTGGCCGGCAGCCTGATCTACGCCATCGAGCCGCGCCTGCCCTACCTGCTGGCGGCGGTGCTGCTGGTGCTGATTGCAATCTGGCCAGCCCCGCCACGCACAAACCGCTAGCCGCCCCAGGCTGGGGAGCGCCGCCCTGGAGATTGCCAGGGGGCCCACGACCCTGGGCCCAGGGTCGCGGCGATGGGTTACAGCATGCGGTAGAGCAGACGCTCGATACGCACGCGGCTGACCCGGCGCAGGAACTTGCTCACGGCCTCGGGGTAATCCACCAGGCTTTCCAGGTACTGGAAGTGCTCGATGCGCCGGGTGTGGCGATAGATCAGCGCCTGCTCGGCGCTGCGCGCTTGCAGCAACTGGCCCTTGGGGTCGTCCAGCAACAGGGCGTTTTCCAGATCCAGGCGAAACGCCCGGGGGTTGAGGTTGTTGCCGGTGAGCAAGGTGTAGCGCTCATCGACCCACATCCCCTTGAGGTGATAGGTGTTGTCGCCGTCACGCCACAGGTGCAGGTTCAACTGGCCGCTGTCGATCACTTTCTGATGCCGCTTGGCGAAGCGCCGCAGGCTGATCTCGTACAGGTACGGCAGCGCCGCGATGACCTTGAACGGCTCGCTGGGCGGGATATAGAAGTCGTTGGCGGTCTTGTCGCCGACGATGATGTCGATCTTCACCCCGCGCTCCAGGGCCCGGTTGATTTCCCGGGTCACCGGTAGCGGCAAGTTGAAATATGGCGTGCAGATGGTCAGCTGGCGCTGGGCGCCGGCGATCAGCTCGCAGATCACCCGGTTCAGCGGGTTGCCCTTGCCGACCCCGAGCAATGGACTGACCGAGAGCTCGCTCTTGTCCAGGCTGCCGGCGGTGGTGTCGTAGGTGGCGTGCTTGAGACGGCTGCGCAGATCGCCAATGTCGTTGCGCAGGCTGCGGGTGCTGGGCAGGTTCGGCAGGTCCAGGCGATGCACCGCCCGCGACGCCACCAGGCCGTGCTGCACCAGGTGCTGCATGGAATCGGCCAGGGCCTGGTTGTGCAACAGGTGGTAACGGTCGAAGCGGTACTTGTCGAACTTGTGCAGATAAACGTTATTCAGGCTGGCGCCGCTGTAGAGCACGCAGTCGTCGATGACGAAACCCTTGAGGTGCAGCACCCCGAACAGCTCCCGGGTCTGCACCGGCACGCCGTAGATCGGCACTTCGCTGGCGTGGGTGCGGGTCATTTCCTGGTACCAGGCCGAATTGCCCGGCTGTTTGCCGGCACCGATCAGGCCGCGCTGGGCCCGCAGCCAGTCGACCACGACCACCACGTCCAGCTCCGGGCGGGCGGCCTTGGCGGCGTGCAGGGCATCCAGGATCTCCTGGCCGGCTTCGTCCTGTTGCAGATACAAGGCAACGATGTAGATGCGCCGGCTGGCCTGGGCGATTTGCTCCAGCAATGTGCGGCGAAATTGTGCAGCACCGGTCAGCGTGGTGAAGGCCTCGGCGGCCAGCGGAAAGCTGCGCAGTTTGGGCAGCAGGGAACGTTTGAAAAGCGACGGCATAGGGCTCGCAGTGGCTCAAATCCAAAGAGCGCAAGAGCTTACACCATGCAACAGGCTGAGTCCCCTGCCGGACATGTACAAGGCCACTCCCCCGCCCTGAACAGCTAAGGATTCTTCGGATGCTGCGCAAGACCTGATGACGCCTTCGCTGGCGAGCCAGCTCCTACATGGCGGGGGAAATTCGATGGTCAATAAAATAATTATTTGACCAAGGAGAACGATCGTTCTACTCTTTGCTCCATGAACGAAATTACTCCCTCTGAAACACGTGACATCATCCTCGATGTCACCGAAAAAATGATCTACAAGAATGGCATTGCCGCCACCGGCATGGATTTGCTGGTGAAAACCGCCGGGGTGTCGAGAAAGAGCGTTTATCGCTACTTCAGCACCAAGGACGAACTGGTGGTGGCCGCCCTGGAACGTCGCGACCAGCGCTGGATGCACTGGTACAGGACTGAAGTGGGCAAGGCCGCGGGCACCGCACAACGGCTGCTGGCACTGTTCAGCGTACTCAAGGACTGGTTCGAGTCCGAAGGTTTCCGCGGCTGCGCCTTTATCAACACCAGCGGCGAAACCGGCGATCCACAGGACCCGGTGCGCCAGGTGGCGAAACAACATAAACAGAAACTGCTCGATTACGTGACCGAGCTTTGCCAGGAACATGGCGTACAACATCCCGATGAGTTGGCAGCGCAACTGCTGATCCTGATAGATGGCGCCATTACCGTTGCCCTTGTCATGGGCGATCACAGTGCTGCTGATAATGCGCAATGCATGGCGCGAAAGTTATTGGACCTCTGATTGTTTTAAATAAGAGCAACTTCTTTGTTTGAACAACAACTTTCATTGGAGACAGATCATGTCGTCTAACGCTCAAGTGCGCCCGCCCCTTCCGCCTTTCACTCGCGAGTCGGCGATTGAAAAGGTCCGTCTGGCCGAAGATGGCTGGAACTCCCGGGACCCGGAACGGGTATCCCTGGCCTACACCCTGGATACCCAATGGCGCAACCGCGCCGAGTTCGCCCACAACCGCGAAGAAGCCAAGGCTTTCCTCGCCCGCAAATGGGCCAAGGAGCTGGATTACCGTCTGATCAAGGAACTCTGGGCCTTTACCGACAACCGTATCGCCGTGCGTTACGCCTATGAATGGCACGACGACTCCGGTAACTGGTTCCGCTCCTACGGCAACGAGAACTGGGAGTTCGACGAACACGGCCTGATGGCCCGGCGTTTCGCCTGCGTCAACGACATGCCGATCAAGTCAACCGAGCGCAAGTTCCACTGGCCCCTGGGCCGGCGCCCGGATGACCATCCAAGCCTTAGCGACCTGGGCCTGTAACCCGGCCCAAGGTTCTTTTACCTAGCGCACCCGTCGTAGGAGCTGGCTTGCCAGCGAAGGCGTCCTCAAGCCCTGCACCGAGGCCAAAGGCCCTTTCGCCGGCAAGCCGGCTCCTACAAGGCAATCTCGCGCAACAAGCCTTGCATCGGGCTGGTGAACCGCGTCGCCGGCCAGCAAGGCGCCGTTCAAGCCGCCGCTTCTTGCTCCTTGAGCCGGGCCTGGGCTTCCAGCTCGCGCACCAGGGGCAATACCCGCTTGCCGAAATATTCCACCTCTTCCTGGAAATGCAGGAACCCCGCCAGCACCAGGTCCACCCCCACTGCCTTCAGGTCGACGATGCGCTGGGCAATCTGTTGCGGGGTGCCGATCAGGTTGGTCTTGAAGCCGTCGTTGTACTGCACCAGATCCTCGAAACTCGACTTGGCCCAGTTGCCCTCGCCTTCCGGCGAGGCCTTGCCGGCCTGCCTGGCGGCGTCACCAAAGGCGTTCACCGCCTCCGGGTCGGCCTGCTCGATGATTTGCGCCAGCACCGCCTGTGCCTCTTCCTCGGTATCCCGGGCAATCACAAAGGCGTTGACGCCGATTTTCACCGAGTGCTGGTTGGCCGCCGCCTTGGCGCGGATGTCGTCCACCTGGGCCTTGATGCCTTCAACGCTGTTGCCATTGGTGAAGTACCAGTCCGAAACCCTGGCCGCCATGTCCCGCGCCGCCCGTGAACTACCGCCCTGGAAGATCTCCGGCCGGCCCAGGGGCTTGGGCTTGAGGCTGTAGTTGTCAAAACGATAGAAGTCGCCCTTGAAGGTGAAGTGGTCCTGGCTCCAGATGCCCCGCAGGGAACGGATGAATTCCTCGGAACGGCGATAGCGCTCGTCGTGCTCCAGCCAGTGTTCGCCAATGGCCTGGAACTCGCCCTTGAACCAGCCGCTGACGATATTCACCGCGATCCGGCCGTTGGTCAGCTGGTCGATGGTGGCCAGCTGCTTAGCCGCCAGCGCCGGCTGCCAGGGCCCGGGCAGAATCGCCGCGATCACCTTGAGCTTGCTGGTGGCAGCCAGCAGCGCATGGCTGAAGGCCACCGACTCGTGCTGGTACTCGGCGCC
Source organism: Pseudomonas saponiphila (assembly GCF_900105185.1). Classification (NCBI taxonomy): domain Bacteria; kingdom Pseudomonadati; phylum Pseudomonadota; class Gammaproteobacteria; order Pseudomonadales; family Pseudomonadaceae; genus Pseudomonas; species Pseudomonas saponiphila. Next base: position 3,013,381 of record NZ_FNTJ01000001.1, on the reverse strand, counting down.
GTAGCCGGCGGTGAAGCGGATCTGGGTCAGGGCATATTCGAAGCCGGCCTCCTCGGCGATCTGCGCCAGTTTGCGGTTGTAATCGATGCCCCAGTGGGTGCGCTGCTCGATCTTGCTCACCACCAGACCACCGCTGACGTTGGGCACCCAGTAGGCAAATTTCACGGCTTGCTGACTCATGGCTCGGTCCTCGGGACAGATAAAGGTGCGATCACCAGAGCAGCAAGCGTGCCAGGGACTGTCGGTGGCCCGGTTTCGATGTGCCCCCGGCGCTTCGAAGATCGCGCTGGAAGCGCGCCCAGCCAAGCCTGTCGGACCACTGGCGGTCGGCGCCTGCACACTTGGAGTCCTGGGTTGGCCGTGGCCTCTAGCCGTGGCGAGCGCGCCACCGAAACACTGCATAAACAGACGATTTGTTGATGAAGTGTTGCCCGGACAACAGTTGACTGGCCCTGCCATGAGCCCAGCCCCAGGCAGACCGGGCTGCGGGATGTCGGCATGCTGTGTGCAAAGAGCTGCAAAGAGCTGCCCAGACACCCACTGTTTTTTCTGCCGAACCCAGGAGCTACACACCATGACTGAACACCAGGTAATCAATCCATTGTCCCTGGGGGTCGATTACGAGCCTCTGGCCGAGCGCTTCCGACCGATCTTCCAGCGCATCGCCGCCGGAGCCGTGGAGCGCGAGCACAGTCGCACCTTGCCGCATGAACCCATCCAATGGCTCAAGGAGGCCGGTTTCGGCGCCCTGCGAGTGCCCGTGGAATATGGCGGCGGCGGAGCCTCCCTGCCCCAGTTGTTCCAACTGCTGATCGAGCTGGCCGCGGCCGACGCCAATGTGCCCCAGGCCCTGCGCGGGCACTTCGCCTTTGCCGAGGACCGCCTCAACGCCCCACCCGGGCCGGGTCGGGATCTGTGGTTCAAGCGCTTTGTCGAGGGCGATATCGTCGGCTGCGCCTGGACCGAAATCGGCGCGGTGGAGATTGGCCAGGTGATTACCAAGGTGACGCCGGACGGCGAAAAATGGCGCCTCAACGGCGAGAAGTTCTACAGCACCGGAAGCATTTTCTCCGATTGGATCGACGTCTACGCCCAGCGCAGCGACACCGGCGGCGATGTGATCGCGGCGGTGCGTACCCGCCAGCCGGGGATCCAGCAGAGCGATGACTGGGACGGTTTCGGCCAGCGCACCACCGGCAGTGGCACCTCGCGCTTCAACGACGCCGAAGTCGAGGCCGAGAACATCATCGATTTCGGCACTCGCTTCAAATACCAGACCGCCTTCTATCAACTGGTGCTGCTGGCGACCCTGGCCGGGATCGGCCGCGCCGCGCTGCGCGATGTGGCCCACGAAGTGCGGGTGCGCAAGCGCATCTACAGCCACGGCAACGCGCCCCAGGTCAGCGCCGACGCCCAGGTACAGCAAGTGGTGGGCGAGATTGCCGCCCTGGTGTATGCGGCCGAAGCCGCGGCGGTCCGCGCCGCGGCACCGGCGCAACAGGCCTACCTGGCGCGCTTTGCCGGGGATGAGGTGCAGGAACGAGCGGCCAATGTGGCGGCGGAAATCGAATCGGCCACGGCCCAGGTGGTGGTGACCGAACTGATTCAGCGCGCCACCAGCGAACTGTTCAACGCCCTCGGGGCCTCGGACATTCGCCAGGGCAAGGCCCTGGACCGGCACTGGCGCAACGCGCGGACCGTGTCTTCGCACAACCCGGTGATCTACAAGGCGCGGATCGTCGGCGACTGGCAGATCAACGGCAACGAGCCGCCCTTTGTCTGGCAGATCGGCAACGGTCCGCAACGCTGACCCTTCCCTGCAGCGTCCGTAGGAGCTGGCTTGCCAGCGAAGGCGCCCTCCGGTCGTGCGCCAGGCTCAAAGGCCCATTCGCCGGCAAGCCGGCTCCTACGATAGGGGTATCAGACCAAGGTCGAGGCGGTCGCGCAGCGGGCGGGGTTGCAGGTAAGATGGCGGTCTTGCGCGCAGCCCCCTTTGCGCCTCCCGCCGAACCATAAGCCGAATCCATGCCCTTCGATCTCAGCGTTGACCTGACCACCCTCGCCATCCTCGCCCTCGTGGCTTTCATCGCCGGTTTCATCGACGCCATTGCCGGCGGTGGCGGCCTGCTGACCACGCCCGCCCTGCTCACCGCCGGTTTGCCGCCGCATCTGGTGCTGGGCACCAACAAGCTCAGCTCGACCTTCGGTTCGGCCACCGCCAGTTTCACCTTCTACCGGCGCAAGCTGTTCCACCCGCGGCAGTGGATGCACGCCATCATCGGCACCCTGGTGGGCGCGCTGACCGGAGCCATCGTCGCCCATTACCTGCCGGCCGAGTGGCTGAACAAGATGTTGCCGGTGATTGTCTTCGCCTGTGGCCTGTACCTGCTGTTCGGCGGCACGCCCAAGGCGCCGCTGGACAGCGACGCGCCGATCAAGAAGAAGTGGCAATCGAGCCAGGGCTTCAGCCTGGGCTTCTACGACGGCGTGGCCGGGCCCGGCACCGGGGCGTTCTGGACCGTGAGCAGCCTGCTGCTCTACCCCATCGACCTGGTCAAGGCCAGCGGCGTGGCCCGCAGCATGAACTTCGTCAGCAACATCGCGGCGCTGTCGGTGTTCGTGTTCTCCGGGCAGGTGGACTGGATCATCGGCCTGTGCATGGGCCTGTCGGTGATGGTCGGGGCCTTCTTCGGGGCACGCACCGCGATCAGCGGTGGTGCCAAGTTCATTCGCCCGGTGTTCATCACCGTGGTTCTGGGATTGACCGTGCGCCTAGCCTGGCAGCACTGGTTCAGCGTGGCCTAGGCGACGCGCCACGTAGAGATCGATCAGGTAGCGGGCAATCGAGCGCGAGGCCGGCAATGGCGGCAGCGCATGGACGTTGAACCACTGGGCGTCCTCGATCTCGTCTTCCTGGGGCACGATTTCGCCGCCGGCGTATTCGGCATGGAAGCCCAGCATCATCGAATGCGGGAACGGCCAGCACTGGCTGCCCATGTACTGGATGTTCCTGACCTCGATGCTGACTTCTTCGCGTACCTCGCGGATCAGGCAATCCTCCGCCGACTCGCCGGGCTCGGCAAAGCCGGCCAGGGTGCTGTAGACCCCGCTGACGAAACGCGGCGAACGGGCCAGCAGCACTTCATCGCCACGGGTCACCAGCACGATCATGCTCGGTGAAATCCGCGGGTAGGCGCGCAGGTCGCAGGGCTCGCAGTACATCGCCCGCTCCCCCGGCACTTGCACCGTGGCCCGGCCGCAACTGCCGCAGAAACGATGCTCGCGGGCCCAGGTGCCGATCTGCGCGGCATAGCCCAGGACCTTGTACAGGGTGTGATCACCCTCCAGCATGAAGGCCCGCAGGCTTTTCCAGCCGCAGCCGGGCACCTCGGCGCGGCCACTGAGTTCCAGCAGGTACACCGGCTCGCCATCAAGGTGGCCGATGCCGTGCTCGGCCAACAGCGGCAGGTCCTGGCCCTTGAGCCAGTGCCGGGGAAACAGCGCGCCGTTATCGTCATGGAGAAAGCCGTCCGGGCCACGGGCCACGGCCCAGCCGCCAGGAAGTTCGGTATCCAGTACTGCGGTGGTCCAGCGTTCAATCATCGTCAATCAATCCAGAAATTCGGGCTTCTGTTTGCTCATGTGGGCGGCAATGGCCACACGCAAGTCGTTGGACTGCAACATCGCGGCGTTCCAGGTGGCGACATATTCCAGGCCGTCGTCGATCCGGTGGTCACGCATGTAGCTGAGCATTTCCTTGGTGCCGCTGACGGCGATCGGCGACTTGGCGGCAATTTCCCGGGCAATCTCCATGACCCCGTCCAGCAGGCTGGTGGCATCGCTGTAGGTGCGATTGACCAGGCCAATGCGGCGCGCCTCCTCGGCACCGAAGGTGCGCCCAGTGTAGGCCAGCTCGCGCAACATGCCGTCGCCGATGATACGCGGCAAACGTTGCAGTGTGCCGACATCCGCAGCCATGCCGATATCGATTTCCTTGATCGAGAATTGCGCGTCATCGGCGGCATAACGCATGTCGCAGGCGCTGATCAGGTCGATGGCGCCGCCCAGGCAGTAGCCCTGGATCGCCGCCAGCACCGGTTTGCGGCAGTTGTCCACGGCATTGAAGGAGGATTGCAGCTGGAGAATCTTGCGCCGCAGCAGGCGCGCATTGCGGCCCACGTCCTTGCCCAGTTCGTTGGCCACCCCGGCCAGCATCATCAGATCTATACCTGAGGAAAAGTGCTTGCCGGCGCCGCTGAGCACCACCACCCGCACCGCGTCGGTGTCGTCGATCCAGCGGAAGATCTCGACGATTTCGCTCCAGAACGCGGCGTTCATCGCGTTGATCTTCTCCGGGCGATTGATCTGCACATGGGCGATGTTGTCAGCGAGTTCGACGCGAAAGGCTTGGTATTCGGACATGGCAGCGATCCTTTACTGGGCAGAAAATAAGGGCCGAACTATAGCAAGTGGCGTCGCCGCCCCGTAAGGCAGCGCATTGGCCAAAAGCGGGACTTGGGCAACGCAACCGGCAGGCGGACGCCTTCGCCGGCAAGCCGACTCCTACGGGTTAGGCCGTAGCTCAGAAGAAAACTGTGGGGGCTGGCTTGCCAGCGAAGGCGTGCGCGGGTACGGCGCAAGGCTCGAAGGCGCCCTCGCCGGCAAGCCGGCTCCTACGGGTTAGGCCGTAGCTCGGAGGAAAACTGTGGGAGCTGGCTTGCCAGCGAAGGCGTGCGCGAGTACGGCGCAAGGCTCGAAGGCGCTCTCGCCGGCAAGCCGGCTCCTACGGGTTAGGCCGTAGCTCGGAGGAAAGCTGTGGGAGCTGGCTTGCCAGCGAAGGCGTGCGCGAGTACGGCGCAAGGCTCGAAGGCGCTTTCGCCGGCAAGCCGGCTCCTACAGCCGATCGGGGCTAGCCTCGTACCGGCAGGCTCAGGCGAAAACGCGCGCCGCCCAAGGGTGAGGCTTCCACGGTCAGGGTGCCGTCCTGGGCTTCCAGGGCACGACGACTGATGGCCAGCCCCAAACCAAAACCGCCGGTGGAGCGGTCGCGGCTGCGATCCAGCCGGTAGAACGGCTCGAACACCCGCTCGCGCTCATCATCGGGAATGCCAATGCCGTCATCGTCGACCCAGATCTCGCAGCGCTCGTCGCTCGCCAGCACCCCGACCTGGATGCGTTTTTCACAGTAGCGGGTGGCGTTGCGCAGCAGGTTCTGCAGGGCCCGGGCAGTGAGCCGCGGATCCAGGGTGAAACGCTCCAGGGTGCCGTGCAGCACAACATCGATGACCAGCTCCGACTCCAGCTCGTCATCGACGCTGCCGAGGATGCTGTCGATGAACTCGTCCAGCGACACCTCGATCTGCTCCGGCAGGCAGGCCGGGTTCTGCAGGCGACTGTAGGACAGCAGCTCCAGCACCAGCTCGTCCAGCTCGCGAATATGCGCCACCAACCCCTGCAGGCGCTCGCGGCTGGCCGCCGGCAGATCGTCGGAGAGCACCAGGGCCAGGCCGAAATCCAGTCGGGTCAAGGGGGTGCGCAGCTCATGGGACACAGCGTTGAGCAGGTCCCGCTGCTGATTGAGCAACTGCTCGATATCCCCGGCCATGGTGTCGAAGACATGGGCCAGGCTACCGATATTGGAACTGCCGGGCAGCTGCGTGCGCTCGCTCAGGTGGCCCTTGCCGAAACGCTCGGCGGTGCGCTTCAGGCGTTCCAGGTCGCGCCAGTGCGGCCTGACCCAGAGCAGCAGGCAGGCCAGCAGCACGGCGACGATCAGTACGTTGATGCTCCAGTACAGCAGGTTGACGTCCAGCGGGTCCGGTGGCACCACCAGCTTGACCGCCAACTGCTCATCGAGCGGCGACACCGCCAGGGTGCGCCAGCCCCAGTCACCCAGGCGCACGACCTTTTCCCCGCGTTGCAGGCGCTCGCGCTCGTAGTCGCTGAAATCCGCGTCGTCGATGCGTACCAGGGCCACCTGCAACGGATGGAATTCCTGGTCCATTTCCTTGGCCAGGGTCGGCCACTGCTCTGCCGGCAGGGCGTGGAACTGCTTGACGATCAGGCTCTGCAAACCCCGCGACTGCTCCAGGTTGTAGTCCTGGAAACGCTCGTGGAAGACCTTGATCACCAGGTCCGGAATCAGGTAGATGGCGGCACTGAAGGCAACGATGGTGATCAGGTACAGACGAACCAGGATACGCAGCATGGAATCAGCATTCCCACTCGGAACGGCTGAACAGGTAGCCCTTGCCCCACACGGTCTTGATCTTGCGCGCTTCGCCGGCGTGGTCGTCGAACTTGCGCCGCAACTTGGATATGGCCACGTCCACCGAGCGGTCGGTGCCGTTGAACTCGATGCCCCGCAGACGCTGGAGAATCTGGTCACGGCTCAACACTTCGCCGGCATGCCGAGCCAGTACCACCAACAGGTTGTACTCGCCGCTGGACAGCTCCACCAACTGCTCGCGCCAGGTTACGGTGCGCTCCGACAAGTCGATGCACAGGTTGCCCATGAGGATCTGGTCGCTGGCGGTCTGCGGTTCGCTGAGGCTGCTGCGGCGCAGCAAGGTACGCACCCGGGCCAGCAGCACTCGCGGTTCGCAAGGTTTTGTCACATAGTCGTCGGCGCCCATTTCCAGACCCAGCACCTGATCGTGGCTATCATCGCGGGCCGTCAGCATCAGGATCGGCAAGCTGGCCGAGTCGGCACGCAACAAGCGACAGACCTGCAAGCCATCCAGGCCCGGCAGCATCAGATCGAGGATCACCAGGTCCGGCGGGCTGGCCTTGGCCCGCTCGCGTACCTGATCACCGCGACTGATCACACTGACCTGGTAGCCGTTGCGCTCCAGGTAGCTGGCAATCAGCTCCGAGAGCGCGGTGTCGTCTTCGACAAGAAGAATATTGGGCATGACAAGGAGTCTTTATTGAAGAAGTACAGAGTCGCGGCGTTCCTTATAGAGCACCGGGCAACAGCAAGGCGCCAAGGATATACAACACTCACCGCGCAAGCGCGCCCGCTTCACACTTTTTCACACAGCACCTACACAGCTTCACAGCGGGCCTTGACCCATGCCCTTAGCATGCCGAGGTCATTATTGGGATATCAGTATGTCGAATAAACTCCTCGCGCCACTCTGCCTGCTGGTTCTGGCGACGGCGTTGAGCGCCTGCAGCAAGACCGAAGGCGAACAGGCACCGCCGACCGCCACCGTGCGGATCGAGACGGTACAGAGCCAGGCCCTGTCCATCACCAGCGAACTGAGCGGACGCATCGCCGCGCCGCGCAGTGCCGAAGTGCGCGCCCGAGTGGCCGGTGTGGTGTTGCAGCAGACCTTCCGCGAGGGTTCCGACGTCAAGCAGGGCGACGTGCTGTTTCGCATCGATCCGGCCCCCTTCCAGGCCGACCTGGACAGCGCCCGGGCCAACCTGCGCAAGGCCGAGGCCAGTGCCTTCCAGGCGAGCCTGCAAGAGCAGCGCTTTGCCAAGCTGATCGCCGACCAGGCCATCAGCGGCCAGGAATACGACAATGCACGGGCGGCCCGGCGCCAGGCCGACGCCGAGGTGGCGGCCAATCAGGCCGCGGTCAAGCGCGCCAAGCTCAACCTGGACTTCGCCACCGTCACCGCGCCGATTTCCGGGCGTGTCGGCCGCGCCCTGGTCACCGAGGGCGCCCTGGTGGGCCAGAACGAAACCACGCCCATGGCGCTGATCCAGCAGTTGAACCCGATCCACGCCGACCTGACCCAGTCCACCCGCGAGCTCAACGAACTGCGCCGGGCCTTTCGCGCCGGGCAGTTGCAACAGGTTGGCAAGGACCAGGCCAAGGCCACGCTGATCCAGGACGACGGCAGCCTCTACCCGTTGCCGGGCAAGTTGTTGTTCGCCGATATCAGCGTCGACCCGGGCACCGGGCAGATCATCCTGCGCAGCGAGTTCCCCAATCCGGACCTCGACCTGCTGCCGGGCAGCTTCGTGCGGGTGCGCCTGGAACAGGCGGTCAACCGCCAGGGCATCAGCGTGCCGCAACGAGCCATCCAGCGTGACAGCGCCGGTATCGCCCAGGTGCTGCTGGTGGACGCCGAGAACCGCGTGGTGCAGCACCCGGTGCAACTGGGCGGGGTCCTGAAAGACCGCTGGATCGTCACCGAGGGCCTCAAGCCCGGTGACCGAGTCATTGTCGAAGGCTTGCAACACGCCCGTCCCGGCGAGCAGGTGCAGATCGACGCCTCTCCCCTTGCCCTCGCCCAGCCTCCTGGCCAGTAGGTAGTACGTCATGCCGCAATTCTTTATCGACCGCCCGGTCTTTGCCTGGGTGGTCGCCTTTTTCATCCTCCTGAGTGGCGCCCTGGCGATTCCCCAGTTGCCGGTGGCGCAGTACCCCAACGTGGCACCGCCACAGATCGAGATCTACGCGGTCTATCCGGGTGCCTCGGCGCAGACCCTGGACGAGTCGGTGGTCAGCCTGATCGAGCAGGAGCTCAACGGCGCCGATCACCTGCTGTACTTCTCTTCCCAAAGCAGCCTGGGCAGCGCCACCATCACCGCGACCTTCCAGCCCGGCACCAACCCGGAACTGGCCCAGGTCGATGTGCAGAACCGCCTCAAGGCGGTGGAGCCGCGGCTGCCCCAGGCTGTGACTCAGCAAGGCCTGCAGATAGAGAAGGTGTCCGCCGGCTTCCTGTTGCTGATCACCCTGACCTCCAACGACGGGCGCCTGAGCAACGTCGCCCTCAGCGACTACCTGGCGCGCAACGTGATGAACGAGATCCGCCGCCTGGAGGGGGTCGGCAAGGCCCAGTTGTACGGCGCCGAACGGGCCATGCGGATCTGGCTCGACCCGCAGAAACTGGTGGGTTTCAACCTGACCCCGGCGGACGTCAATGCCGCGGTCGCGGCGCAGAACGCCCAGGTGCCGGCCGGCAGCATCGGCGACCTGCCCAACCCGTCCAGCCAGGAAATCACCGCGACCATCCTGGTCAAGGGCCAGTTGACCACCCCCGAGGAGTTCGCCGACATCGTGCTGCGGGCCAACCCGGACGGCTCCACGGTGCGCATCGGTGATGTGGCGCGGGTGGAAGTCGGCAGCCAGGAATACCAGTTCGGCACGCGCCTGAACGGCAAGCCGTCCACCGCGGTCGGCGTGCAGCTGTCGCCCGGGGCCAACGCCCTGAGCACCGCGACCCTGATCCGCGCCAAGATGGACGAGCTGTCGCGCTACTTCCCGGCCGGGGTGGAATACAAGATCCCCTACGACACCTCGCCCTTCGTCAAGGTTTCGATCACCAAGGTCATCTACACCCTGGTGGAAGCCATGGCCCTGGTGTTCCTGGTGATGTTCCTGTTCCTGCAGAACATCCGCTACACCCTGATCCCGACCCTGGTGGTGCCGGTGGCGCTGATGGGCACCTTCGCCACCATGCTGGCCCTGGGCTTCTCGATCAACGTGCTGACCATGTTCGGCATGGTGCTGGCCATCGGCATCCTGGTGGACGACGCCATCGTGGTGGTGGAGAACGTCGAGCGGATCATGGCCACTGAAGGGCTGTCGCCCAAGGACGCCACGCGCAAGGCGATGCAGCAGATCACCGGAGCCATCATCGGTATCACCCTGGTGCTGGTGGCGGTGTTCATTCCCATGGCCTTCATGCCGGGCTCGGTGGGGGTGATCTATCAGCAATTCTCCCTGTCCATGGCCACCTCGATCCTGTTCTCGGCGTTCCTCGCCCTGACCCTGACTCCGGCCTTGTGCGCCACTCTGCTCAAGCCCATCGCCAAAGGCGAGCACCACGAGCGCAAGGGCTTCTTCGGCTGGTTCAACCGGCGCTTCGAACGCCTGAGCGACCGCTACGAGGGCGGCGTGAGCTACGCCCTCAAGCGCAGCGGGCGCTACCTGCTGATCTACGTCGCCCTGCTGGCGATCATGGCGCTGCTGTTCAGCCGCCTGCCCTCCTCCTTCCTGCCGGTGGAGGACCAGGGCTACACCATCACCGATATCCAGCTGCCGCCCGGCGCCAGCCAGAACCGCACGGTCAAGGTGGTGGAGCAGATCGAAACGCACAACGCCAGCGAACCGGGCGTGGGCGACAGCACCATCATCCTCGGCTTCAGCTTCTCCGGTAGCGGGCAGAACGCGGCCCTGGCCTTCACCACCCTCAAGGACTGGTCGCAACGGGGCAGCGACGACTCGGCCATGGCCATCGCCGACCGGGCCAACGCCGCGCTGAGCGCAATCAAGGACGCCGTGGTCTACGCCGTGCTGCCGCCGCCGATCGATGGCCTGGGCACCTCCAGCGGCTTCGAGTTCCGCCTGCAGGACCGCGGCGGTGTCGGCCACGCCGCCTTGATGCAAGCCCGAACCGAGCTGCTCATGAACGCCGAGAAGAGCCCGATCCTGGCCAACGTCCGCGAAAGCGCCCTGGCCGAAGCACCCCAGGTGCAGCTGGAGGTGGACCGCAAGCAGGCCAATGCCCTGGGCGTGTCCTTCGGCGATATCGGCAACCTGCTGTCCACGGCCCTGGGCTCGGCCTACATCAACGACTTCCCCAACCAGGGACGGATGCAGCGGGTGGTGGTCCAGGCCGAAGGCGACCAGCGCAGCCAGGTCGAGGACCTGCTGCGCATGCAGGTGCGCAACAACGCCGGCAAGATGGTGCCGCTGTCAGCTTTCGTCCGCGCCAACTGGACCCTCGGACCGGCGCAGTTGACCCGCTACAACGGCTACCCGGCGATCGCCGTTTCCGGCGAGCCGGCCCCCGGCCACAGTACCGGTGAAGCCATGCAGGAGATCGAACGACTGGTGGCACAGCTGCCTGCCGGGTTGGGCCTGGAATGGACCGGCCTGTCACTGCAGGAACGCCTGTCCGGCAGCCAGGCGCCAATGCTGCTGGGCCTGTCGCTGCTGATCGTGTTCCTGTGCCTGGCGGCGCTCTACGAGAGCTGGTCGATCCCGACCTCGGTGCTGCTGGTGGTGCCCCTGGGGGTGCTGGGCGCGGTGCTGGCGGTGAGTTTGCGCGAGATGCCCAACGACGTGTTCTTCAAGGTCGGCCTGATCACCATCATCGGCCTGTCGGCGAAGAACGCGATCCTGATCATCGAGTTCGCCAAGAGCCTGTACGACGAAGGCCACGACCTGATCGACGCCACGGTGCAAGCTGCGCGCCTGCGCCTGCGGCCGATCGTCATGACCTCCCTGGCCTTCATCCTCGGCGTGGTGCCCCTGGCCATCGCCACCGGCGCCAGCTCCGCCAGCCAGCAAGCCATCGGCACCGGGGTGATCGGCGGCATGATCACCGCGACCCTGGCGGTGATCTTCGTCCCGGTGTTCTTCGTGGTGGTGATGAAACTGGTCAAGCGCGGTTCGGCCAAGGGCTGAAACCCTCACGGCGGGCCCCATGGCGGGGCCCGCAGCTGGTTCTCTGAGAGTTCCTGCTAAAAGGCGCTTCAGTCCTGCAACAGGCTGGCCAGGCGCTCGCGGGAAGTTTCCGGCTCACCTTCGACAGGCTGCGCGGAAGACAGGATGGGAGCTGCGGATTTCGGAGCACCGTGACCGGCCGTTTCGGTTGATCGTGACCGGTCATTTCGCTAACGCGTGACCGCTCATTTCGGTAGCAACGTGACCGATTTTCCGCCTGTTCCGAAACAGGTGGTCACGGCTTACCGAAATCGCCGGTCACGACTTAGCGAAAGCCTTCCCCTTCGTTGCGCATGACCTGATGCGCCGCCATCCTCGACCGATTTCGGGAGAGGAAGATGGCGGCGCCGCGAGTAGCCATGCGAAACATCAAAGAATGTCTGCGCCTCAAGTTTGAGGCCGGCTTGTCCCACGAGAAGATTGCCCGTGCCTTGCAGCTGTCCAAGGGCGTGGTTAGCAAGTACATCGCGGCGGCGCGGGTGGCCGGGCTGGACTGGCCGGCGCTGGTGGCCATGGACGAGGCCGCGCTGGCGGCCGCCTTGTTTGCACCGACGTCGACGAACAAGCCGCGCGGTGAGCGAGTGCTGCCCGATGTGCTGAGCATCCACCGCGAGTTGCGACGCAAGGGCGTGACCTTGCAGCTGCTGTGGGAGGAATATCTCGCCGCGCATGCGGGCCAGCCGACCTACCGCTACACCCAGTTCGTCGAGCACTACCGGCGCTACGCCCAGACGCTCAAACGTTCGATGCGTCAGCTGCACCGTGCGGGCGAGAAGCTATTCATCGACTATGCCGGGCCGACGCTGCCGGTGGTCGACCCGGCCACCGGCGAAGTGCGCCGGGCGCACATCTTCGTCGCCGCCCTGGGCGCCTCGAATTACACCTATGCCTGCGCGACGCCAGGCGAAACCCAGGTGGACTGGCTGACCTCGCTGGGCCAGGCTCTGACCTACTTTGGCGGCGTGCCGGAAATGGTTGTGCCGGACAATCCGCGCGCCCTGGTCGCCCAGCCGGATCGCTACGAGCCGGGCCTGAACCGGGCCACGCTGGAGTGCGCGCGTCATTACCAGACGGTGATCCTGCCGGCACGGCCACGCAAGCCTCAGGACAAGGCCAAGGCCGAGGTGGCGGTGCAGGTGGTCGAGCGCTGGATCATGGCGCGGCTGCGCCATCGGCAGTTCTTCAGCCTGCATGCGCTTAACCAGGCCATCGCCGAGCTGCTGGAGGATCTGAATCGGCGCCCGTTCAAGCGGCTCGATGGCTGCCGGCGCGACTGGTTCGAGCGCCTGGATCGCCCGGCCTTGCGAGCGCTGCCGGTGCATCCCTACGAGGTCGCCACCTTCAAGCGCTGCAAGGTCAGCATCGACTACCACATCGAGGTCAATGGCAGCTTCTACAGCGTGCCCTCCGCCCTGGCCCGGCAGAACGTGGACGTGCGACTGACGGCACACACCCTGGAAGTGCTGCATGGCAACCGGCGGGTGGCCAGCCACCTGCTGCTGGGGCGACGCGGCGCTTACAGTACCCAGCGCGAGCACATGCCCGCGGCGCACCAGGCGCATCGCGAATGGACGCCACAACGCCTGCTCGACTGGGGCGCGCGGATCGGCCCCTACACGCGCCAACTGATCGATCACCAACTGACCCACAAGCCGCACCCGGAGATGGGCTACCGCGCCTGCCTCGGCCTGCTCTCGCTGGCCCGGCGCTATGGCAATGCACGCCTGGAAGCCGCTGCCGAACGTGCCGTACACCTGCGCGCCTTCACCGGGCGCAGCGTGCGCAACCTGCTCCAGCAAGGCCTGGATCAACAGCCGCTGCCCCAGCGTGCCGCCGAAACGACCTTACCCGGCGACCACGAGAACGTCCGTGGCGCCGACTACTACCAACCCCCGCAACAGGAGCTGTTCGATGATGCCGCAACACACCCTGAATCAACTGCACCAGCTACGCCTGGACGGCATGGCCCGCGCCCTGGAAGAGCAATGGACGCTGCCGGCCAGCCACAGCCTGAGCTTCGATGAACGCCTCGGCCTACTGCTCGACCGCGAACTGGCCTGGCGTGACAACCAGCGCCTGGTACGGCTGCGCAAGAAGGCCAAGCTCAAGTACGCCAACGCCTGCCTGGAAGATCTCGACCGCCGCACCGGACGCGCCCTGGACGAGCGTCTGATCGCCACCCTGGCCAGTGGCGACTGGATCCGCCAGCAGCACAACCTGCTGCTGACCGGCCCGACCGGTGCCGGCAAAACCTGGCTGGCCTGCGCCCTGGGCAACCAGGCCTGCCGCCAGGGCTATAGCACCCTGTACCTGCGCACCCCGCGCCTGCTGGAACAACTGCGCATCGCTCATGGCGACGGCAGCTTCGGCCGTACCCTGCAACAGCTGGCAAAGGTCGACGTCCTGGTGCTGGACGACTGGGCGCTAGCCCCGCTGGAGGAAGGAGCCCGGCATGACCTGCTGGAGGTGATCGACGACCGCGCTGGCAGCCGCTCCACCATCCTGACGAGCCAACTGCCCATCGAGCACTGGCACGGCTGGATCAACGACCCGACCCTGGCCGATGCCATCCTCGACCGCCTGGTGCACAACGCCTACCGACTGACGATGAAAGGCGAGTCGCTGCGCCGAAAAAAAGCCGAGGAACAAGCCGCATCGTGACCGATGCGATTACAATCCAGAACCCGCGCAACCGGGGTGGAAGCACCGGTCACGTATTAGCGAAACGCTCGGTCACGTTCACCGAAATCCGCAGGGAGTGGAATAGAGCAACAGCAGCACCACAGCCAGACGCGTCAACATGCGTTCGATCCTTGCTCGGAAAGAGTCAATAATTCAGCGTCAAATTTAAACATATGGCTATGTGACATTACCAAGCAAAATTTGCCGCGCGTGTGGATTGCGTCGCAAACACACCTCCCATTTGCGTCATCAATGGCGGCGCCTGCCACAACAGGGCCTCGCCGCAAGAGCCAGACGACAGGGCCGAGCGCCCCCTAAGCTCATATCAGTGCTGCGCCGCGTTTACATTCGAGGCTTTCACCCAAGTCGCGGATCATCTCCATCAACGCCTTCACCCGCAGCGGCAAGTTTCCGGCCGGGTACACCGCGTGCATCTGAGGGCTCTCACCGCTGCTGGAGGTCAGCTTGTACTCAGGACAAACCCGCATCAGGCGCCCCGCTTGCACTTCGGGCTCCGCCATCCAATCCGCCAAGCGAGCGATCCCGACGCCCGCCAGGGCTGCCTGAAATACCGCCAGGCCGGAACTGAAACGAAATTTTGGATGAACCCGAAAGCTGATGGCCTGCGTCTCACTGCGAAAATTCCACTCCTTGAGAATCCGCGGCGCCGTATGCAGGATCAGCGAGTGCGACTCCAGTGCCTCGATAGAGTCGGGCATGCCGTAGCGCTCCAGGTAGCCGGGGCTGGCATACAGATGACGTGAGTAACTCCAGAGCGCAAAGCCGATCAAGTCGCTGGATTGTGGAAACGCACCGCGAATCGAGAAATCCAGCTTGCTCTTGGCCGGGTCGATGATCTCATCGGTGAAAATCACATCGATGTTGACGTCTGGATAACGCTCGCAGTATTGCGCGATCAATCGCGGCAATACCCCGTTTCCGAGAAGCTCGGGGGCAGAAAAACGAATCCAGCCGGAGGCCAGGCCACCGAGACCGGCCAGGTCCTCATCCACCTCGCGTTGCAGATCGAGCATCTTGTACGCGTGGGGCAACAAGCACTCACCCGCTTCGGTCAGGCTCACGGCGTTGGACGAGCGATTGAACAACTTGAGCCCCACACTTTCCTCCAGGGCTTGAACGGCACGGGTCAGCGCACTGGGAGAACGCCCCAGAGTGCGTGCCGCGGCGACGAAACTGCGCTTGCGAGCCACGGTCGCGAAGGCTTCCAGCTCCCCCAACATATTCAATGCCACTGTCCACCTCATTGCATTTTTCACAACGCGGCATTGCAACACAAAAAAGGCTCTTCCGTTAACCTTCCCGCTCAACCCAAAAGGATGGGGCAAACAGGAGCGCAAGGACGTGTCAAAGCTGGAAGAAGTACTCGGGAAAGCCGCAGCTTGTGTTGATGAAGTCACTCATGAATGGCTGGAAAAACGATCAGTGACTTCGACCCGACGGGAGATACCGCAAATTCATCTGTCACTCGAAGAACAACGCACGCTTCAGGCCGGTCTGGCATCGCTGGACGTGACCGATAGCGCCTCGGGGATCAGCCACATGCCGGCCCTGGGGCGGTTGCTGGAAAGTGTCCTGTGCCCCGAGAAGATCCAGCAGCTACGCCATTTTCCCCAGGCCCGTGAAGTGGCGATGATCGTCAGGGGGCTACCGCTGGACCCGCAACTGCCGGCCACGCCCTATGACCTGGAGCCGGGTATCGAGAACGTGTCGACGCTGGCCGGGGCTATTTTGTCGGTGCTGCAAACTCTGCAAACCCATCCGCTGGCCTACGAGGGTGAAAGCAACGACACCGTGTTCCGTCACGTATCGCCCAAGCACAAGCGAGAAACCGAAAAGAGCTCCTATGGCTCGCGCGCGGATCTGGGCATGCATGTCGACAACCCTCACCTGCCTTTGACCTGCGAACCCGTCTCGCAGTTGTCGGCCTGCCCGGAGTACCTGACCCTGACCGGCCTGCGCTGCGAGCTCGACGTGCCGACGCGCATCGTCGCCATTGACGAGGTGCTGGCCATGCTGCCGGCCTGCGTTGAGGAAGAATTGTCACGACCGAACTTCAGCGTTCGCCGACCGGCCTCCTTCGGCAAACAGGGGAATGTGCTGGAAAACGTCCCCTTGCTGTACAGAAGCGCAACCGGTGGCCTGTATTGCCGCTACAACCAAGCGAGTGTCGAAGCGACCTGCGCCAATGCGCAGTTTGCCCTCCAACTGTTCGCCGCCGCTGCCGATCATCCCGATGTCATGCACCACATACTGCTGCAACCCGGGGACATGCTGATCTTCAAGAACCAGCAAACCCTGCATGCCCGGGATGGTTTTACCCCCCGCTACGACGGCCGTGATCGCTGGATGTTGCGGGTCTTCGGGGTCAATGATCCGGCACGCGTGGTGCCGCTGAACCCTCATCAACCCTACATAGCCAGAGCCTGATTACATGGTCGATATTGCCATCCTTTGCGTGTTCGCCTTCGCCGCCGGCCTGATCGATGCGGCGGTGGGCGGCGGCGGACTGATCCAGATTCCCGCGCTGTTCAACGTTCTACCCGGCGCTCAACCGGCGGCGCTGCTGGGTACCAACAAGGTCGCGGCCGCCTGCGGCACCACCTTCGCGGCCCGCTCCTTCGTGCGCAAGGTGGTGATCGACTGGGGGCTGGTGATCCCCGCCGCCTGCGCCGCCTTTGTCATGGCCTTCTGCGGAGCCGCCACGGTGTCGTTCGTCCCCCAGTCGGTGATCCGGCCGGCGGTGCTGGTGTTGATCGTTCTGATGGCGATCTACACCTTCTGGAAAAAAGACTTCGGCGCCCTGCACAAACCCATGCGCATCGGGACCAAGGAAAAACTGCTGGCGGTGGTGATCGGTGGCGCCATCGGTTTCTACGATGGTCTGTTCGGTCCCGGTACTGGCAGCTTCCTGATCTTCCTGTTTATCCGCTGCTTCGCCTTCGACTTTCTGCATGCCTCGGCATCGGCCAAGCTGGTGAACATCGCGACCAACGTAGCGGCACTGATGTTCTTCATTCCAACGGGTAACGTGCTCTACCTGATCGCCATCCCCATGGCGGCATTCAACATTCTAGGTGCGCTCACTGGCACCTGGCTGGCCGTTCATAAGGGCGTGCCCTTCGTCCGGGCTCTATTCCTGGTGTTGCTGGTGATTCTGATCAGCAAACTGACCTACGACCTGCTCCTGTAAACCAGAGGAAAACTACATGCATCCCATGTTCGATCGCCTCGTGGCGCTACTTGATGCCCGCTCAGCCTCCTACCGGGTATTGATGCACGATGCCGAGGGCCAGTCGGCGCGCGTCGCCGAAATCCGTGGCACCGAGCCCGGTCAAGGCGCGAAGGCCATGCTTTGCTCCCTCAAGGGGCAGGCCGGCCCCTATGCCCTGGTGATACTGCCGGGCGACCAGAAGCTGGACATGAAGAAAGTCGGAGCGGCCCTGGGCGGGAAAAAAGCCGAGCTGGTGAAGGCCGAAACCGCCATGGAACTGACCGGGTGCCGGATCGGCGCCATTCCACCTTTTGTGTTCGATGAGCGGATTCAATTGATCGTCGATCCGGCCTTGACCACAGGCTACGCAGAAATAGCCTTCAACGCGGGGCGGCTGGATGCGTCGATGGTGCTCGATACGCAGGATTATCTGGCGATTGCCAGGCCTCAATTGCTGGATATCAGCCAGGCCTGAGCCAACCTTCCCCCTTGCGCCCTCACCTGTGACATGGAGCAGGCCTTGTCGATCATAAGCTCGGCCAGCCAGCAGGCTTGGGCGCAAAGGGTGTGAGGACCCGAATGACTACGGGGCAACGCAGATATGGCGCTGGACAGGCCAGCTGGCTCGCCAGCATGGGCGTAAAGCGACCCGATCAGCCGTGGCTCTTGTGATCCAGGGCGGCGTAGAAGTGGGCGCTTTGTTGCAGGTATTTCTGGGTGTAGGTGTTGGTACTGGATTTCTTCTGGCTGATTTCCACGCTGGCGCTGGCGGGCAGGGCCACGCTGGCAGAAATGGCGGACGCTGCGATCACGGAGAAGAGATTGAAGTTCATGTGGGGAACCCTCGAATTCAGTTGGCTTGCTTGCCCGTGTGGGCGTTGAAGCAAACTTACTCCCGAGGGTTGTCGGGAAAAAATGCTTTGCAGCAGTAGCCATTATCAGCGTCATTGATAGAAGCAGTCAGGCCCCGAAACACGGGGCCTGTGGCTTATTGACGCACCAGGAACTTGATGTCGCTGGGGGCTTCGAACGGCAGTTTCTGCACGGTCTTGCCGAGGAAACCGGTCTTGGCGTCACGCTCGATCACCACGATCTCGTTGCTCTTCTGATTGCCGATCAACACGTAGCGGTTGCTCGGATCGAGGCTGAACTCCCGTGGGTGATCGCCTTCCACGGAGCGGCGCTGGATCTCCTTGAGCTGGCCATTGCTCTGATCGATGGCGAACACCAGCAACTGGTTGGCGGTGCCGCGGTTGCTGACATAGAGGTACTGACCGTCCTTGGACGCGTGCAAGGCCGCCGCGGACTTTTTCTCCTTGTTGCCACTGGCCGCCAGATCAACCAGCTGACGCTGGGTCAGCTTGCCGTCCTGATAGTCGAAGACCGCCACCTGGGCGCTCATTTCCAGGGTCAGGTAGGCCCGCTTGCCGTCGGCGCTGAACAGCAGATGGCGCGGGCCGCTGCCCGGGGGCAGTTGGACAAAGGCCGGTTCGGCGGGTGTCAGCGGATGTTCCGGGTTGGCCTTGGGGTCATAGCGGTAGACGAAGATCCTGTCCGCGCCCAGGTCGTTGGCGAACACAAACCGGCCATCCGGGGATGACACCGATGAATGCACATGGGCCGACTGCTGGCGCTCGGGGTCGACCCGGCTGGCCGGATGGCTGGTGAGCTGCACCACCGGCGACAGGTGACCATCGGCACTGACCGGCACCACCGCCAGGCTGCCGCCCGGGTCCACATCCACCGAATAGTTGCTGACGAACAGGTAGTTGCCGTCAGCGCTCAGGCTGGAGTGCGTGGGTTCGTTGCCCTGGCTCTGCACCTGGTTGATCAGGCTCAGCTGATGGGTCTTGGGCGCCAGGCTGTAGCTGCTGACACGGCCGATGGGGTCGGTCTGCCCCGGGCTGTTTTCATTCACCGCGAAGACGAATTTCAGGTCCTTGGACAGGGTCAGCCAGGACGGGTTGGAGCTCTTCACCACTTGCAGCGGCTTGGCATCGATCTGCCCGGTGCGTTCGTTGAAATGCAGACGATACAGGCCCTGGCTCTGGCCCTGGGTGTAGGAGCCCACGAGCAATTCCTGGCTGTCCGCGGGAGCCGCCTGGACCGCCATGGCGCCAACACTGCCGGCCATCAGCAGCGGCCAGAAATTACGCATCTTCATGTTCATCCTCCTCTTCGTCGCGGGCACTGAACGCACTCATGCACACCAGGCGGTGCTCGCCGGCATCGTCGGCCAGGATCCAGCTCTGCAGCTCCTGGTCGAAAGTCGCGGCCTGCACCTGGGCCAGGGTGAAGCTCCAGCGCTTGGCGGCGCGACCATCCATGCACTCGATCAGCAGGCGCTGTTCGTCGAGGGTGAAGTCGAAGGCGTGCAGGCCGTCGATTTCCAGCATGTCGCAGGCTTCAAGGGCAGTGAGCAAGGTGTCGGTAGCAGCGGTCATAGCGATCAATCATCAATTGGAAAGGCGCAATCATAGCTGATCGGCGCCCAAGGATCGGGCCCGTATTGCGCGCAATCATCGCTTGCCGCCGGTGTTGCAAGGGAGCGCTGGCGCAGGGACTTGAAAATGCTTTGCCGCGCCAGCCGGTCGATGCCCTGGGGCAGGCATGAAAAAGCCGCACCCTAGGGCGCGGCTTGCTGTTCAAAGCGCCTGGATCAGTGAGCGAACAGTGAGTTGCCCTTCTGCCCGGCGAGCTTTTCCGGTTTGATCAGGAACCGCGCCAGGGCCGGCAGCAGCCACAGGGCGCCGAACATGTTCCACAGCAGCATGAAGGTCAGCATCAGGCCCATGTCGGCCTGGAACTTGATGGCCGAGAAGATCCAGGTGCACACGCCGATGGCCAGGCACAGGCCGGTGAACAGCACCGCCTTGCCGGTGGAGCGCAGGGTCTGGTAGTAGGCCTCCTGCAATGGCAGGCCAGCACGCAGGAAGCTTTCCAGGCGACTGTAGATATAGATGCCGTAGTCGACACCGATGCCCACCCCCAGCGCCACCACCGGCAAGGTCGCCACCTTGACCCCGATGCCCATGAAGGCCATCAGCGCGTTGCCCAGCACCGAGGTCAGCACCAGCGGCAGGACGATGCACAGGGTCGCCGCCCAGGAACGGAAGGTGATCATGCACATGCCGGCCACGCAGATGTACACCAGGATCAGGATGGTCAGCTCGGACTGCTTGATCACCTCGTTGGTGGCCGCCTCGATCCCGGCGTTGCCGGCGGCGAGGATGAACTCCAGGCCGTCCCGGTTGTGCTCCTTGGCGAATTCCTGCACCGCATGCACCGCGCGGTCCAAGGTCGCGGCCTTATGGTCGTTGAGGAACACCAGCACCGGCGCCAGGGAGCAGTTGTTGTTGTACAGGCCATCGGCCCGGGCAATGGAGTTGTTGAGCACGTCAGGGTTGCGCGACAGGGTTTCCCATTTCAGGTTGCCCTCGTTCATGCCCTTGATCATCTGCTTGGACACGGTCACCAGGGAAATCGCCGACTGCACGCCCTCGGTGTTCTGCATCTTCCACATCAGCTCGTCGATGGGCGCCATGGCCTCATAGCGCGAGCAGCCTTCGGCCGCGGTCTTGACCATCACCACCAGCACGTCGGAGCTGGTGGAATAGTTGCTGATGATGAAGTTGTTGTCCTTGTTGTAGCGCGAGTCGGGACGCAGCTCCGGGGCGCCCTGGTCGAGGTCGCCGATCTTCAGGTTCTGGCTGTACCAGAGGCCGCTGCCGAAGGCCACCAGGGCCAGGGCCACCGAGATCGGCGCGACTTTGGGGCTGGCGAAATTCGACAGCAGGCGCCAGAAAGGATGCTCGCGAGAAGCGTCCTTCTTGCTGCGCTCGATGGCGCGCTTGCTGATACCGACGTAGGAAATCGCCACCGGCAGCAGGATCAGGTTGGTGAACACGATCACCGCCACACCGATGGAGGCGCCGATGGCCAGCTCGCGGATCACCCCGATGTCGATGATCAGCAGGGTGATGAAGCCCACGGCGTCGGCCAGGATGGCGATCATGCCCGGCAGGAACAGCTGGCGGAAAGTGCGCCGCGCCGCCGTCAGGGCGTTATCCGCATCGCTCGATTGCAGGGCGATGCCGTTGATTTTCTGCACCCCGTGAGAAATGCCGATGGCGAAGATCAGGAACGGCACCAGCATCGAGTAGGGGTCCAGGCCAAAGCCGAAGGCGTGCATCAACCCCAGTTGCCAGACCACCGCCACCAGGGTGGTGATCAACACCGCGATGGTGCTGCGGATGCACCAGGTGAACCAGTACAACAGCACCAGGGTGATGATGAAGGCCACACCGAAGAACATCACCACCATGATCAGGCCATCGATCAGATCGCCGACCTTCTTGGCGAAGCCGACGATGTGGATCTTCACATTGGGGTTCTGCGCCTCGAACTTGTCGCGGATCTTTTCTTCCAGCTGGTGGGAAAACTTCTGATAGTCCAGGGCCAGCAGCTTGCCCTGGTCCTGCGGGTCCGGGTAGGACTCCAGCAACGGGATATCGACGATGCTGGATTTGAAGTCATTGGCCACCAGACGCCCGACCTGGCCGGACTTGAGGACGTTGTTGCGCAACTTGTCGAGGCTCTCGGCCGAGCCGTTGTAGCTCTGGGGGATCACCTCGCCACCGGCAAAGCCCTCTTCGGTCACCTCGGTCCAGCGCACGCTGGGGCTCCACAGCGACTTGAGCCCGGAGCGATCGACGCCGGAGATGTAGAACACCTCGTCGTGGATCTGCCTCAGCGTCTCCATGTACTCCTGGGTGAAGATGTCGCCGTCGCGGGCTTCCACCGAGATGCGCACGGTGTTGCCCAGGTTGGCCAGGTCGTTGCGGTGCTCCATCATCCGCTCGATGAACGGGTGCTTGAGCGGGATCATCTTTTCGAAACTGGTGGACGGGCGGATCAGGGTCGCTTGCCAGAACAGGAAAGCGCTGACCAAGAGGCAGATAAAGATCACTGCCGGGCGGTTGTTAAAAATCAGGCGTTCGAGAAAGTTCGCCTTGTCCTGGTGATGACTGCTCATGAAATTCCCCACCTTCTTGTTATGTGCCCGGCCTACTGGCCGAGTTCAGCGCCGCTTGCCGCAGAAACCCGCACCCCGCCCTGCCCGGCCAGGATCAGGTTGCCATTGCCGGCAGCGGTCACCGCCGATAACGAGATGCGGTCCTGGCGGTTGAACACGCTGAACGTCTGGCCGTGGTCGGTGCTGCGGATCACGCTGCCGCCGTTGCCGACGATCACCAGCGAGCCGTCGTCCAGCAAGGTGGCGCCCGACAGACCGAACTCCAGGGTGCCACGGGCAGCCTTCAACTCCACCTGCTCCCAGGTGCCGCCGAAATCCGTGGAACGATAGAGATTGCCGCGCAGGCCATAGACCAGCAGGGTCGCCGGCTGGCCGGTGCCGATCACGCCGAACAGCGAGCCTTCATAGGGGCCTTCGAGGCGTTCCCAGGTCTGCCCGCCATCGGCCGAGCGGAACATGCTGCCCTGCTCGCCGACGATGAACAGGCCGGAGTCCTTGACCTCGGCGATGGCGTTGAGGTGGTACTGATCTTCGTTGTCCAGGCGGTCGCTGGCGTCCTCCCAGTGCTGGCCGCCGTCGGTGGTTTCCAGCAAGGCGCCGTAGGCTCCGACGGCAAAGCCGTTGCGGGTGTCCTTGAACCAGACATCGAGCAACGGCGCTTCACGCTTGAGGTCCTGGAACTGCTGGGTCCAGGTGACACCGCCATCGGTGCTGGCCAGGACCTGGGCATCGTGGCCCACCGCCCAACCATGCTGGTCGTCGACGAAGTACACCGCCGTCAGCAACTGCCGGGTCGGCACCTTGGCCTGAACCCAGGATGCCCCCTGATCGTCGGAATAGAGAATGTGCCCGCGATCGCCCACTGCCACCAGGCGCTTGCCGGCATGGACCACATCGAGCATCAGGCTTTTCGCCGCTTTGGGCGATTCGATGGAAAAGACTGTATCCGCTGCGGAGGCAGCGGCCAGGACCGGTGTCGACAACGTCACGACACCCGACAGCGAGAGCGCTGCAGCCAGCAATGCGAACGTGCGCAGCGCCGGCGGGCGGCCAACAACCACGCCCATGACAGGCTCACTCATAGACCATTCCCCCATTATTATTGTCAGGTCACTTGACCTCTCAGGGCGCCTTGCGGGGTTTGCCTGGCCTGGATCGACCATGACGATCGTCCTGAAACCTGCAATCTAGAGCCCCTTTGGCTGCGGGCTATCCTATCGGGCTTTGGAAAGGTCTGACAATCAACGCCACGTTATCTTTTGTTAATCGGCGCGCCTGGTCAGGCGCCTGAATACTCGGGCATTCGCTGGGCTGATCGATACAGGTGGACGCCGCAGCTGGACGCCCCCCTTCAGTGCGTCCAGCGATTTGTGTCCTTGGCCTGCCGTCACGCGAGCAAAGACTGATCCAGCGCATGCATCCTCGGCCCCCGCCCTTGACTATGATGAGCGGCATGGGGCGCCAGCCCGATGAGCTTGAGGAGTGCAGCATGATTGCCATACGCGAGGCGTGGAAAGCCGGGCTGCTGGGGCGCACCCACTGGGCCCGCAATCTGCTGTCCGGGGTGATTGTCGGCGTGGTCGCCCTGCCCCTGGCCATGGCCTTCGCCATCGCCTCCGGGGTCAAGCCCGAGCAAGGCATCTACACCGCCATCGTCGGCGGCCTGCTGGTGTCGCTGTTCGGTGGCAGCCGTTTGCAGATCGCCGGTCCCACCGGAGCCTTTATCGTGATTCTCGCCGGGGTCACCGCCCAGTACGGGGTCGACGGCCTGCAACTGGCGACCATGATGGCCGGCATCATTCTGTTCCTGCTGGGCGTCAGCCGCCTCGGCGCCCTGATCAAATTCATCCCCGACCCGGTGATTCTCGGGTTCACCGCCGGCATCGGGGTGATCATCTGGGTCAGCCAGTGGAAGGACTTCTTCGGCTTGCCCGCGGCCCAGGGCGAGCATTTTCACCAAAAGCTCTGGCACCTGTTGCAATCCCTGCCCGGGCTGCACCCGGCCACCACCCTGCTGGCCCTGCTCAGCCTCGGACTGTTGCTGTGGCTGCCGAGGATCACCGCGCTCAGGCGCCTGCCGGCGCCGCTGGTGGCCATGACCCTGGCCACCGCCCTGCAGTCGCTGTTCCAGTTCGATGGCGTGGCCACCATCGGCAGCGCCTTTGGCGGCATTCCCCAGGGCTTGCCGAGCCTGCAGCTGCCCCAGATCAGCCTGCCACGGATCCTGGACCTGATCGGTCCGGCCTTCGCCATCGCCATGCTCGGGGCCATCGAATCGCTGCTGTCGGCGGTGGTGGCCGACGGCATGGCCGGCACCCGCCACGATTCCAATCAGGAGCTGATCGGCCAGGGCATCGCCAACCTGGCCACGCCATTGTTTGGCGGCTTCGCGGCCACCGGCGCCATCGCCCGCACCGCCACCAACATCCGCAACGGGGCCACCAGCCCCCTGGCAGGCATCGTGCATGCCGCGGTGCTGATGCTGATCATCCTGTTTCTCGCCCCGTTGGCGGCCAATATCCCGCTGTGCGCCCTGGCCGCGATCCTGTTCGTGGTGGCCTACAACATGAGCGAACTGCACCACTTCAAGCGCATGCTGCAGCGCGCGCCGCGGGCGGACGTGGCGATCCTGCTGTGCACCTTTGTGCTCACGGTGTTCAGCGACCTGGTGATCGCGGTGAATATCGGGGTGATCCTGGCGATGCTGCATTTCCTGCGGCGCATGGCCTCCTCGGTGGAGGTGCAGCAAGTGGTGGGTGAAGACCTGGAAAACGAACTGCGTGGCAAAGGCCGCGGCCCCCTGCCGCCGGGGGTACTGATCTACACCATCGAAGGCCCCCTGTTCTTTGGCGCGGCGGAAACCTTCGAACGGGCGCTGGCCCAGACCCACAGCGATCCACAGTTGCTGATCATCCGCCTCAGGCATGTGCCGTTCATGGACATCACCGGGCTGCAGACCCTGGAGGAAGTGGTCGGCCAACTGCACAAACGCGGGATAGTGGTGAAGTTGTGCGAAGCCAACCTCAAGGTGCACGCCAAGCTGGAGCGAGTCGGCATCCTGCACGCCATCGGCATGCAGAATTACCACAGAGACTTGAGCGAAGCGCTGCAAAACGCAGCCCCCACCACCGCGCCCGCCCTTTCGTAGGAGCTGGCTTGCCAGCGAAAGCGTCAGCCAGGGCGGCGCAAGGCTCAAGGGCCTCTTCGCCGGCAAGCCGGCTCCTACGCAGGCCGTGCGACCGCTTGCTCCCCCCGTAGGAGCTGGCTTGCCAGCGAAAGCGATACCGGAAACGGTCACAAGGCTCAAGGGCCTCTTCGCCGGCAAGCCGGCTCCTACGCAGGCCGTGCGACCACTTGCCCACCCGTAGGAGCTGGCTTGCCAGCGAAAGCGTCAGCCAGGGCGGCGCAAGGCTCAAGGGCCTCTTCGCCGGCAAGCCGGCTCCTACGCAGGCCGTGCGACCGCTTGCCCACCCGTAGGAGCTGGCTTGCCAGCGAAAACGACGTCAAGAGCGCTGGAAGCCTCAGGCGAGGCTTTTGCTGACCACTTCGTACACGTCGCTGGACAGCTCGCCAGAGGCGCGGATGCGCTCCAGTTCGCCCTTCATCAGCGCCTGGCGGGCGCTGTCGTATTTGCGCCAGCGGGTCAGCGGCGCCAGTTGCCGCGAGGCAATCTGCGGGTTGAAGCCGTTGAGCTGGATCACCAGATCCGCCAGGAAGCGATAACCCGAACCGTCGGCGGCGTGGAAGTTGATCAGGTTCTGTCCGGCAAAGGCCCCCACCAAGGCACGCACCTTGTTCGGGTTCTTGATATTGAACGCCGGGTGCTGCATCAGCGCCTTGACCCGCTCCAGACCGCCCGGCAACGGGCTGCCGGCCTGCACGCTGAACCACTGGTCCATGACCAGGGCGTTGTCCTTGAAGTGCTCGGCAAACACAGCCAGGGCCTTGGCCTTCTCGGCCTCGAACGGCGAGTTGACCAGCACCGCCAGGGCGGTCAGGCGTTCGGTCATGTTGTCGGCGCTGTCGAACTGTTCGATGGCCGCCGCCAGCACTTCGGGCTTGTGGGTGAGCATCAGGTACGACAGGGCAATGTTCTGCAGCGCGCGGCGGGCGAAATGCTCGGACTCGGCCACGTAGGCGGTGACCTTGGACACCTCGCGGTTGGCCTGATAACGCGTCCACAGCCCGTCGAACAGGCGCTCGGCCAGTTGCTGGCGAGCAAACTCGCGAGCCGCGTGGATCGCCTCGACATCCGCCACTTCGCTGATTTCAGTCAGATAGGCCTCGCCCGGCAGGGACAGCATTTCCGCGACCATGGCCTGGTCCAGGCTGTCGTCCGCCAGCACAGTACCCAAGGCGGTCACTAGCCGTTCGTCCATCACCAGCGCCTGGCCCTGCTGATGCTGGGCGATCAGCTCCTGCAACACTTGCACGGCCAACTGCTGACCAGCATCCCAACGGTTGAAACCGTCGCTGTCGTGCTGCATGAGGAACATCAGCTGGTCGCGGTTGTAGGGGAAGCTCAGCTTCACCGGCGCCGAGAAACCGCGCAGCAGCGATGGCAGCGGCTGTTCGGCGATGTCGACGAAGGTGAAGGTCTGCTCGGCCTCGGTCACCGAAATCACCCGGGAAGTGCCCTGGGCCGCGCTTTCACCGGACAGGCGCAGGGCCATGCCCGCGCCCTTGGAGTCCAGCAGGCCCAGTGCCAGCGGAATCACGAACGGCAGCTTTTCCACCTTGTCCGGGGTTTGCGGGCAGCTCTGGCGGAAGGTCAGGCTGTAGGTTTTCGCCGCCGCGTCGTAGGCCTCGCTGACTGCCAACCGTGGCGTACCGGCCTGGCTGTACCAGCGCTTGAACTGGCTCAGGTCGACGCCGTTGGCGTCTTCCATGGCCTTGACGAAGTCGTCGCAGGTCACCGCCTGGCCATCATGACGCTCGAAGTACAGGTCGCTGCCCTTACGGAAGCCTTCGGCGCCGAGCAAGGTGTGGATCATGCCCACCACTTCCGACCCCTTTTCGTACACGGTCAGGGTGTAGAAGTTGGAAATCTCGATAAAGCTTTCCGGGCGCACGGCGTGGGCCATGGGGCCGGCGTCTTCGGCAAACTGGTGGGTGCGCAGGTAGGCCACGTCCTGGATGCGCTTGACGGTGCGCGAGTTCATGTCGGCGGAGAAACCGGCATCGCGGAACACCGTGAAGCCTTCCTTGAGCGACAGCTGGAACCAGTCGCGGCAGGTCACCCGGTTGCCCGACCAGTTGTGGAAGTATTCGTGGGCAACGATCGCCTCGACCCGCTGGTGCGCGGCATCGGTGGCGGTTTCGGCACGGGCCAGCACGGCGCTGGAGTTGAAGATGTTCAGGCCCTTGTTTTCCATGGCGCCCATGTTGAAGTCGTTGACCGCGACGATCATGAAGATGTCCAGGTCGTACTCACGGCCGTAGGTTTCTTCGTCCCAGCGCATGGACTTCTTCAGGCTGTTCATCGCGTGCTGGCACTTGTCGATGTTTTCCGGCTCGACATAGATGCGCAGCGCCACGTCGCGCCCGCTCTGGGTGCGGAAGCTGTCTTCCACGCACCACAGGTCACCGGCCACCAGGGCGAACAGGTAGGCCGGCTTCATGAACGGGTCTTCCCAGGTCGCCCAATGCCGGCCGTCTTCACCGGGGCCGCTGGCGATCGGGTTGCCGTTGGAGAGCAATACCGGGTAGCTGTGCTGCTCGGCCACCACGGTGGTGGTGAACTTGCTCATCACATCCGGACGATCGAGGTAATAGGTGATCTTGCGAAAGCCCTCGGCCTCGCACTGGGTGCAGAACATGCCGCCGGACTTGTACAGGCCTTCCAGGGCGGTGTTGCTCTCCGGGTGGATCTTCACGCTGGTATCCACGGTGAAGCTGGCGCTGGTCGGGTGCAGGGTCAGGTGGCTGTCATCGAGCTGGTAGTCGCTGGCGCCCAGCAGTTGATCGGACAGGCTCACCGACAGCAGCTCCAGTTGCTGGCCATCCAGCACCAGCGGTGGCAGGCCGGCGCCGCGCGCGGGGTTGCGACGCATCACCAGCTGCGCATGGACCAGGCTGTGGTCCTCGAACAACTCGAAGGTCAGGTGGGTTTCGTCGATCAGGTACTCGGGGGCCTGATAGTCCTTCAGGTAGATCATCTTCGGTTGTTCGGTGCGCATGGCGAATTCCTTCTACTGATGCACGGCGAGCTGATAGGCCGTGTATTTGCGAATGTTGATCACGCCGGTATCAAAGATCAGGTACTGGCCCTTGATGCCCAGCAGCGTGCCTTCGGCGATCGGATTCTTGTCCAGGTTGAAACTGACGATCTTGGTCGGGTACTGCTCGACCGGGTAACGGATCTCCAGGGGTTCGATGTCACTCACCGGCTGGATCGCCTGCAGGCCGAAACGCTGTTGCAGGCCCAGCAGGCCCTCGGCGCAGGACTCGAACAACTGCTCGCGCACCGCCACCAGGTCCACAGCCTCGGCATCGCCCTTGAGCAAGGCGCGCCAGTTGGTCTTGTCGGCCACCTGGGAGCGGAACAGGTCCTCGACGAAGCCCGACTGCTGGCGGGTCGCCACGCGCATGATCGGCAGCGCCTGGCTGGCGCCCTGGTCGAGCCAGCGGGTCGGCAACTGGGTGGCGCGGGTGATGCCGACCTTGATCCCCGAGGAGTTGGCCAGGTAGACCACGTGATCGGTCATGCAGAACTGCTCGCCCCAGGACGGCTCGCGGCAGGTGCCGGCGTCATAGTGGCAGCGTTCGGGGCTCATGATGCACACATCGCACTGGGCCAGCTTGGTCATGCAGGGGTAGCAATAGCCCTGGCTGAAGCTGGTCTTGGTCTTGCGCCCGCAATGGGTGCAGTGGATCGCGCCCAGGTATTCCAGGCGCAGCGTCTTGCCGATCAACGGGTTGACCGGTACCTCGCTGTCGCCCAGGCGAAAAGCGTACTGAACGTTCGGCCCATCCAGGCGGGCCGACATTTTGCTGATGGAACCGCGGCCGATCTCGATCAATGGATGGCATCCGACTTGAACAGGATGTTCGGCACCGGCGCCGACTTCGAGGCGCATTCCTGCGGCCCCATGTAGCCGGTGCGCTGGTCTTCGGGCAGGTTCTGCATCTCCCAGGCAATCATGGCCTGCAGGGACAGTTCACGCTGCTCGGCGGTGAGCTTGCGACCATCGGCCCATTTGCCGATCTCTACCGCCAGCTTCAGGCTCTGGTAGATCTCGGGGGTGATGTTTTCGATCATTTCGACAAAGGACGACATACGCGACTCCAGCATTTAAAGGGCCAGTTTCTGGCGGCTGTAGAGGCCACCCAACAAGCCGGTGAGGCAACCGATGAGCAGCCCGCCGACATGGGCGGCGTTGGCGATTTCGCCGAAGCCGATCATCGACACCAGCCCGGACAGGCACAGCAGCAGCCACACCAGCATCATCACCAGCACGCCCCGGGGCAGGCGGTAGATGGGGTTGGGGGACAGTAATTGATAGATCCAGCAATGCCCGAGCAGGCCGTAGAGCACCCCGGACAGGCCACCGAACAGGGTTGGGCCGCTGAAATAGTATTGGGCGTAGTTGGACACCAGGCTGAACAACAGGGTCAGGCCCAGCAGGTTGATACTGCCCTGGCGCAGTTCGATGCGCCGCCCCAGCTCCCAGTACCACATGCCGTTCATGGCGATGTGCAGGATGCCGAAGTGAATCAGCATCGGCGTCACCAGGCGCCACCACTGCCCCGCCGCCAGGCTGTCGGCCAGGGAGCTGAACTGGATGTAGTCGCCCACCACGCGAAACTCGAGGAAGGTGAACCAACCAAGGGTCTGCAGGTTGTCACCGAGCAAGGTGATGCCGCTCACCGCCAGGCTCAGCAGCAGGATCAGCGCGGTGACCGGGCTGCGGCGCAACTGCTGCACCAGGCCCACCCGTGCCGGCGCGGCCGCCTGTGGGATATCCAGTTGCTGTTCGGGATCGCCCAGGGGAAAGCGCTGGTACAGGCCTCGCACATCCTCACTGATGGATTCCGGCACCCAGAGCACCTGCTCACCGGCCTCTTCACTGACCCGGTGGGGCACCTGCATGCGCTGCAGCAACTTGACGAAACCACTCAGGTCGGTGGCCAGTGGCAGACGCAAAACCGCTACCGCACTCATCGCACCACCTCCGGTCGCTCAACGTCGACCCAGACAAACTTATTCGGATCCAGGCGGGTTTCCTGGTCCAGGCGATAGGCGGCAAGCTTGCCGTAGAGCACGGCGCTGTAATCCAGGCACGCCAGGTTGGGGCGGATTGGCGCCGGCTTGCCGCTGCGCCAGTAGTGGCCGACGAACAGCATCGGTTCCTCGGCGCCGTAGCGCAGCAGGCTGTTTTTTTCGGCCGGGGACAACGGCGTGCGCGCCACCGGATCGGGCAAGGCATCGGGCTGAAAGACGATGTCACCGTAGGTCTGCGGGTTGTCTTCCCAGAACTTGGTACGGAAGAACGAGCGGGTCAGGCCGTCACCGCTGGTCATGGTCAGGCCATGGGGCAGGCGCATGTCGGTGCCGCGCAGCAGGCGATCGAAGGCGGTGCTGGCAAAACTGTCAGGCAGCGCCGAGGCCTGGAGGAACTCGCGGTCGATGCAGCCGTTGGGGTATTGCTGGCGCAGCGGGGCGATCAGGCCGGCATCCCAGCAGGCGTGCACCACGCGAAAACGCCCGGCGTCGACGAACAGCGGCAGTTCATAGAACCACTGGAGGAAGTCGTGCCAGTCGCCCGGGTGGTGCTCGAACTGGGTCAGGGTTTCGTGGATCAGCCGGGCATGGCGCGGCGTGTGTTCACGCACGAACTGCTTGCCACTGCCTGCCGCCGCCGGGGTGCTCCAGCCCAGGGCGTTGAACTCATGGTTGCCCATGATGCACAGCGCCTGACCGGCCTCGACCATGTCGTGGACGATATGCAGGGACTCACGGATTCGCGGGCCGCGGTCGATGATGTCACCGAGGAACACCGCCATGCGCGACGGATGCCGCCAGACGCCGCCCTGCTTGTGATACCCGAGCCGATCCAGCAAGTGCTCCAGGGTCAGGGCGCAACCGTGCACGTCACCGATCAGGTCGTAGCTACGCGCGGGATCGAGCATCAGTCGCCTCCACCGCCCAGTCGGCTGCCCCAGCCAAGCTTGGTCCGGCAGACCTCGTAGTAATTGTGGTCCAGCGGGTGGATCAGGCGCAGTTTCTGCGCTTTCTTGCTGACCGTGATGGTGTCGCCCGGCGCGCAGGTGAAATGGTTCTGCCCGTCACAGGAGACTTGCGGATAGATCTGCATATCTTTGGACACGACGATTTTCAGCTCACTGTTGCCATCGACCACAATCGGTCTTCCAGACAAGGTATGGGGGTACATCGGCACGATCACAATGGCATCCAGCTTGGGATGCATAATCGGCCCGCCAGCGGACAGCGCATAGGCCGTGGAACCGGTGGGCGTGGCGACGATCAGGCCGTCGGCCTTCTGGCTGCAGACGAACTGGCCGTCGATGTAGATCTCGAACTCGATCATCCGCGTCGACTTGCCCGGGTGCAGCACCACGTCGTTCAGCGCGTCGCCCTGGCCGATGGCCTCGGCGTGACGGCGGACCTCGGCCTGCAGCAGGAAGCGGTTTTCCACCAGGTAATGGCCGTCCAGCACTTCGGCGACCTTGATCTCCAGCTCATCGGGGCGGATGTCGGTGAGAAAACCCAGGCTGCCGCGGTTGATCCCCAGCACCGGGATATTGTGCCGCGCCAGCGCCCGGGCGGCGCCCAGCAGGCTGCCGTCGCCGCCAACCACGATGACCATGTCGCAGACCTCGCCCAGGAGCTTGCGCGAGGAGGTTTGCAGGCCGTGGCCCGGCAGCACTTCGGCGATGGTGTCTTCAAGGATCACGTGCAGGTGGCGCGCCAGCAGAAACTTCTTCAGTCGGCGAACTGTGTCCAGCACCTGGGAGCTGCCCAGGCGACCGATAATGCCGATATTGCGAAATTGCTCCATGGGGCTCCTGCGAGGTTCGGGTACGGGCGAAACGGAGGATTATGGGCGAAACCCGGCGTTAGACAAAATCCTTTCAGCCACGCGGGCTTAGGAACCGCAGCACGAGCGCCGAGCGGCACGCATTTATCGCGAAGCGCCAGGGTTTGCGTCTATGCTCGCAGCATGCTCCTGTTCCCGGATCTGCTCAGCCTTCCACGCCAGTTGCGTCAACCTGAAGTCCGCGACCTCGCCTGGGTCATCCTCGCGCCGCCGATGCTCAGCCACACGCCCTGGCCGCAGCGCCACCCCCTGTCCGGCAGCGACTGGGTGCAGGCGCCGCAATTGCTGGCGCACTGGCTGCAGCGCCTGGACCTGGACCCCAGCGCACTGCGCCACTGGCTCAACCGCAGCCAGACACGGCGCCTGGGCCTGTACTACGAACGCCTCTGGCAGTTTGCCGTACAGCACGCCCCCGGCGTCGAACTGCTGGCGGCCAACCTGCCGATCCGCCGTGACGGCCAGACCCTGGGCGAACTTGACATGCTGCTGCGCGACCGCGAAGGCGTGCATCACCTGGAACTGGCGATCAAGCTCTACCTGGGCCCGCAACGGGGCAACGGCAGTGATAGTGCGCAATGGCTGGGGCCCGGATGCCACGATCGCCTGGACCGCAAGCTGGCGCACCTGGACGCCCACCAACTGCCGATTTCCGCCCGTGATGAAAGCCGCGAGGCCCTGGCGGCGCTGGATATCCAGCAGTTTCGCGCCCACCTGTGGCTGGGCGGCTACCTGCTCTATCCCTGGCCGGGCCACGCCGAACCGCCCGAAGGCGCCCATCCCCAGCACCTGCGGGGGCGCTGGCTGCATCAACGGGACTGGTCGGCCTACCTGGCCCAGGGCGCCCCGGGGCGCTGGCAGCCCCTGCCCCGCCACGCCTGGCTGGCCCCGGCTCACTATCCGGCCGAACAGGCCTGGACAGCCGGGGAACTGGCGCAATGGCTGGACGCCCTCGCCCCCCACGCCCCGGCGCAATTGCTGGTCCGCCTGCAAGAAACCCCGGAAGGTGACTGGGAAGAGGCCGAACGCCTGTTCCTGGTGGCCGATCTGTGGCCCAACCTCCCCGTCCCCCAGCCCCCCAAAGACCAACCTGCGTAGGAGCTGGCTTGCCAGCGAAAGCGTCCCCCACGAACGACACAGGACTCGCAAACCTCTTCGCCGGCAAGCCGGCTCCTACAGCGGATAATCGTGCAACCCCTCGTAGGAGCTGGCTTGCCAGCGAAAGCGTCCCCACGAACGACGCAGGGCTCGCAAACCTCTTCGCCGGCAAGCCGGCTCCTACAGCGGATGATCGTGCAACCCTCTCGTAGGAGCTGGCTTGCCAGCGAAAGCGTCCCCACGAGCGGCACGGGACTCGCGGGCCTCTTCGCCGGCAAGCCGGCTCCTACAGCGGATAATCGTGCAACCCCTCGTAGGAGCTGGCTCGCCAGCGAAAGCGTCCCAACGAGCGACGCAGGGCTTGCGGGCCTTTTGGCCGGCAGCCGGCTCCCGCCCTGAGGTTTCGCTACACCAGGGAAAGCCGCAACGCCAGGGCCACCAGGGTCACCAGCAGCACCGGCACGGTGAGCACGACGCCGACCCGGAAGTAATACCCCCAGCCAATATGAATGCCCTTGCGCTCCAGCACATGCAGCCAGAGCAGGGTCGCCAGGCTGCCGATGGGGGTGATCTTCGGCCCCAGGTCGCTGCCGATGACGTTGGCGTAGATCATCGCCTCCTTGACCACCCCGGTGGCTTGGCTGGCATCGATGGACAAGGCACCGATCAGCACCGTCGGCAGGTTGTTCATCACCGACGACAACCCGGCGGTCAGCAAGCCGGTGCCCAGGGCCGCGCCCCAGATTCCGCCGCCGGCAAAGGCATCGAGCCAGGCGGCCAAGTGCCCGGTCAGCCCGGCATTGCGCAAGCCGTATACCACCAGGTACATGCCCAGGGAAAAAATCACGATCTGCCAGGGCGCTTCCTTGAGCACCTTGCGGGTGGAGATCTTGTGCCCACGCGCCGCGATCACCAACAGCAAGGTGGCGCAGACCGCGGAAATGGCGCTGATGGGAATCCCCAGCGGCTCCAGGGCAAAACAGCCCAGCAGCAGAATCAGCAATACCCACCAGCCGGCCATGAAAGTCGCCCGGTCATGAATGGCACTGGCCGGATCGGCCAACTGCCGTGGGTCGTACTGCTCGGGGATGTCCCGGCGGAAAAACCACAGCAGCACCGCCAGGGTCGCGGCAACGCTCACCAGGTTGACCGGCAGCATCACGGCCGCATAGCGGTTGAAGCCGATCTTGAAAAAGTCCGCCGAGACGATATTCACCAGGTTCGACACCACCAGCGGCAGGCTCGCGGTGTCGGCGATGAAGCCCGCCCCCATGACGAATGCCAGGGTGGTAGCGGCAGAAAAGCGCAAGGCCAGCAGCATGGAAATGACGATGGGGGTGAGGATCAGCGCCGCGCCGTCGTTGGCGAACAGCGCCGACACCAGGGCGCCGAGCAACACCATGAAGGCGAACAAGCGTCGCCCCCTGCCGCGCCCCCAGCGCGCCACGTGCAAGGCGGCCCAGGCGAAGAACCCGGCCTCGTCCAGCAGCAGGCTGATGATGATCAGCGCGACGAAGGTGCCGGTGGCGTTCCAGATGATTTGCCACACCACCGGGATGTCGGCCAGTTGCACCACGCCACACAGCAGCGCCAGGAGCGCGCCAAACACCGCGCTCCAGCCGACGCCGAGGCCTTTGGGCTGCCAGATCACCAGGGTGATGGTCAGCAGGAAGATCGATACTGCAATCAACATGATTAAGGAATCTTGAATAAAAAAGCTGACCAGCATAGGAAGCGGCTTGCCGGCGAAGCTGCCCCCGAGGCCTCCATGAGGCTCAGGAACCTGCTCGCCGGCAAGCCGGCTCCTGCAACAGCAGGGGAATGTGAAGGGAGGAAGGTGTTCAGGCTTTCTTCTGTTGCTCGACCCATTGGCCGTAGGCGTTGATGAAACTCTGCAGGAACGGCCGGGTGGCCTCCGACAGCTTGCCCGTATCATCGAACGCCGAACCCGCGCCGCCCAGGTAGGCTTCGGGCTGCTGCATGCACGGCACATTGAGGAACACCAGGGACTGGCGCAGGTGGTGGTTGGCACCGAAGCCGCCGATGGCCCCCGGGGACACGCTGATCACCGCGCCCGGCTTGCCGCCCCAGGCACTCTTGCCATAGGGCCGCGAGCCAACGTCGATGGCGTTTTTCAGAGCCGCCGGCACCGAACGGTTGTATTCCGGGGTGACGAACAACAGCGCATCGGCGGCCGCGATCTGCTCGCGAAAGCGGGTGTAGGTCGCCGGCGGCGTCCCATCGATGTCTTCGTTATAGAGCGGCAGATCGCCGATCTCGACGATGCCCAACTGCAGGTTCGCCGGAGCCAGCTCGGCCAGAGCCAGGGCGACCTTACGGTTCAGGGACTGCGCTCTCAGACTGCCGACCAGCACTGCAACCTTGTAGACATTGCTCATTGGAGTTTCCAACCCTTGGCGTGAAGAAGGTGCTAGTTATAGATGAGCCCGGGGGGTGCCCGCTACCCCGCGAGCGCCATTTGCGCAGATAAATCCTGCCGTACCCCACCGCCGGGGGCGACCGTGGATTATTTTTTCCAGGCGGCAAAACTTCCCCGGCGCCCATCGGGTCTACAGCAGCGAAATTTGCGTGTTTTATCTCCAGAGGCTCTAAAGATGGCTGCAGTACTTGTCGGACAATTCCATGCAAGAGATGCCGAAGGACGGGTGTATTCAGTGCACGAGTTCCAGGAATCCATGCCCGCGCAGGACGGTACGACCGGCTCGGAACCCGTCACCACCTACCGCCTGGCAATTGGCGACCGGGTGCGCAAGCTCGACGACAATCAGTTCCTGCTGGTGCAATCGGATGTAACCATCGTTCGTGAGCCAGAAACCTACGTCACCGAATAGACGCACCCGGCTCCGGCGGTCCGGTCCGGCCAAGGGGGGCGGCTACAGATTCCGGACCCGCAGTTGGGGTAGGATTCGATGCTTGACCGCCCAACGGCTGGAGATGGACTTCAAGCATGCGTCTACGTCATATCGAAGTGATTCAGGCCCTCCTGCAAACCGCCCACCTGGGCACCGCCGCCGAGCTGCTGCAGCTCTCGGTGGCCGAGGTCGAGGCCTTGCTGCGCGATGCCGAAAGCCACTTGGGGTTCATGCTGTTCGCCAGCGTGCGCGGACGCTTGCAGGCCACCCGCGAAGCCCGTGAGCTGCAACCGGCGATCACTCGGGTCTATGACGCCTTCGAGCCGCTGCAACGCCTGGCCGACAGCTTGCGCTTTCACCAGGCACCGCCGCTGCGCATCATCGGCACCGCGCCGCTGGTCCAGCAACTGCTGCCCCAGTGCATCGCCGCCCTGCGCCGGCGCTTTCCCGATACCCCTTGCAGCCTCCTCAGTTACGGCACCCGGGACATGGTCGAGCGCCTGCTGCTGCGCGATTGCGACCTGGGCCTGAGCCTGCATGACCCCGAACACCCGGACATCCACAGCCAGGCCCTGGCCCAGGGCAAGCTGTTCCTGCTGGCCCCCCATGGCTGGCTGCAGCCCCGGCAGAAATACGTCGCCCTGCAGGATCTGGCCGGCCAGGCCATGCTCGGCCTGGAAGGCCAGGACCCGCTGAGCGTGATGCTCGCCAGCAAATTGCAGAATCTGCGGCCAAGTCCGGTGATCCAGACCCGGGTGCAGACCTATCAGATGATGCGCAGCCTGGTGGAAGCCGGCGAAGGGCTGGCCATTGTCGACCCCTTCACCGCCGTCGGCGCCCGCGGTGCCGGGCTCGATGCCTGCCCGCTGTCGCCGCCGATCGGCGTCACCCTGTATGCCCTGCGCCGCCAGGGCAGCGAAGTCTCGCCCCTGCTCAATGCCCTGCTGGAACTGCTGACGCAACAGGCCGAGGCGCTGCTGGCGAGCTAAGGCTGGCGGACCTGGGGTTGATCGGCAAACAGGTGATACCAGAAGATCGCCACTTCGCGGGTCTGCGGATCGATGCCGCGATAACGCATGTGATCCACCCCGCCCAGCACATAGCCGCAACGCTCGTACAAGCGACAGGCTCCCAGGTTGTTGTTCTGGGTTTCCAGCATCACCCCCGGCAACTGCTTCTTGCGACTCCAGAACTGCGCCACCTCCAGCAGCGCCCGGGCCACGCCATGGCGTCGGGCCGGTGCATGCACGGCCAGCTCGTCGACATGCCCATAGCCGTTCCAGTTGGTGCTGACCACCACATGCCCCACGGGCTGGTCGTCGAGATAGGCCATGAAGATCTCGCTGTCCGCGGCATTGCGGTAGCTGCCAAATTCCTCGGGATCGATGCCATAGCACTTGCGATACGGCACGACCTTGCGCAGCGGCCAGTCCGCCACAGCCAGTCCTGGCGCGGGCTCGGCGTAGGCGTTGACCTCGAAGCTGAAATCACTGCCCCAGACATAGGCGGCGAACCCCTGGTCGGCCACACGAATCGCCAGCCCCGGGTGCACGGGGTTCACAACAGGCTGCATAGCGGGAAAACTCCTCATGCCTTGATGCAATCGACGGTGTAGTGGCGCCCGTCGCCCAGATCCTCATGCTGCAGGCCGTGCACATCGGCGACAAAGCCCGGGAAGCTGCTGTCGAAGGCCCGGGCGAAAGCCAGGTAATCGATGATCGAGCGGGTCGACTCGGTGAAGCGCTCGCCGGGCATGATCAACGGGATGCCCGGCGGATAGGGCACCAGCATCACCGCGGCGATACGCCCTTGCAATTGATCGATGGAGACTGCCTCGACCTCGCCCCGCACCAGTTGGTCGTAGGCATCGGCGGGTTTCATCGCCACCTCCGGCAGCACCGTGTACATGCGCTTGAGGTGCTTGGCGGTGGCGTTGCTGCGGTAACATGCATGCAACTGGTCGCACAGGTCCTGCAAACCCATGCCCTGATAGCGCTGCGGGTCCTGGCTGGCGACGCTGGGCAGGCAACTGGCGAGGCTGACATTGGCATCGTAGTTGCGCTTGAACTCCAGCAGCTCGGTGAGCAGCGTGCTCCACTTGCCCTTGGTGATGCCCATGGAGAACAGCACCAGGAACGAATAGAGCCCGGTCTTTTCCACCACCAGCCCGCGCTCCCAGAGAAACTTGCTGACCACCGCCGCCGGAATCCCGTGCTCGCTCAGGGCCCCGCCGGCTGTCAGCCCGGGCATCACCAGGGTCACCTTGATCGGGTCCAGCAGCACGTAGTCGTCGGTGACGCCGGCGAAGCCGTGCCACTCTCCTTCGGGCTCCAGCAGCCAGTCAACGGTGCGCACCTGATCGATGCCTTCGACGCGCTCCGGCTGCCAGATCGAGAACCACCAGTCATCGGCGGCGATGTGCTGGCGCAGGTTGGCCAGGGCCCGGCGGAAACTCAGGGCCTCATCGAACATTTCCTGCAGCAGCGAGCGCCCCGCCGGCCCTTCCATCATCGCCGAGGCCACATCCAGCGAGGCGATGATGCTGTATTGCGGCGACGTGGAGATATGCATCATGAACGCTTCGTTGAACCGGTCCCGGTCCAGCTGCCGGGCGCCGCCGTCCTGGACATGGATCATCGACGCCTGGCTGAAGGCCGCCAGCAGCTTGTGGGTGGAATGGGTGGTAAACACCAGCGGGCTGTCGGCGCTGCGCGAGGTGCCCATGCCATAGCGCCCGGAAAAGAACTCGTGGAAGGCCGCGTAGGCGTACCAGGCCTCGTCGAAGTGCAGCACCTCGACGCTGTTGCCCAGGCTCTGCTTGATCAGTTCGGCGTTGTAGCACAGGCCGTCGTAGGTGGAGTTGGTGACCACCGCCAGCTTGACCCTGGGTGGGCGGCCACGGGTCAGCAGACTGGCGTCGATCTTGGCCTGGATCGACTCGGGGCTGAACTCGCTCAGGGGAATCGGGCCGATAATTCCCAGCTCGTTGCGCTCCGGGCACAGGTACAGGGGAATGGCCCCGGTCATGATGATCGAGTGCAACACCGACTTGTGGCAGTTGCGATCCACCAGCACCAGATCGTCGCGACCGACCATGGAGTGCCAGACGATCTTGTTGGCGGTGGACGTGCCGTTGATCACGAAAAAGGTGTGATCGGCGCCGAAGTTGCGTGCCGCTCGCGCCTCGGCCTCCGCCAGGGGCCCGGTGTGATCCAGCAGCGAGCCCAGTTCCGGCACCGATACCGACAGGTCGGAACGCAAGGTGTTCTCACCGAAGAACTGGTGGAACGCCTGCCCCACCGGGCTCTTGCGATAAGCCACGCCACCGCCGTGCCCCGGGGTATGCCAGGAGTAGTTGGAGTCGGCGGTGTGCTGCACCAGGGCCTTGAAGAACGGCGGCAGCAGCCCGTCCAGGTAATTGCGCGCGGCCCGGGCCACCTGCCGAGCCAGAAAGGGCACGGTGTCCTCGAACAGGTAAAGAATGCCCCGCAACTGGTTGAGCTCGCTCATGGCATCGGCCGGGGCGTTCTCCAGGGTCATCTGCTCGCCCAGGGCGAAGATCGGCAACAGGGGCGCCCGCACCCGGGCCAGGCGGATCAGCTCCACCATGTTTTGCAGCAGATGGGTGTTTTCCCCGGCGCCCTCGGCGGCGATCAACATGCAGGCCAGGCCGTGGTGGGTCGCGGCCACCAGGCGCCCTTCGGCGTAGTTCACCGCCGAGAAGATACTGAAGCCGTCCTTCTCCAACTCCCGGGCGATGCCCCGCACCCGGTCCCCGGCCACCGTATCGGCCTTGATATCGCGGTGCACGATCAGGATCGGAAACTGCAGGTCTTTGTACATGGGGCCGGGCATCCTGAGGCGGCGGGGGTGCCCCGCCAATGGACTCAGGGTAGAAGCTCCTGGCGCTGCCTGTCACCCCGAGCCCGGGCTCGATGTAACAAAAGGTCGCACTGAAACAATTACCCTGCCCATCCGCCGCGACCTTGGCCGGCAGCGGCTGCCGAGCCTGCGAGGCGGCGCGAAGGTCGGCGGGACCTTGTCGGGCGAGCGCCGGCCTGACCGCGCTCGCCCCAGGGATCGCTGCGCCCGTGCAGGCCGTTCGCCAGCTGATCCGGCGCTGGCAGGCGACTTACTGCTGGGCTTCGAGCAACTGGGTCCAGAGTGCCGGGCCGCCGGCAGACTTGGCGATGATGTCCAGACGCGCCTGGTGCTCGGCCAATTCGGCTTCGCTGGCCTGGATGATCCGTCCCCGTGGACGATCGGCCGGCAGACGGCGGATTTCCGTGGCGCGGTTGCCCGAGCCTTCGCCGGAGCCGTTGCCGTCCGAAGCGTTGCCCGCCAGGGACAGGCTGGTCTGGCCACCGGTCATGGTCAGGTAGACGTCGGCGAGGATCTCCGAGTCGAGCAAGGCGCCGTGCAGTTCACGGCCGGAGTTGTCGACGCCATAGCGCTTGCACAGGGCATCGAGGCTGTTGCGCTGGCCCGGGTGACGCTCACGGGCCATCAACAGGGTGTCGAGGATGCTGCAGTGCTGGGTGATGTCCGCGCGGTCGTGGCGCCCCATCAGGGCGAATTCGTTGTTGATGAAGCCAACGTCGAACGCCGCGTTATGGATGATCAGTTGAGCGCCCTGGATAAAGTCGAAGAACTCGTCAGCGACTTCGGCAAAGCGCGGCTTGCCCACCAGGAACTCGTTGGTGATGCCGTGGACGCCGATGGCGCCCTCATCGCTCTCGCGATCCGGCTGCAGGTAAACGTGGAAGTGCCGCCCGGTCAGGCGCCGACCGATCAACTCGACGCAGCCGATTTCAATGATCCGGTGGCCGTCGGTCACCGGCATACCGGTGGTTTCGGTATCGAGTACAACAGATCTGTTGGCCATCAGTGGTCCGTTCTCAATCTGGCAAAGGGCGGGATTTTAGCATGCCCGGCCCAGGGACAGCGCGCCGCAGGGAACAGGCCGCTGCCGCGCACTTTTTAACAGTTATTCGCAAAGCTGATGAGGTTAGCCCAAGGCCCGGCTGCTAGGGTGCCGCCGATCTTTTCCAGGAAAACCCGCAGTCATGAAGACTCTCCGGCGCTGTCTGCCAAGCCTGCTGTTCATCGCCCTGTTCATCGCAATGCTCAGCAGTTCCAGCCATGCCACCAGCCTGGTGATCAGCACCGACCTGAGCATGAGCGGAGTGCTGAGCAGCAGCCAAGGCACGGCCGATATCAGCAGCTCGTTCAAGGATGACAAGATTGTCCTGGAAGCCCGCAGCGACGCCGCGGCCTTCGTCGCCAGCGCCGGCGCGATTCGCGGGGCGCGACTGGAATCAGCGTTGC
This sequence comes from Pseudomonas saponiphila, assembly GCF_900105185.1. Lineage (NCBI taxonomy): Bacteria > Pseudomonadati > Pseudomonadota > Gammaproteobacteria > Pseudomonadales > Pseudomonadaceae > Pseudomonas > Pseudomonas saponiphila. The sequence continues at coordinate 2,971,659 of NZ_FNTJ01000001.1, read as the reverse complement.
AGCACATTCGCCAGACCCTGCACAACCCGCCCTACAGCGACGAACAGCTGGCGGCGGCGATTCTCACCCTGTAACGCCCTCAGCCCTTGTAGCCGCGAACCTCATCCACGCCACGGTTGGCCAACTGGTCGGCCCGCTCGTTGCCGTGGTGGCCGGTGTGGCCGCGCACCCACTTCCAGGTGACCTTGTGCCGGTTGACCTGCTCGTCCAACTGCTGCCACAGGTCGGCGTTCTTCACCGGCTCCTTGGCCGCGGTCTTCCAGCCGCGCTTCTTCCAGTTGGCCATCCACTCGTTGATGCCCTTCATCACGTACTGCGAGTCGGTGACCAGCAGCACCTCGCACTCGCGCTTGAGTTCTTCCAGGCCGCGAATCGCCGCCATCAGCTCCATGCGATTGTTGGTGGTGTTGGCTTCGCCTCCCCAGAGTTCCTTCTCGACGCCCTTGAACACCAGCAACGCGCCCCAGCCACCGGGGCCGGGATTGCCCTTGCAGGCACCGTCGGTAAAGATTTCTACGCTATCGCTCATCCACGCCTTCCATCAGAAAATTGCCAATGGCCTGCCGATCACGGTCGACAGCGCCCTGGGCCGAGGTCACTCGGCCGGTCCATATAAAAAGAAGGTTGCTGCAGGTCGTCAGGGTTCGCTGTTACGGCGATTGACCTTGGCCATGGGCAGCGGCACCAGCTTGCCCATGGGTTCGCGTCGCACCTGGCGCACCGGGCGCAGGCCGACCGCGATCTTGCGCGCCACCAGCAGGTAAAAACCGCCGCCGGCCAGTTGCCACTGCCCGGCCTTGCGCTCCCAGCCCGCCAGTCGCGCCTGCCATGCCTGCGAGGCAAGCGGCGGACGATAGCACCCGAAGCGGCGTTTCTCCAGCGCAAAGCCCAGCAGGTTGAGCCAGTCGCCAACCCGCGAGGGCGAGATGCAACGGGCCTGGCGCAAGGCGTCGTGGGCGAACACATGGCGCAGGCCCCAGGTGCTCCAGGGGTTGATGCCGACAATCAGCAGATGGCCGCCGGGGCGCACGCTGCTGGCGGCCTCGCGCAGCAGGCCATGGGGCGACAGGCAGAAATCCAGGCCGTGCTGCAGCACCACCACGTCGGCGGCATGTTCGCTCAGGGGCCAGGCCTGTTCCTCGCAGACGATTTCCACCCCGGGCAACGGCGCCCCCAGGCGCACGTTGCGCTGCACCTGCGGCGCCACCGGAGGGTTTTGCGCCGAAGGCCCGTAATGCACCAGGTAACCGCCAAAGAAGCGCCCCAGTTCCTCTTCGAGCATGCGCCGCTCTTCGTCCAGCAAAAATTGCCCCAGGGGACCGGACAGCCAGTCCCGGGCCGCACTGATCAGGGCCAGCCAGTCGGGATCTGCCTGAGCGAAGGCTTTATCGGTCATTGCATTCTCCAACACGCCAAGAAGCTCTAAGATGCGCCATTGTTTTCCGCTTGGCGAATCCGAAGATGATACAGATCAGTGCCCTGCCCGCCTTCACCGACAACTACATCTGGTTGTTACAAGATCATCGCAGCCAGCGCTGCGCGGTCGTCGATCCGGGCGATGCGGCGCCGGTTCTGGCCTGGCTGGAACAGCACCCGGACTGGGTTCTGAGCGACATTCTGGTGACCCATCACCACCACGACCACGTCGGCGGTGTCGAGCGCCTGAAGCAGCACAGCGGCGCCACCGTGCACGGCCCGGCGCGGGAAAATATCCCCGGTCGCGATGTAGCCCTGGACGATGCTCAGCGCATCAGCGTCCTCGGCCTGGAGTTCGAGGTGCTGGCCGTGCCCGGTCACACCCTGGGACATATCGCCTACTACCATCACGGCCTGCTGTTCTGCGGCGACACCTTGTTCGCCGCCGGTTGCGGACGCCTGTTCGAAGGCACCCCGGAACAGATGCACGATTCCCTCAGCCGCCTCGCCGCGCTGCCGGACGACACCCTGGTCTACTGCACCCACGAATACACCCTGAGCAACCTGCGCTTCGCCCAGGCGGTGGAGCCGGCCAACCCGGAGATCGCCCAGCGCCTGGAGAAGGTCACGCAGATGCGCGAGCAAGGACGCATGACCCTGCCATCAACCCTGGCCCTGGAGAAACTGACCAATCCCTTTTTGCGGGTCGGTGAAACATCCGTTAAACAAAAAGCGGACGAACGGACCGGCCTGGATAACCCGTCGCAGAGTGCGGTCTTTGCGGCCCTGAGGGCTTGGAAAGATAAATTCTAAGCAAGCTATCTATTGGTACAAAAATTCTGAATGGTTGACCGCACCCCGGGTGCTTTCTAGAATCGCCCGACATTTTTGCCCGGAACTTACTTCCAGCCAATGTCGTCATCTATTCGTTATTCCATCAGTTCAGACGCATTGACGCGCTTGGCCCAGGCCATCGCGGTAGCTGTGTCAGCGACTCTTGCGGGCTGCCAAAGCACCGGCCATGCCCCGCAGAGCGACGCGACACACACCCAGAATTTCAACGCCCGCATCAAGCAGAAGCCCATCTGGCTGAGCAACCAGCCAAGCCCGCAAGTTCCCCAGGATGTCTGGGAACGCATGCGCCAGGGGTTCCAGTTGCAGGAAGGCCTGGGCGTCAACCCACGTATTGAACAACAGCGCCTGTGGTTCGCCAGCAACCCTTCCTTCCTGGAAAACGCCGGCGAGCGCGGCAGCCTCTATATCCACTACATCGTCGAGCGTCTCGAAGAGCGCAACATGCCGCTGGAACTGGCGCTGCTGCCGGTCATCGAAAGCGCCTACAACCCGCTGGCCTACTCCCGGGCCGATGCCGTGGGCCTGTGGCAATTCGTTCCGGCCACCGGGCGCTACTTCAACCTGCGCCAGACCCGCTTCTACGATGGCCGCCGTGACATCACCGCTTCCACCACCGCGGCCCTGGACTACCTGACCCGCCTGCACGACATGTTCAACGGCGACTGGCTGCTGGCCCTGGCCGCCTACAACGCCGGCGAAGGCACCGTGAGCCGGGCCATCGAGCGCAATGACAAGCTCGGCCTGCCCACCGACTACTGGAACCTGCCGCTGCCGGCCGAGACCCAAGCCTACGTGCCCAAGCTCCTGGCCCTGTCCCAGGTGGTGCTGGCCCCTCAGGCCTACGGCGTGAACCTCAACCCGATCGCCAACGAACCCTACTTCCAGGTCGTGGAAATCAACCAGCGCATGGACCTGTCCAAGGTCGCGGCAGTAGCCAACATCGACGAGGACGAGCTGTTCCAGCTCAACCCGGCGTTCAAGCAGCGCACCACCATCGACGGCCCGCAGCACCTGCTGGTGCCCACGTCCAAGGCCCAGCTGCTGACCACCAGCCTGTCCACCATGAAACCCGAAGAGCTGATCAGCAAGCGCTCCCTCAAACCGGTCTTCGACGGCGATGAAGGGCGTGATTCGCTGCGTCCCAAGCGCATCTACCGGGTCAAGAGTGGTGACAACCTGGCGCTGATCGCCAAGGCCAACAAGGTCGAGGTCCAGGATCTGCAACGCTGGAACAAACTCAGCGGCAAGAACCTCAAGGTCGGCCAGACCCTGGTGATGCAGGACACCCGCAAGGTGGCCGGCAAGAAAACCAGCCTTGCCAGCAACGGCAAGAAGAAGTCGACCCAGTACAAGGTCAAGCAAGGCGACTCGCTGTACATGGTGGCCAAGCGCTTCAACGTCGAGATGCAGCACCTCAAGCGCTGGAACCCCCGCGCGGCCCAGGCCCTCAAGCCCGGCCAGACGCTCACGGTCTACCTGCCGCACTGAAATATCCCCCTGTAGGAGCCGGCGAACAGCCTTCGCCGGCAGGCCGGCTGCTACAGGAGATTTCAATTGCACAACGCTTGCACCAGCGTACTTTTTCCTGCTGATACAAGCTGTTACTGTACGGAGCATTAAGCCCAAGCCGCCTGGTACGGATCTCTGACTCGATGCGTCCCCTCCTCCTGCTCTTCTTCAGTCTGGCCTTGAGCTTTCCCGCAAGCGCGACGATCACCGAAAGTCATGGTTATGCGCAGTTTGGCACGCTCAAGTACCCGGCCAGATTCACCCACTTCGACTGGGTAAATCCCGCTGCGCCCAAAGGCGGCACCCTACGGGTCATGGCCTTTGGCACCTTCGACACCCTCAACCCCTACACCTTCAAGGGCACCAGCCCGGTCGCCACGCCGAACTTCCTGCAATACGGGGTCAACGAACTCAACGAACCGCTGATGGTGGGCACGGGCCTGTATGCACCCTCCGGTGACGAACCCACCTCCAGCTACGGGCTGATCGCCCGCTCGGTGGAATACAGCGAGGACCGCAGCTGGGTGGTGTTCAATCTGCGCCCTGAAGCGCGCTTTCACGATGGTCAGCCGATCACCGCCTATGACGTGGCTTTTTCCTACCGCCTGCTGCTCAAGGAAGGCCACCCGCAATACCGCACCAACCTGCAGGAAGTGCAACGGGTGGACATCCTCGGCCCGCAGCGCATCCGCTTCGTGTTCAAGCGCGCCGGCAATCCTCTGCTGATCCTGCGCCTGGGCGAGCTGCCGGTGCTGCCCCAGCACTACTGGAAGGACCGCGATTTCAAGGCCACCACCTTCACCCCGCCCCTGGGCAGCGGCCCCTATCGCATCACCCAGGTCCAGCCTGGACGCCAACTGGTGTTCGAACGGGTCCAGGACTACTGGGGCAAGGACTTGCCGGTCAACCGCGGCTTCAACAACTTCGACCGGGTCGAGGTGGAGTTCTACCGCGACAGCGACGTGGCCTTCGAAGCCTTCAAGGCCGGCGAATTCGACATCTACATCGAGCACCAGGCCAAGAACTGGGCCAACGGCTACAACTTTCCCGCGGTCAATCGCGGCGAGGTGATCAAGGCCCAGGTGGCACACCAGATCCCCACCCAGACCCAGGGCCTGTTCATGAACACCCGGCGCAACCTGTTCGCCGACGTGCGAGTGCGAGAAGCCCTGGGCCTGATGTTCGACTTCGAATGGACCAACCGCACCCTGTTCAGCGGTGCCTACCAGCGCGCCCTGAGCTACTACCCCAACAGCCAATTCTCCGCCACGGGCCTGCCGGTGGGACAGGAGTGGCTGCTGCTGTCGCCTTACCGCGAGCAACTGCCGGCCAGCCTGTTCACCCAGGCTTTCAGCCTGCCCCGCACCGAGGGCCGCGGCATCCCCCGCCAGACCCTGCGCCGCGCCCTGGGGCTGCTGGCCGAAGCCGGCTGGAAGCTCAACGGCCAGCGCCTGCAGAACGGCACCGGGCAGCCACTGCGTTTTGAACTGATGCTGGTCAATCCCAACCTGGAACGGATTCTCCAGCCCTACGTGGAGAACCTGGCGAGCATCGGCATCGAGGCGCGCCTGCGCACCGTGGACCGGGCGCAATACAAGCAGCGCCTGGACCAGTTCGACTACGACATGATCCTCATGACCCTCAACCAGACCCTGAGCCCGGGCCTGGAGCAATGGCAGTACTTCCACTCCAGCCAGGTTTCGGTCAAGGGCAGCAAGAACTATGCAGGCATCAACAACCCGGTGGTCGATCACCTGCTGGAGCAACTGCTGGCCGCCCAGAGCCGCGACGAACAACTGGCCGCCGGCCGCGCCCTGGACCGGGTGCTGCTGTGGCAGCACTACATGATTCCCAACTGGTACCTCAACTATCACCGACTGGCCTACCGCAACCGGTTCGCCTTCGTCGCCACGCCGCCCTACAACCTGGGCTTGAACGCCTGGTGGCTGAAGTCCCTGGAGACTCCCCAATGATGCCTCTGCGAGCCCTGCTCCTGCGCACCGGCGGCCTGTTGTTCGGCGTCATCGCCTGCTATGCCCAGGCTGCGCCGCAACACGCCCTGACCCTGTACAACGAAGCGCCGAAATACCCGGCGAGCTTCCAGCACTTCGACTTCGTCGACCCCCAGGCGCCCAAGGGCGGCACCTTTCGCATGGCCGGCTTCGGCAGTTTCGACAGCCTCAACCCCTTCATCAGCAAGGGCGTGCCCGAGCAGAACATCGGCCTGATCTACGACACCCTGATGACCCAGAGCCTGGACGAGCCCTTCACCGAATACGGGCTGGTGGCGGGCAAGATCGAGAAAGCCCCGGACAACAGCTGGGTGCGCTTCTACCTGCGGCCCGAAGCCCGCTTCAATGACGGCCAGCCGATTCGCGCCGAGGACGTGGTGTTCAGCTTCCAGACCCTGATGAGCGCTGGCTCGCCGCTGTACCGCGGCTACTACGCCGACGTCGACCAGGTGATCGCCGAAGACCCGCTGCGGGTGCTGTTCAAGTTCAAGCACAGCAACAACCGCGAGTTGCCGCTGATCCTCGGCCAGCTGACGGTGCTGCCCAAGCACTGGTGGGAACACCGCGACTTCGCCAAGAGCAACCTGGAAGTGCCCCTGGGCAGCGGCCCCTACCGGGTGAGCGCGGTCAAGGCCGGGCGCTCGATCCGCTACGAGCGGGTCAAGGACTACTGGGGCCGCGACCTGCCGGTGAACCGCGGTTTCTACAATTTCGACGTGATCACCAGCGATTACTACCGCGACAACACCGTGGCCCTGGAAGCGCTCAAGGCCGGCCAGTTCGACTACTGGCTGGAGATCAGCGCAAAGAACTGGGCCAACGCCTACAACACCCCGGCCGTGGCCCAGGGACGGCTGATCAAGGAACAGATCGCCAACGGCAACCCCACCGGCATGCAGGGCTTTGTCTTCAATACCCGTCGGCCAATGTTCCAGGACGTGCGGGTGCGTCACGCCCTGAGCCTGCTGCTGGATTTCGAATGGAGCAACAAGCAGCTGTTCAACGGGGCCTACACCCGCACCCGCAGTTACTTCGAGAACTCGGAAATGGCCGCCACCGGCCTGCCGGGCCCCGAGGAACTGGCGATCCTCGAACCGCTACGGGGCAAAATCCCGCCCCAGGTGTTCGACCAGGCCTTCTCGCCTTCGGTGTGCGACGGCAGCGGCATGATCCGCGCCCAGCAGCGCCAGGCCTACCAACTGTTGCAGGAAGCCGGCTGGCGCATCGTCGACGACAAGATGGTCGACCCCCAGGGCAAGCCGCTGGTGATCGAGTTCCTCCTGGCCCAGACCGAGTTCGAACGGGTGTTGCTGCCGTTCAAGCGCAACCTGGCCGACCTGGGCATCGACCTGGTGATCCGCCGGGTCGACGTATCCCAGTACATCACCCGGGTGCGCTCGCGTGACTTCGACATGATCGTCGGCAGCTTTCCCCAGTCCAACTCCCCAGGCAACGAGCAGCGCGAGTTCTGGATGTCCTCCAGCGCCGACAAGCCCGGCAGCCGCAACTACATCGGCCTCAAGGACCCGGCCATCGACAGCCTGGTGGAAAGCCTGATCAACGCCGACTCGCGCGCCAGCCTGGTGGCCCACGCCCGGGCCCTGGACCGGGTCCTGCAATGGGGCTACTACGTGATCCCCAACTGGCACATCAAGACCTGGCGCGTGGCCTACTGGAATCACATCGGCCACCCGAAAGTCGCGCCCAAGTACGACATCGGCATCAACACCTGGTGGATCAAGCCCGATGCCAAGCCCGCCGTGGAACCGGCCCCGGACCAGGCGGCCGCGGCCGACAGGGAGCAATGACATGCTGGCCTACATCTTTCGCCGACTGCTGCTGATCATCCCCACCCTGCTGGGCATCCTGCTGATCAACTTCGTGATCATCCAGGCCGCCCCGGGTGGCCCGGTGGAGCAGATGATCGCCAAGCTCGAAGGCTTCGACAGCGCCACCAGCCGCATCGCCGGCGGCGGTGCCGAAGTCTCGGTGGCAGGCTCCAGCTACCGCGGCGCCCAGGGCCTGGACCCGGCGCTGATCAAGGAAATCGAGCACATGTACGGCTTCGACAAATCGGCGCCGGAACGCCTGTGGATCATGATCAAGAACTACGCCACCCTGGATTTCGGCAACAGCTTCTTCCGCGACGCCAAGGTGGTGGACCTGATCAAGGAAAAGATGCCGGTGTCCATCTCCCTCGGGCTCTGGAGCACGCTGATCATGTACCTGGTGTCGATCCCCCTGGGGATCGCCAAGGCCACCCGCCACGGCAGCCACTTCGATGTCTGGACCAGCTCGGCGATCATCGTCGGCTACGCGATCCCGGCCTTCCTGTTCGCCATCCTGCTGATCGTGGTGTTCGCCGGCGGCAGCTATTTCAACTGGTTCCCGCTGCGCGGCCTGACCTCCAACGACTTCGACCAGCTGAGCTGGGGACGCAAGATCCTCGACTACTTCTGGCACCTGGCGCTGCCGGTCACCGCCCTGGTGATCGGCCACTTCGCCACCATGACCCTGCTGACCAAGAACAGCTTCCTCGACGAGATCAACAAGCAGTACGTGGTCACCGCCAAGGCCAAGGGCCTGACCCAGCGCCGGGTGCTCTACGGCCACGTGTTCCGCAACGCCATGCTGCTGGTGATCGCCGGCTTCCCCTCGGCCTTCATCGGCATCTTCTTCACCGGCTCCCTGCTGGTGGAAGTGATCTTCTCCCTCGACGGCCTGGGTCTGATGAGCTTCGAGGCGGCGATCAACCGCGACTACCCGGTGGTGTTCGGCACCCTGTTCATCTTCACCCTGCTGGGGCTGGTGGTGAAACTGATCGGCGACTTGACCTACACCCTAGTCGACCCACGCATCGACTTCGACAGCCGGGAGCATTGAGATGAACCTGTCCCCCCTCAATCGCCGGCGCTTCGAGCGCTTCAAGGCCAACAAGCGCGGCTGGTGGTCGCTGTGGCTGTTCCTGGTGCTGTTCATCCTCAGCCTGGGCGCCGAGCTGATCGCCAACGACAAGCCGCTGGTGGTGCACTACGAAGGCGGCTGGTACTTCCCGGCCCTCAAGCGCTACCCGGAAACCACCTTCGGCGGCGAGTTCCCCCTGGAAGCCAACTACAAGAGCCCGTACATCCGCGAGCTGCTGGCACAGAAAGACGCCTGGGTGCTGTGGGCGCCGATCCCCTTCAGCTACCAGAGCATCAACTATGACCTGCGGGTGCCAGCCCCGGCGCCGCCCTCGGCGGACAACCTGCTGGGCACCGACGACCAGGGCCGCGATGTGCTGGCCCGGGTGATCTACGGGTTTCGCATCTCGGTGCTGTTCGCCCTGACCCTGACCATCCTCAGCTCGATCATCGGGGTCATCGCCGGCGCCCTGCAGGGCTTCTACGGCGGCTGGGTGGACCTGGCCGGGCAGCGTTTCCTGGAAATCTGGTCCGGGCTGCCGGTGCTCTACCTGCTGATCATCCTCGCCAGTTTCGTGCAGCCGAACTTCTGGTGGCTGCTGGGGATCATGCTGCTGTTCTCCTGGATGAGCCTGGTGGACGTGGTACGCGCCGAGTTCCTGCGCGGACGCAACCTGGAATACGTGCGCGCGGCCCGGGCCCTGGGCATGCAGAACGGCGCCATCATGTTCCGCCACATCCTGCCCAACGCCATGGTGTCCACCATGACCTTCATGCCCTTTATCCTCACCGGCGCCATCGGCACCCTCACCGCCCTGGACTTCCTCGGCTTCGGCCTGCCGCCGGGGGCACCGTCCCTCGGCGAGCTGGTGGCCCAGGGCAAGTCCAACCTGCAGGCGCCGTGGCTGGGCATCAGTGCCTTTGCGGTGCTGGCGATCATGCTCAGCCTGCTGGTGTTTATCGGTGAATCCGCCCGCGATGCCTTCGACCCGAGGAAATGACATGACCCAGGACACTCTGATCGAAGTCCGCGACCTGGCGGTGGAATTCGTCGCCGGCGACCAGTGCCAGCGCGTGGTGGAAGGCATCAGCTTCGACATCAAGCGCGGCGAAACCCTGGCCCTGGTCGGGGAAAGCGGCTCCGGCAAATCGGTGACCGCCCACTCGATCCTGCGCCTCTTGCCTTACCCCCTGGCCCAGCACCCGTCCGGCAGCATCCAGTACTCCGGGCACGACCTGCTGACTCTCAAGGAAAAGACCATCCGCCACATCCGTGGCAACCGCATCGCGATGATCTTCCAGGAGCCCATGACCTCGCTGAACCCGCTGCACAGCATCGAGAAGCAGATCAACGAGGTGCTGGGCATCCACAAGGGCCTGACCGGCAAGGTCGCCAGCAGGCGCACCTTGGAGCTGCTGGAACTGGTGGGCATTCCCGAGCCGCACAAGCGCCTCAAGGCCCTGCCCCACGAACTGTCCGGCGGCCAGCGGCAACGGGTGATGATCGCCATGGCCCTGGCCAACGAGCCGGAGCTGCTGATCGCCGACGAGCCGACCACGGCGCTGGACGTCACCGTGCAGTTGAAGATCCTCGAACTGCTCAAGGAACTGCAGGCGCGCCTGGGCATGGCCTTGCTGCTGATCAGCCACGACCTGAACCTGGTGCGACGCATTGCCCACCGGGTCTGCGTCATGCAGCAGGGGCGCATCGTCGAACAGGCGTCCTGCGAGGAGCTGTTCCGCGCGCCGCAGCACCCCTACACCCGGGAACTGCTGGCCGCGGAGCCCAGCGGCCTGCCAGCGAGCAATGAAGTCGGTCCGCCGTTGCTGGAAGTGGACAATCTCAAGGTCTGGTTCCCGATCAAGAAAGGCCTGCTGCGCAGCACCGTGGATCACGTCAAGGCGGTGGACGGCATCCACTTCAGCCTGGCCCAGGGCCAGACCCTGGGCATCGTCGGCGAGAGCGGCTCGGGCAAGTCGACCCTGGGCCTGGCGATCCTGCGCCTGATCGCCAGCCAGGGCGGCATTCGCTTCGAGGGCCAGCAGCTGGACGCCCTGTCCCAGCAACAGGTACGGCCGCTGCGGCGAGAAATGCAGGTGGTGTTCCAGGACCCCTTCGGCAGCCTCAGCCCGCGCATGAGCGTCAGCCAGATCGTTGGCGAAGGCTTGCGCATCCACAAGATCGGCAGTGAACAGGAGCAGGAACAGGCGATCATCGAAGCGCTCAAGGAAGTCGGCCTGGACCCGGACACCCGGCACCGCTACCCCCACGAGTTTTCCGGCGGGCAACGCCAGCGCATCGCCATCGCCCGGGCCCTGGTGCTCAAGCCGCGACTGATCCTGCTGGACGAGCCGACCTCGGCCCTGGACCGCACCGTGCAGCGCCAGGTGGTGGAACTGCTGCGCAACCTGCAACGCAAGTACAACCTGACCTACCTGTTCATCAGCCACGACCTGGCGGTGGTCAAGGCCCTGAGCCACCAGTTGATGGTGATCAAGCACGGCCAAGTGGTGGAACAGGGTGACGCGCGCCCCATCTTCGACGCCCCGCAACACCCTTACACACGGCAATTGCTGGAAGCCGCCTTCCTGGCTCCGGCAAGCGCCGAATAACCTGCAACAGGAGCAGCAACTTGTGGGTTTTCTGGCTGGGAAGCGTGTCCTGATCGTCGGCGGCGAACAGCCTCAAGCCACAGCCCCAATAGCGCCGCGGACACCGTCGCCAGCCTTGGCGCGCAAACGCAAAGCCGGGCCAGTGCCGCCGGGGTGAACATCGAGGAAAACCATGCCCCGCCGTCCATCGAGCGCAGCCAGTAGCGGCCGGCATCCTTGGTTGGCCGCCCCGCTCCAGGTTTCGGGGCTTGCCTGGCGCGCCTTCAGTGGGTCTGCTTGTGCAGGTACATGGCCTTGTCGGCATCGGCCAGAAGGTCCTCGATACCGGCGTGACGCTCGGGGTCGTACTCGATCTGGCCGACGCTGAAGCGGATGTCGTAGCCGCGTTTCAGGGTGGCGTTGCGTTCATTGAGCAGTTCACCGAGGCGCGCCATGATCGCCGACGTCTCGACGTGATCGGCAGCGGTCAGCAGGGCCACGAATTCATCGTCGCCCAGGCGACCGATCACATCACTCTCGCGAAAGGCGATGCGCAGCACATCGGCAAAGGTCTTCAGTGCCCCGTCGCTAAGACCGCAAGCGTAGTTCAGTTTGAGCGGCGCCCGGCACGCCACGAGCGGGCGTGCCCGCCTCTGCTTGGTCGCACTCAGACCCGTGCGGTCAACAGAATCCGCGCGTAGCCGCCGACGAACAGGGCAAACGCCAGGGCCCCCAGCGCCGCCGACAACCCCAGGCCCAGGGCGCTGAACGGCACCAGCAGCACCCGGCATAGCGCCGCCAGGAACAGCAAGGCAAAGGCCCCGGCCATGGCCCGGGTCACCTGCAGCGGCCGGCCGCTATGGCCCAGGCTGACCCGGGCGATCATCCCCAGCACCAGCCCGCCAAGGCCGCCCAGCGCCAAGGCATGGGTCACCAGACTCTGCGACGGCCAGCCGCCCAGGTGCCACAGCGCCATGCCCAGGGTGGCCAGCGCCAGCCACAGGTAGCCCAGGTACAGCGACCACAGCAGCGGCAGCCGCCACAGCCCCGGCTGGTGCCAGTGCCACAGGCGCCACAGATGCAGGGCCGCCAGCACAGCGAACAACGGCGCCAGCCAGGGCCGAGGCGCATCAGCGCCGCCCAGGGCCATGGAGATCGCCGCCAGCAGGCTGCCCAGCAGCAACACGCGGGTGGGCCAGGGCGAAGTCGGTGGCGTTGGCGGCCGATTGAGCCCGCGCTGGATGAAGAATGGGATCACCCGGCCGCCGATCACCGTCATCAGGGCCGCCACCAGCCACAGCGCCCCCAGCTCGCCGTGGCGCTGCCAGACTTCCTGCGCCGCCAGCAGGCCCAGCAGGGTCTGCCCCTGAAACAGTGCCAGCAGGCCCAGGATCAGCACCATGGGGTAGTTGTCGCGCTTGCCCGCGCGCCACAGTTCACGCCCCACCAGCGCGGCCAGCGCCGGCATGAAGGCCAGTTGCAGCACCAGGAACAACGGCGCCGGCAGCGGCAGCCACCAGGCCAGCCGCGCCAGCAGCCAGAGCAGCCACAACAGGATCAGCGGCGTGCGACTGAGGGCCGGGCGCCCGGTCCAGTTGGCCACCGCCGTCAGCAGGAACCCGGCAATGATCGCCACGGCAAAGCCGAACAGCATCTCGTGCCGATGCCACGCCAGCATGCCGCCCAACGGCTGGCGGCCGCTCCAGATGCCGTGCAGCCACAGGCCCCAGCCCACCAGGGCGATACAGGCAAACGCCGCGCCGGCGAGAAAAAACGGCCGAAAGCCCAGGCTCCACAGCGGCTGCGCGGCCCATTGCCGCCAACGTTCAGGCAACGACACAGGCAGCCCTCCCCCAGCTCGGGACAGGCAACGGCGAATTGCAGTAACAGATCATGCGCGGAACTCCTTGGCCAATCAGCGATGCGTCAGCACTATCAGGTTTCATGCCAAGACCCGCGCCCGGCAAAACCGTGGCCGCCACTCGGCCACGAGTCTTTATGACCCGAAAAAACCAGGTCATAAAGACCACGCAACAAGTCAATCCGACTCTATTTTGCCAGCTGCGTTTTTTCGCCCAAGGGCGTAGATTGGCAGCCCTTGTCGCCCCCCTACTCCACAAGGATGTCCCCGGTGCCCTCCCGTCCCAGCGCCCCGTCCGAAAAAAGCCTGCCGCGCCTGTTGCTGGAACTGCTCTGGCAGTTGAGCGCCCTGCTGATCCCGATCTTCTTCGTCACCCTGTTGCCGCCGCTCCTGGCCCTGGTCGTGGTGCTCGCCTGCGCCGCCGGCATGGCCCTGACGGCTCGCCTGGGCTGGCCCCGAACCGCTCGCGCCATGGCCCGGCTGATGATCAGCGCGGTGTTCGGCCTGGGTTTCAGCCTGGGGCGGGCATTGCCAGCGTACTGGGACATCGCCGCGGCCTTCGTCAGCATCCTGGTGGGTATGGGCACCATCAGCCAACTGGAGCGACGCCTGGGCCTGGTCCAGTCACCCACGGCCAGCAACAGCGCCTGGGGTGGCAACGAGCCGCAGAGCACCCCGGAAGGCCTGCCGATCCGCGTGTTCAACCATGGCGAAATCGCCATGGGCGGCCCGACCTATTGCGACTACCTGTTCCCGGACGGCGTGCTGCTGCAAGGACTGGGGTCGTCGGCGCGCTTCTCCAGCGACGGGCGCTACTTCGCCGCGCCCTTGCCATCCCGCCAACAGTGGGGCCTGGCGATCCTCGACCGCTCGCTGCGCCGCCTTTACCGCTGCGACCACGGCGAGTTCTGGGAGCTGGACGCCTTCGCCGCAGACCACCTGCGCGGGCGGCACAGCCCCCTGGTGGACAACGGCTCGCGCCACGCCAGCCTGGCCACGCTGTTGGAGAGTGCCGAAGCGATCGACCTGCTGGCGGTGGCCGATCTGTGGCTGGAGCCCGGCGCCTGGGTCGACAACCTGGCCCGGCAGAGCTTCGAGGAACTGTCCCCGGACGGGCGTCATCGGCTCCAGGCGCGGATGGCCCTGCCCACCTGCTTGCGAGACTTGCCCCAACCCCTGGAGCCGCTGCGGGCACCGCCTTACCAACTGAGCCTGGACGGCCAGCCCAGCGGCCTGTTGATCAGCGCCGACAGCCCTCGTTGCTGGAGCCGCGACAGCCGCTCCCTGGCCTGCAGCGCCCGCGAGGAACAGCAAGCCGATCAGCCCAGTACCTGGCTGTGGCAGGCGGACCGAGGCTGGCGCCGACTGCCACAGCCCTGGATCGCCAGCCCGTCGGAACCCTCTTTTTACCCCGGCGCCCTGCTGGAGCTGGACAGCCGTTACCTGCGTCACGCGGCCTACCTGGATTGCGCCGAGATCGACCGGGGGCGCTACGGCTATCGCCTGCACAGCATCCATAGCGACACCGAAACCGGCGTCGGCCACGACCCTGAGGGTTGCCTGCAGGTCGCGCCGCTGCCGCTGGTGCAAACCCGACTGTGCCAGCCCCTGGACAGCGGCGGCGGCCGCGGTGACAGCCAGATCGAGTCACAGCCGCTGCTGGACGGCCAGCGGGCGCTGTTCAGCTGGCTGGCCGACGATGCACAAGGCGTGGGCGCCTACGCCTGCCGGATCGGCGACTGGCAACTGCCCGGGCGCTGGCGGTTGGACCATCGAGTTTCCGACTGTCGGCGCTATCTGGCCCTGCTGCCTTTTACCCAGCTCTCCCAGGTCAGCGACCGGGCGGTGGTGGCCGACCTGCAGCAGCAACGCCTGCTGCACAGCCCGCCGCTGCTGGCGGCACGCCTGCTGGACTTGCGCCATGGCCAGTTGAGCCTGGCGGTGATCGTCGGGCGCCTCGACCAAGACCTGCCGAGCAGCCCCCTGCAACGCTTCAACCGGCCCGCGCCGGCGCCCGACCAGGCTGCCGGGTTCTGTGCCGACCAGGACGGCTCCCAGCTGTGCTACCAACGCCAGCACCTGCAGATCACCGAGCAGCAACTGCTGCCGCTGGCCGACTGGCGCCTGGTGGACCGGCCCCAGGCCGCGGTGGCGGAAGGCGACTTCATCCAGCCGGCCCCCGACGGCCGGGATGCCGCCTGGCTGTTCGGCAGTGAAACCGAATACGCCGACAGCTGGCTGCGGGAAACCAGCCCGCGCCTGGGCGGCCACTTGCTCACCGCCAGCGGCTGCGCCCTGACGGACCTGGCGCCGTCGCTGATCTGGTCCGCCGATGGCCGTTATCTGGCCCTGACCCGGCTGCGCCTAGACGTCGAAGACGGCTACCGCGCCTGGCAGCTGTTGCTGCTGGATGTGCGCCAGCGCAGCCTGCGCATCGCCCCACAGTGGCTGCGCCACCGGCCGCTGTTGCAGCGCTTCGACCACCAGGAACTGGAGTTGCGCCTGTACGAACGGGATTGGCAGGCCGCGGATGACAACGACCCGGGCCGCAGCCTGCGCCTGCCCCTGGCCGAGTTGCTCGACCTGCCCACCCAGGCCCTGGAACCCCATCAGGGCCTGTGGCTGCTCGCCGCCGACGCCCACCTGGCCGGCGCCTGGCAGGCCCTGCCGCGCCCGGAGCATCCGGCGTTTCGCGAGAGTGCCTGAAGCCGCGCCTCAGTCCTCGCTGGCAACCCGGGCGCTGTGGGCCCGCTGGCGGACAAACCCGGGGATCTGCTCCCCGGGCAGGGACTTGCTGTAGTACCAGCCCTGGATGATCAGCTCCGAGCTCGACTGCAAGAAATCAAGCTGCTCGCGGGTTTCCACCCCTTCCACCACCACCTTGAGCTTGAGCGTCTCGCAAAAGCGCAGCAGACCGTTGAGCACCTGGGCGCCCTTGGGCTCGCGCTGGGCCAGGACGAAGCTGCGGTCGATCTTGATCCCGTCCACCGGAAACTGATGCAGGTAACTCAAGGCGGAAAAGCCGGTGCCGAAGTCATCGATATAGACCCGCGCCCCCAGGGCATGCAGCTTGCCGATCCATTGCTGGGTCAGCAGGGCATCGCCCACCAGCGCGTCCTCGGTGATCTCCACCGAAACCTGGCCCTGGGCCCAGGCGAGAATCTCCAGCAGACGCCGACCATGCTCCGCCGAGGCCAGGGTGGCGCTGGAGATATTGATGGTGATGGGCAGTTGGAAGCCGATCTTGCTCCAGGCCAGGTGCTGGCGCACCGCCTGGGAGGCGACCCAGAAGTCCACCTCGGGCATCAGCCCGGCCTGCCCCAGCCATTGCAACAGCTCCCAGGGCGACTGCACCTTGCCCTCGCCGTCCCGGGCGCGGATCAGCGCCTCGCAGCCGGTGCACAGGCCGCTGTCCTTGGCCACC
Organism: Pseudomonas saponiphila; assembly: GCF_900105185.1. Lineage (NCBI taxonomy): Bacteria > Pseudomonadati > Pseudomonadota > Gammaproteobacteria > Pseudomonadales > Pseudomonadaceae > Pseudomonas > Pseudomonas saponiphila. The sequence goes on along the minus strand of NZ_FNTJ01000001.1, from coordinate 2,955,087 downwards.
TGGGGCTGGTACTCCAGGTGAAAGTCGTAGCAGCTCAATTGCTGGATCCGCGCCAGTTGCAAGGACTGCTGCGCGGCCTGACGGTAAGCCGCCACCATCGGGTCCAGCTCGAACAGCCTGCCGCGCTCCTCCAGGCCGCGGAAGGTGGTGTCGAAGGTCTTCAGGTAGACCTGTCCGGCGCCCTCGCCCTGGCGCTGGATGCTGCGCACATAAGGCAGGTAGATCAGGGTGCCGATGCCCAGCAACAGCAGTTGCAGGAGCACCGCGCCCCAGTCGCCCTGGGTACTCAGGTAGGCATTGAGCAGCACTGGCGAGGTAAAGGGCAGGCTGACCAGGGCCGGGCTGACCCAGCCCAGTTGCACCACCAGCAGGGCCAGGCAGGCGTTGACCATCGGCACCAGCATGAAGGGCACCAGCAGCCGCGGGTTGAGGATGATCGGCAGGCCGAACAGCAGCAGTTCGTTGACGTTGAACAGCGACAGCGCCAGGCTCGCCATGGCCAGCAGGCGCATGGAACGGTTGCGGGAAAAGCCCAGGATCGCCAGCACCAGGGCCAGGGAACCGCCGGATCCGCCGATGAAGGCGAAACACCCCAAGAGGCCGCTGTTGAGGGCATAGCGCAGGGGTTGCCCGGCGGCATGATCGGCGGCATTGAGGGCCACCGCCTGATCCAGCACCTCGATCACGGGCTGCATGGCGTAGGTGCCGTGAATGCCGAAGAACCACAGCAGGGAATTGGTCGAGGTCAGGAGAATCGCGTTGAGGTAGGGATGATCCAGGCTGTCGATGTCGAGCGGGCGCTGGATGTAGGCAAAGTCGTGGACCTGCAACAGCACTTGCAGCACCGCCACCAGCGCCAGGCAGGTCAGCCCCCCCGGCAGCACCATGTTGATGGTGCCCTTGAGGTTGTGCCCCACCAGTCCTTCGTCCACCAGCCGGGTCCAACGTCGGCGGTGCAGCCAGGCCATGGTCGGGACATTGACCAGGGGCGAGGCGATGGCGATGAACAGCACGAAGGTCGCCGACGCCAGCGGATAGTCCCGCAGCAGGTAGATGGCGATCACCACATGGGCCAGGCAGAGAAAGGCCACCGGCAGTTGCGGCAGGCGGTGCTGGATCGCCAGCATGTAGCCGATGGACGCCGCCACCAACAGGGGAATGATCGAACTGATGCGGTTGTGCAACCCGGTCAGCAAGTCCACCAGGGAGCCGGGGGCGCCCAGGGCCTGGGCACATTGCGCAAGGATCAGGAACAGCGCCGACACCAGCAGGCAAGGCAATAGCCAGAGCAGGCCTTCGCGAATCGAACGCAAGGACTCGGCGCCCGCCAGCAACGCCAGGCGGTGGGTGAAAAACAGCTTGAACCCCAATTGCCGCATCGGCCTCTCCCCTCTGCCTGCGCACGTCCGTCCCCTGCAGACGGCCCCCGTCACGACCGCCCGGCGTCTGGCGAGGCCGTAAGGCAAACAGGAGGTGCAGGCGAAGATACCACTGTAGAAACCCTGGTCGGCAAGCACTCAATGACGCCGCCTTGAGTGTTTTATCGCCCCCGCGGCGCCAGACTTGACCCCGACACCGCGCCGCCCGCCAGCCCCGCCCTGGTCCACAACCTCCATGACGCCCATCACCACTGGCTCCATGGCCTGTTGCCGCGCCGCCTGCAATTGGCGACCCGCTGGGACTTCCGAGCGCGCCGATCCACGGTCGCGTGGCCCGACGGCGGGTTGACTACGCTTGAGCAAGCGTGATCAACCCGCAGAGGACCGACACCATGCCACGCATCCAGACCATCACCCCGTGCCTGTGGTTCGACCACCAGGCACACGCGGCGGCACAGTTCTACTGCTCGGTCTTCGAACAGTCGCACATCACCCACATCAGCCATTACGGCAAGGCCGGCTTCGAGATTCACGGACGCCCCGAGGGCTCGATAATGAGCGTGGCCTTCGAACTCGACGGCCAGGGCTTCAGCGCCCTCAACGGTGGCCCGCTGTTCAGCTTCAATGAGGCCATCTCCCTGCAAGTGCATTGCCGCAGCCAGGCCGAGCTGGATCACTACTGGAACGCCCTGGGTTTTGGCGGCCCGCCAGAAGCGCAGCGCTGCGGCTGGCTCAAGGACCGTTTCGGGCTGTCCTGGCAGATCGTGCCGCAGTGCCTCACGCCGATGATCTGCGACCCCGATCCGGCCCGTTCGCAACGGGTGATGCAGGCCCTGCTGGGGATGAAAAAACTCGATATCGCGACGCTGCAACGCGCCTTCGACGGCAAAAGCTAATACAATCGCGCCTGCTTTCACCGACGGAAAACCGCAATGAAGCCTGCCCTCTCCTGTGACCAGGAACCGCAGTTCTGGCGCGACCCGGCCCTGCCGTTCATCGAGGCCCGCGCCATCGCCGATGGCCGCAAGGTCTGCTACAGCCGCCATGCCCACCAACAGTTTTCCATCGGCAGCATCACCGCGGGCGTCAGCACCTACCTCAGCGGTCACGCGCAGTGGCGGGTCAGCCGCGGCACCGTGGTGCTGATGAACCCGGGGGTGGTGCACGCCTGCAACCCGATCGACGACCAACCCTGGTCCTATCGCATGCTGTATGTCGACACGCCCTGGCTGACCGCGCTGCAGCACGACCTGGGCTTCAGTGCCGAGCTGGGCTTTCGTCCGTTTCGCGAGACGCACAGCCGTGACCCGCAACTGTTCGCCGAGCTGGAGCAGCTGTACCAGACCCTGGTGGCCGCCGAGGCCGAGCCGCTGCTCAAGCACAGCGCCGTGGTGAGCTTTTTCAGCGACCTGCAGCAGCGCCTGAACCCCGCCGAGGCGCCGCCCCGGGGCGACAACCGCAAACTGCAGGAAGCCGCCGACTACATCCGCCGCCACTGCACCCAGGCCCTGAGCCTGGAAGACCTGTGCCAGGCGGCGCAGCTGTCACCGTCCTACCTGATCCGTGCCTTCAAGCAGCAGTTCGGCATGCCGCCCCACGCCTACCTGGTGAACCAGCGGGTGCAGTTCGCCCAGGCCCGCCTGCGCAGCGGCGCGCCGATCGCCGAGGTGGCGCTGGAGGCCGGCTTTGCCGATCAGGCGCATTTCCAGCGCGCCTTCAAGCAGCACCTGGCGGCCACTCCCGGCCAGTACCGCGGCCAGCGCTAGACCAACAGATAGCCCGCGCTGGCAGCCAGCAACGCGGCCATGCTGCGGTTGAACAGACGCATCTGCGCCGGGTCGCTCAGGTAGTGCCGCAAGCAGCTCCCGGCATAGGCCCAGCAGGCAATCGACAGGTAGCAGATCAGCCAATACAACCCGCTGAACAACCACACCAGGCCCACGTCCCCGTCGGCGGCAAAAGCGCCCATCCCCGCGACGCAGGCCAACCAAGCCTTGGGATTGAGCCACTGCATCAACGCGCCGTACCAGGCCGACGGCGCCCGGGCTGCAGCATCGGTATCCAGGCGACCATCGTCCCGGGCCAACTTCCAGGCCATGTACAGCAGGAAAGCCACGCCAAACAGGCGAATGCCCTGGGTCAGCAGCGGCCACTGGCGCAGCAGTTCGTGCAGCCCCAGGCCGATCAGCACCAGCAGCCCGACGAAGCCCAGGGTGGCTCCGGTTACGTGGCGCAAGCTGGCCCTGAAGCCGAAGCGTGCGCCACTGCTGAGGGCGACGATGTTCACCGGTCCCGGGGTGATGGAAGCGGCCAGGGCAAAGGCCGCCATGGAAAACACCAGGCTCATGTCTTGTTTCTCCTATCTGGGTCGGATTGACCGCCGCCCAGACTAGGGAGCCAGGATCGCCGCGTATTGAAGAAAACTGCCCTGGTTCGCCTCCAGCGGCGCAGGTGAATGAACGACGACGCCAGCCCCCTGCCCATGCCGCGCAAAAGGAGCTACCGGGCAAACAGGTGACAGGCCTGACGCGCCGCCCCGGGGCCCGGCTCAGGCCGGCGTCAGGCTGGCGATCCGGTCCACCACTCGCCCGGCCAGATCGTCGGGGCGAAACTTGGCGAGAAAATCATCGGCACCGACCTTCTTCACCATGGCCTGGTTGAAGGCCCCGGACAGCGAGGTGTGGAGCACGATGTACAGTTGCTGCATCCGTGGGTCGTTGCGCACTTCGGCGGTAAGGGTGTAGCCGTCCATTTCCGGCATTTCGATATCCGAGATCATCATCAGGAACTCCTCGTCCGGGCGCTTGCCGGCATCGAGCAGAGTGCGCAGGTACTCCAGCGCCTCGCGGCCGTCCTTCAACGACACCACCTGCACCCCGACGCTTTCCAGGCAGCGGGTCACCTGCTTGCGCGCCACCGCCGAGTCATCCACCGTCAGCACCCGCCAGTGCGCCGCAGCGACCTGGGTCTGCGGCGGGATCACGCCCTGGGAGATTTCCTCGCAGACCGGCGACACCTCGGCCAGGACTTTCTCCACGTCGATGATCTCCACCAGGTGCTCGCCGACCCGGGTCACCGCCGTCAGGTAGTTGTCCAGGCCGCTGCCCTTGGGTGGCGGGTGAATTTCCTCCCAGTTCAGGTTGACAATGTGTTCCACCGCACTCACCAGAAAACCCTGGGTCTTGTTGTTGTACTCGGTGATGATCACGTAGGCGTTGTCGATATCCTCGACTCCAGGCAAGCCGGTGGCCAATGCCAGATCAAGTATCGGAATTGATACACCGCGAACATTGGCCACGCCACACACCACCGAATGTGACATGGGCAGTACATTCAACTTGGGACACTTGAGAACCTCTCTAACTTTAAATACGTTGATGCCATACACCTGTGACTCATTAAAACGGAATAACAATAGTTCCAGACGATTCTGCCCTGCCAACTGAGTACGGCTGTTAACCGTTTCCATCACACTGGACATACGAACCCCCTGCCCTGATCTAGTTGATCAATCGGCGATTGAATGAAAGTTGCTGATTACCCTTGGCGATCAACTATTGAAACGGGTCACCAGGGCATTTAGTTCGTGAGCGGTGGACTCCAGATCGCCACCCACGGTGGAGGAATGCACGGCGATCTCGGCGTTCTGATCCGAAACCCGGGCAATCTTGGTGATCTGCTCGGATATTTCCTCGGCAACATGGGCTTGCTGCTCCGAGGCCGCGGCCATTTGCTGGCTCATCTGGTGAATCCGCTCCACCGCCGCGTTGATGCCGTCCAGGGCTTCCTGGGTACTGATCACCTGGGCCACCCCGGAGCGCGCTTCGACGCTGCCCTGGCGCGCCACTTCCACCGCCTGGGTGGCCACTTCCTGCAGGGTGACGATGATGCGCTGGATGCTCTGGGTCGACTCCTGGGTCTTGGAGGCCAGGGCCCGGACCTCGTCGGCCACCACCGCAAAACCGCGGCCCTGCTCGCCGGCCCGGGCAGCCTCGATCGCCGCGTTGAGGGCCAGCAGATTGGTCTGTTCGGCAATCGAGCGGATCATGTTGGCCGCCTGCTGGATCGACTGGGTTTCCGCGGCCAGGCCTTCCACGGACTGGCTGACCGCGTCCACGGTGTCCGCCAGTTTCTCGATCACCACGCGGGTTTTCTGTGCCTCCTCGGAGCCCACCTGGGTCAGGTTGTTGACCTGATCGGCGGCCGAGGCGGTGTCGTGGATGTGCACCGACACCTCGGAAATCGACGAGGCCATCTGGTTCATCGCGGTGGCCGCCATGTCCGCTTCGTCGCGCTGTTTGCCCAGGGCGCTTTCCGCCTGCTTGGACAGACTCTGGCTGGTGGAAGCCAGGGACGCCGCCTGGTTGGCGTAGTCGCCCAGCCGGCTGAGGGCGGTGCGGATTTTCGCCGACTCGCTGATCAGGATCATCTGCAACTGCGCCACCGGGCCGTGTTCGTCGGTGTAGGTACGGGCGATCAGCTCACTGTCGAAGCTGCCCAGGGACACCGAGCTGATGCGCCCGAGCATCTGCCGCGCGCGATACAGGGCATAGCCCTGGACCGCGAAATACCCGGGAACCGCCGCGCCCAGCGCCGCCCAGGCGCCCCCCAGCCAGTAGGCGCCGGCGGTGGCCGCCAGGCCCAACACGGGCGGCAAGGCAAAGCTGCAGACCCTGGCCACCCGGTAGCTCCAGGGCAGGGCCAGGTTGTCGCTGCGCATGCGTTGATAGAGGGCGCCGGCGCGCTCCACCTGTTCGCGCTCGGGCTTGACCCGCACCGACTCGTAGCCGGCAATCACGCCCTTGCTGAAGATCGGCGTGACATAGGCGTTGACCCAGTAGTGGTCACCGTTGTTGCTGCGGTTCTTGACGATGCCCATCCAGCTCTTGCCGTCCTTGAGGTAGGACCACATGTGCGCGAACACCGCTTCGGGCATGTCCGGATGGCGCACGATATTGTGCGGGCTGCCGATCAGTTCTTCCCGGCTGAAACCACTGACTGCGACAAACTCGTCATTGCAGTAGGTGATCTTGCCGTGAATATCGGTGGCGGAAATCAGCCGTTGTTCTGCGGGAAACACCAGCTCGCGCTGGGTCACAGGAAGATTGTTTCTCATCTAAAAAGCCTCGCAGGAAAGTGTTCATTTTCCATTCGGTATCAAATAAAGATTTCCGCATCCTGCGATGACTCGAAGACTTCCTCTGCTGACTTGCAGAACTTTCCAGAGCCAAGTGAATTACTGCAAATGGCCAATATTGATCCAGTCGGCGCAAGTTTAGATTCCGGCGTCAAAAAAAGTGTGAAAAATTCATCAAGCCATCCAACTTAGAGGGCAGAAAATCAAAGATTTTCTGATGTACATCAACAATTGAGAACCAAATAGAAAGCTTGCTTGCTAGTTGTTGAGAAGCATTCTTTGCAAGACACCCTGTGCCCGCGAAAACTCCATCCGCTGAACATGGGCCACAAACTCGTCGAAGGTTGTTCTATCGACCGGCAGCGCATGTTGCGCCAAGGCCTCAGTGAGCGTCAGGGCCTGCAAGTTGCTCTGGCGCAACAACGGCAGAATCTCTTGCAGGGCGCTCTGGAACACACCCAGGTCCAGGGGTTCTTGCAAGGCGTGGTCCCACTCTGGCGAGGCCCGCCCGAACTCCGCCTGCAAGCCCGCCAAGGTGCTGGCCAGTAATCGTTGCAGTTCATCCAGATGGCCCTCGGTGAGGGTCAGATGCAACACCGCGCCGTCGCGCAGGGACTGTTCCAGCACCGCGCAGCTCTGCGCGAAGCCACGCCCGCCGAGGTTGCCAGCAGCGCCCTTGAGGGTATGCAGCAGGTAGCAGGCATCCTTGGCATTGTCCTCGGCAAGACTCTGGCGCAGCCGTTCGAGCAGCTCTCCCAGCGTGGCCTCCGACCCCTCGAGCACTTGATTGAGCAAGTCACGGTTACCGCCAAAGCGTTCGAGAATCAGCGCCGGGTCCTCGATCAGGCCGGTGTCGGTTGAGGGCTCGGCAACCTGCGCCAGCCGCACCGCGCCACCGGTCCAGAACAACAGGCTGTTGACCAGCTGCGGCAGGTTGATCGGTTTGCCGACATGGTCATTCATGCCCGCTGCCAGGCAGCTCTGGCGGTCGGCCTGGGAGGCATTGGCGGTCATGGCAATGATCGGCAAGCGGGCAAAGCGCGCATCGGCACGGATCCGCCGGGTGGCTTCATAGCCGTCGATATCGGGCATCTGGATGTCCATCAGCACCGCGGCAAAGGGTTCCTCGGCTTCGAGAGTCATTTTCACCCCCTGCAGCCCGCCGCCGGCCAATTGCACCTGAGCCCCTTCCAGGGTCAGCAGTTCTCGGGCGATCTGTCGGTTCAGGACGTTGTCCTCCACCACCAGCAACCGCAGGCCACTGAGGCTGGAGCGCTGCGCGGGCGCCTTGGCCGGCGGCCCGTCGAGGGCCGCGGAGCGCTCGGTCAGCAGCGCCTGCGCCAGCTGCCGAGGGGTAAAGGGCTTGCTCAGGTAGTGAGCAAAGGGCGCCTCGGCGCTGTCCAGCCGGGCCAGCAGCGCAGTGGCATCGTGGTGACTCAAGATCACCACCGTCGGCGGCGCTTCCAGCCTCATGTCCTTGATCATTTGCGCGGCGTGCAGGCCGTCCATGTCCGGCATCAGCCAATCCAGCAAGACCAGATCGAAAGCCTCGCCCCGGGCTACAGCGGCATCCACGGCCGACAAGGCCTGAGCACCGCCGGTGGCGTGCTCGACGGTCCAACCGAAGCTGCGCAAGGTGCGCACATTCAGCTCCAGCGCCAGGGGGTGGTCATCCGCCACCAGCACTCGCAAGGCCTTGCCTCCTAGAGGCAGGGTCTGGGCGACACAGGCACCGTCCAGCCCCAGCTCCAGTTCAAAGCTGAAACAGCTGCCTGCGCCGAGCTGGCTGCGCACCTGCAACTGTCCGCCCATCAGCTGCACCAGGTGCTTGCAGATCGCCAATCCCAGGCCGGTGCCGCCAAAACGCCGAGTGGTCGAGGCTTCCGCCTGACGGAAACCTTCGAAAATCACCTGCAGGTGTTCGGCGCTGATGCCAATGCCGGTGTCGCTCACCGCCACTTGCAGACGCACGCTGTGCGCCCCCTGCTCAAGCAACTTCAGGCCCACCACCACCTGGCCCTCGGCGGTGAACTTCATGGCATTGCCCGCCAGGTTGATCAGCACCTGTTGCAGGCGCAGGCTGTCGCCCACCAGGTTCAGCGGCAACTGCGGGTCGAGATCGAAGATCAGCTCGATATCGCCCACGCCCTGATTGCCCGCCAGCACCACCGCCAGGTCACGCAGCAGTTGATCGAGGTCGAAGGGGTGTTCCTCCAGTTGCAACTTGCCGGCCTCGATCTTCGAGTAGTCGAGAATGTCGTTGAGCAGCCCCAGCAGAGACTTGGCCGCGGTCTGCGCCTTGGTCGCGTATTCCAGCTGGCGCGGCTCCAGGCCGGCCCGTTGCAGCAGTTGCAGCATCCCCAGCACGGCGTTCATCGGCGTGCGGATCTCATGGCTCATGTTGGCCAGGAACGAGGACTTGGCCTCGCTCGCGGCATCCGCCTGTTCCTTGGCGTAGAGCAGCCGGGACTCCAGCTCCCGTTGCGCGGTGATGTCCAGGTTGATCCCGGTCACCCGCAGCGCCTTGCCATCGGTGTCGCGCTCCACATAGGCCCCGGACTGGATGAAGCGCACCTGCCCGCTGGGACTGACCACACGAAAGATCGGATCGTAGACACCCTGGCCCGCCACCGCCTCTTCCAGCTTGCGCTGGGTCCGTTCCTGGTCCTGCGGATGCACCCGCTCCAGCCAGTGCTGATAGTTCAAACCGTTGCCGCGCAGCTCCAGCGGCTGCTCGTAGAGCTCGAACATGCGCTCGTTCCAGTCCAGCGAGTGGTCAGCGAGGGTCCAGGACCAGATCCCCAGCTTGGCCACTTTGGCGGCCATCAACAGTTGGTCGCGGGCCGTAGCCAGGGTCTGCTCCGCGGCCTTGCGCTCGGTGATGTCCACGGCGATGCCCAGGTAGCCGGTCAGTTGCCCACTTTCATCACGCAGGGCGCTGACCACCAGGGTCGCGGCGAAGTGCGAACCGTCCTTGCGCACCATGGTCCATTCGCGGGTTTGCGCGCCTTCGGTTTCCGCCTGCTGGACGAACACCCGAAAGCCTTCGATGGGTCGCTGATGCTGGGCACTGAGCTCGATGCCGCGCTGGCGGACTTCTTCCGGCAGGTGGATCACCTCCGGGGTGTGCAGCCCCACCATTTCCTCGGCCTGGTAGCCCGACAGCCGCTCCGCGCCACGATTGAACACGCGGATGATGCCATCGCGATCGGTGGCGATGATTGCCACCTGCGAGGCCGAGCGCAGCACGCTGGAGAGCAGCAGGTTGATTTGCCCCAGCTCGGCGGTGCGCGCTGCCACCTGGTCCTCCAGGCGTGCGTTGAGTTCGAGAATCCGCGCCTCGGCGGCTTTCTGCGCGGTGATGTCACGGACCGTCATCGAGGCGCCGATGACCTGGCCGCGCCGATCGAAAATCGGCGAAACGTTGACCGACACCGCCACCCGGCTGCCGTCCTGGCGCAGGCGCTGGGTATCGAATCCGTGCACCCGTTCGCCATGACGCAGCTTGTGCAGGATGTGCTGTTGTTCCAGCGCCAGCTCCGGCGGCACGATCAGGTCCTGGAACAAGCGGCCCCGCGCCTGTTCGGCGCTGTAGCCGAAAATCTCCTCGGCGCCGCGATTCCAGCTGGTGATGCGCCCCTCCAGGGTCTTGCCAATGATGCCGTCGGTGGAGCTTTCGACGATGGCCGCCAGCCGGGTCTGGTCACGGCGCAAACGGTTCTGCCGGTTGACCCCCAGGGCTATCACGGTGCCCACCACCGCCAGCAACAGGGTCAGCAGGCCGCCGATCCCCAGTACCCAGGCCGGCGCGGTCTGATGCAGCGGTTCGACGAAGCCCGGGCCCACGCTGAACTCGAAGGCCCAGCGCCGCCCGAACACCTGTTCCTCACGGGTACGCACGCTCAGCGTGTCCTTCAATGGCTGGGCCGAGCTGGCAAAAAAGCTCCCGGCGCCGGCGTCATCGCTGATGTCGCGCAACACCAGGCGCTGGCTGGCCGGGTCCAACGGCAAGTCCTTGAGCACCTCGTTCATCACCAGCGGCGCATAGGTCCAGCCCAGGGTCTGGGCCTCGCGCTGCGACGGCGAAGGCGGCACTTCGGCGCTGCGGTACACCGGCAGCAGGAACAGCAACGAGCCCATCACCGCGCCGGGTTCCTGGCGCAGCGACAAGGGCCCAGTCAACTGCGGCTCGCCGCTGTGCATGGCGGCCACGGCGGCCGCCCGGCGCACCGGCTCGGACGCCAGGTCCAGGCCCAGGGCCGACTGGTTCGGCGCCAGCGGCTCGATGTACTGCACCACGTAGCGATCACCGTGGTGGGGCTGCCATTGCTGCAAATGAAAGCCCGGCGCGCCATCGAGCTGTGCTGCGGCCAGGAACGAACGCTCATGCTCCTCGGGCACGCGCCGGACAAAACCGAAACCGTGGGCGCCGAAAAACTCCCCGTTCAGGTCCCGACCCTGGCTGTAGCGATGGAAGATTTCCCGGCTCACGCCGTCTTCACCGGCCGTGACAATCACCCCGCGGGCGCCGCGCAAACCGTATTGGTACAAGGTCACGCGCTCCAGCACGTGATGCACGGCGTCTTCGGCCGCCCGCGACACCGACTGTTCCAGCTGATGGGCGTTGCCCCGTGCCACCAGCCAGTAAACCGCGGCGGTGACGCTTATACCCAGGACACTGATCAGCGCCAGGTAGACACAGCCGATTTGCACAGAACGTCCAGGCTTCAAGGGCGATCCTCGTCGGGGGCGGCAGGGTTCAGGGCTGCGCCGGCAGGCGGCCCGCGGCCAGGTACTCAGTCATGTTGGGGTACGACAGCGGACGGCAGTACAGAAAGCCCTGCATCACGTGGCAGCCCTGGGCGGACAGGGCCCGGGCCTGTTCCTCGGTCTCCACGCCCTCAGCCACCAGTTGCAAACCCAGGGCCAGCCCCAGCTGGATGATGGCCCCGGTGATAGCCGCGTCGCTGGGATCGCTGATCATGTCCCGCACGAAACTCTGATCGATCTTCAGTACATCGATGGGCAAGCGCTTGAGATAGGCCAGGCTGGAATAGCCCGTGCCGAAATCATCGATGGCGATGCTCACCCCCAAGGCCTTCAAGTCGCTGAGCAAGTCACAGCTGCGCTCGCCGTCCACCAGCGCCAGGACCCCTTCGGTGATTTCCAGTTCCAGGGCCCGGGGTTCAATGGCGCTTTCCGCGAGGGCCTGCCTGACCAGATCGAGAAACTGCGGATCGGAAAACTGCAGCGGCGAGATGTTCACGCTGACGCTGATGGCATGCCCCTGTTCATTCCATTGGCGGATGGCCTGGCACGCCTGGCGCAACACCCAGCGCCCCAGGGGCACGATCAGCCCGCAATCCTCGGCCAGGGGAATGAACTCGGCGGGAGAAACCATCCTGCCGTGCTCATCGCGCAAACGCAGCAGGGCTTCGACGCCGACCACCCGCTGCAGGCGCAGGTCGACCTTGGCCTGATAGAACACCTCGAAGCGCTCCTGCTCCAGCGCGGTGCGCATCTCCCGTTCCAACTGATGCCGGGCACGCACCCGCTGATGGGTCGGATGGTCGAAGAAGCGGTACTGGCCGCGCCCCGCCTGCTTGGCCTGGTGCGCCGCGGCGTCGGCGTGCTGCAACAGGGACTCGGCGTCCAGGCTGTCATCGGGATAGACGCTGACGCCGATGCTGGCGGTCAGGTCATAGCGCGAAGGGCCGATCACCAGCGGCTGGGCGATGGCTTGCATGACCCGCTCGGCGCATTCGCTCAAGTCGTCCACGGCGTTCAGCTCGGGCACCAGCAGCATGAACTCATCGCCGCCCTGGCGGCTCAGGGTGTCGGTCAGGCGGCAGCAATGGCGCAGGCGCTGGGCGATTTGCTGCAGCACCGCGTCGCCTTCGCGATGGCTGCTGGTGTCGTTGATGACCTTGAAGTGGTCGATGTCGATCGACAGCAAGCCCACCAGCCCCTGGCCCGCGGCGGCCTGGCGAATGGCCTGTTCAGTGCGGTCGTGCAGCAACTGACGGTTGGGCAACTGGGTCAGGGGGTCGTAGTTGGCCAGGCGCCGGGACTCTTCGCCGAGCTTGATGTGGGCCTCGACCCGCGCCCGGGCGATGGGCACGTTGATCGGCTTTTGCAGAAAATCGGCGCCGCCCAGGCGCAGTGCGCGCAATTCGTGCTCGGTCTGGCGGTGCGAAGTGACGAAGATCACCGAGGCCTGGGACAGCCGCGGGTCGGACTTGATCAGCTCGCACACCGAATAGCCGTCCATGTCGGGCATTTCGATGTCCAGCAGAACAATGTCCGGATGGCATTGGCGGGCCACTTCCAGAGCCTGGCTTCCCTGGGTCGCGACATAGACCTCGCCCAGGTCCTGAAGCGCCTGGCCGAGTATCCGCAGGTCATTGACCTGATCGTCCACGATCAGAATGATCGGCTGGTGATTGAGCATCACACTGGTCCCTCTGTCCGGCTCCCTGAGATAAAACTCTCCCCCGGCCAGAAGAATCCTAGACCAAGATCCACGGCACAACGCCGCTACCTTGGTATAGATCGGCCAGCCGGCGCTGCTAAAGCGCTCAAGCCAATGAGACGCAGTTGCAGCTACTCGATCCATGCCCTGGATCGCCCGCAGCGGCTGAGATTTTGCTAAGCGAAATATTTTTTCTCGACCCTGCATCCAGATACCCGGCTCGGGGGTAGTTCCCATGACAGTCCTGAAAACTGCCGAACCTATCCCCAATGGAGAGCCACCATGCACGCCAGACACCGTCTTCTCTGCCTCAGCGCAACCTTGACCATCGCCTGCCTCGGCGCCCTGCCTGCGGCCCAGGCGCAGAGCGCATTACCCGACAGCATCAAGGTGCCGGACGGCCACAAAGTGGCCCTGGAAACCGTAGGCACCGGTGAAATCACCTACGAGTGCCGGGACAAGGCCAATGCACCGGGCGAGACCGAGTGGTTCTTCGTCGGCCCCAAGGCGGTGCTCAGCGATCGCAGCGGCAAGGTGCTGGGTGACTACTTCGGTCCACCGGCCACCTGGCAGGCCAGGGACGGCTCGAAGATCACCGGGACCCAGGTCGCCGTGGCGCCGTCCAGCCCCGGCAACCTGCCCTATCAACTGGTCAAGGCCAATCCGGCCGAGGGCAAGGGGCTGATGAGCGGCGTCAGTTACATTCAGCGAGTGGCCCTCAAGGGTGGCGTGGCCCCCGGCAGCGCGTGCACCGCCGCCAACAAGGGCGCCCGCGAAACAGTGAAATACCAGGCGGACTACATCTTCTGGGCAGCCCGCTGATTCGCTACGCAAGAGGCCAGGCCCGGCATTGGCAACTGGTCTACGCTGCTGACAGCCACCGCGCCGCCAGGCGGACGGTGGCCGTCATCTGTCGCAGGTAAATGCCCTTGTCACTACCCGAACCCCTGTTTGACCACGCAGGCTGTATCGCCGCTTGTGCCCGAGGTGAGCGCCAGGCCCTGGAAGCCCTCTATCACGAGGAAGGGCCACGGCTGCTCGGCGTCGCCAAACGCCTGGTACGCGACACGGCCCTGGCCGAAGACATCCTGCACGACGCCTTTATCCGAATCTGGCAAGGCGCAAGCGGTTTCGACCCCGAACGAGGCAGTGCCCGCGGCTGGATGTTCAGCATCACCCGGCATCTGGCGCTGAATTTTTTGCGGCGCCATGGCCGCGAGGTGCCGATTGAAGAACCTTATGCCGATCACCTGGAAACCCTTGACGGGGCGGCCATGAACCCGGCACCAGCCACCGCGCTGGCTGACGCCGGACAGCTTCAGCATTGCCTGGGGCAACTGCCCTCGCAGCGCCGCGAGTGCCTCCTGCTGGCCTATCTGGACGGTTATTCACACATCGAGATTGCCGCCAGGATGGCCACCCCGCTGGGGACGGTCAAAGCCTGGATCAAGCGCAGTCTCAGTGCTTTGCGCGAGTGCCTGGGATGAATATCGGCCCACGGGACGACAGCGATCCCGCGCTCCAGGCCCTGGCCAGTGAATATGTCCTGGGCACCCTGGACGCCGAACAACGTCGCCTGCTCGAACAGCGCCTGCCCCATGAGCCCGCCCTGCGCGACGCCGTGCAAAGCTGGGAACAACGCCTGCATCCACTCACCGCGTTAGCCGCTCCGGTCACGCCGTCGCCCTGGCTTTGGCGGCGCATCGAACGCAGCCTGGAGCAAGAGCCGGCCTCTTCCAGCAACCGCAGGCGCTTCAACCCCCTGGCGCTGTGGCGCGGATTGGCCGCTGCCGGCCTGGCTGCCAGTGTCCTGTTGGCCAGCCTGCTGATGCTGCGCCCCACCCCAGCGCCCAGTTACCTGGTGGTGCTGGTCGCCCCCCAGGACAAATCGCCCGGCTGGGTGGTGCAAGCCAATGACACCCGGGAGTTGCAGTTGATTCCACTGGGCAGCATCGAGCTGCCGGCGGACAAGGCCCTGGAGTTCTGGACCAAGGCCGACGATTGGCAGGGCCCGGTGTCTCTGGGACTGGTCAAGCCCGGCCAGCCGCTGCGCGTGCCGCTGGATCACCTGCCGCCCCTGCAAACCAATCAATTGTTCGAACTGACCCTGGAGGACCGCCAAGGCTCGGCGCTTGGCAGGCCCACCGGCCCGGTGCAGTTCATTGGTCGCGCGGTAAAAACCCTGTAGCCAGGACAAAACCAGCCTCGACCCGGCGTGGCCAGCCCCAGGCCAGCGAGCCGTGTTCGAGGATTGACAAAGCCCGCGCCGGCTTTTAAAACTGTGCGCCTGATTTCAGAGTCTGCCCCAGCCATGTCCCAAGCCCCGACCCTCGATTCTCGCGCCATTGGCCTGCTGGCCAAGGTCGGGACCTGGGTGGCTTGCACCTCTAAATCGAAGAAACAGTCGCTCATGTGACCGGGGCGCTGTGTCCCGTCAGATGAGCTGACAGGACATCAAGCGCAACGGACCTCCCCCCTGCTTACCGCCCTTCTACTCTTCTGACGACGACCCGACGGTCAACCTTCAGGAGAACACGCATGTCATCGTTTCAAGGTATCTGGGTCCCCATCGTCACCCCGTTCCACCAGGACGCCATCGACTTTGCCGCCCTGCGCCGGCTCAGCGCCCATCTGCTGGAAAGCGGCGTGGCGGGGCTGGTGGTCTGTGGCACCACCGGCGAAGCCGCGGCCCTGGACAAGGACGAGCAACTGGCGGTGCTCGATGCGGTGCTCGAACAGGCCCCGGCCGGGCGCGTCATCATGGGCCTGGCGGGCAACAACCTGAAATCGCTGCTGAGCCAGCAGCGGGAAATCCTCAAGCGCCCGGTGGCAGCCCTGCTGGTGCCCGCGCCCTACTACATCCGGCCCTCCCAGAGTGCCCTGGAAAGCTTCTTCCACAGCATCGCCGATGCCTCCAGCGTGCCGCTGATCGTCTATGACATTCCCTATCGCACCGGGGTCAACCTGGACAAGGACACCCTGCTCAACATCGTTCGCCATCCGCGGATCGCCGCGGTCAAGGACTGTGGCGGCAACCTGGACAAGACCCTGGCGCTGCTGGCCAGCGGCGCGGTGCAGGTCCTCTGCGGCGAGGACCTGCAACTGTTCAATGCCCTGTGCCTGGGGGCCTGCGGCGCCATTGCGGCCGCGGCGCACATTCGTCCGGAATTGTTCGTGCAGTTGCAGCGCCAGGTCATGGACCAGCAACTGGAAGCGGCCAGAGCCAGCTTCCGGCAACTGGTGCCGTTGATTCAGGCGCTGTTCGCCGAACCCAACCCGGCGCCGGTGAAGGCCCTGCTGGCCCATCAGGGCTTGATCGGGCCACAGCTGCGCGCGCCGATGCAGGCATGCAGCGCCGAAACGGCCGCCCACCTGCAAAACCTGCTGGCCGGCCTGCCCTGAAGGGCACCTCCCCCGCTGCGTAGGAGCCGGGGTGCCGGCGAAGAGGCGCGCAGGCCTTGTATTGGCCTTGCGCACGCTTTCGCTGGCGAGCCAGCTCCTACGGGCCGGTGGCGCGGCAATCCCGCCTGCCGAGCGCTGCGGCGCGCGGAGACTGTCAGCGGATCGGCGGGATACGGATGTCGCCGGCCCGACACTGGGTCTTCACCCCTTTGCCGCACGGACCGAACTCCAGGTCCCGGGTCAGGCACACCCGCACCTCGGACAGCTCGGGGCCGCTGCAGAGAATGGCGATGCCGTTTTCCGCGATCCCCGGGTTGCTCTGGCGAAACTGCTGGGCAATCTGTTTGGCTTCCAAGTAGCGCACGGTGGTCGAAGGCTGCAGCGCTTGCGGGATCTGCACCGTCGCCAGCGCCTTGTCCGCCGCGTCCAGGTAACCCATGCCCCCCAGGCCGCTGCAGGTGCCGTGCTTGGTCCACTCATGGTTCATCAGCTTGGCGGTGGGAAACAGGGTCAGGCCCTTGGCCCGCTCTTGCTGGGTCAATGGGGTCAGGGGTGGACAGGACTCGGGCCAGCCGCCCTTGGCGTATTGCGGCCACAGGCCGTGGAGGACAAACCCATAGCCCTTGCCCGAGCACTGTTCGTTCTCCGGATGCATCAGGCAGAAGGTCGGCGACCAGGACAAGGTCAGCAGGTAATAGTCGAAGGTGCCCGCCACCGAGTCCCGTTGCTGCCTGGGCTGGCGGGCGTCGCTGATGCCCACCAGCCCCAGGGTCAGCACCAGGGTCGCCATCAGGGCAATAAACTTTTTCATCGTGACCTCTCCTTGAGGAATCGGATCGTCCCGGCCCCGCCATCGGGGTGGAGCCGACAGAAAACCGCTCCACCTTCTTGGCATGCCGGGGTTGCAGGAACATGACATGCGCCGCGCCTGTCCCGGCAATGCCGGTCAGGCGCGGCGGCGACAATACAACAGACGAGCGCCCAGGCGCGATCAGCGGTCGACATCCAGTGCCGCGACCTGCTCGGGCACGCTGACAAACACGCTGTAATGCGCACCCTCCATGGCCTCGAAGGCGATCAGCTTGTGCACCAGCGGTTCGCTGAGCACCTTGCCGGCATTGAGCAGCAGCATGCCGTTGTCGGCATTGAGGTTGCGACGCAGGACCATCCCGGCCTGCAATTCCCGGGTGCCCACGACCCTGACGCTCGGATCGTCGACGGTCACGTCGCTCAGATAGGCGGCGCAGACCCGGACAAAGCTCTCCACCAGCTCGGGGTCGTACAGCCGACCGGCGTACTTGCGGATGAACAGCAGGGCTTCGTCGCTGTTCATGTGGCGCTCCAGGATCAGCCCGCACTGCAACTCGATGAAATCCACCGCCAGCTTGAGCAGGCGCGAGCCCCAGGGAATCGCCTCGCCCTTGAGGTGCCGGGGAAAACCGCTGCCATCCCAGCGCTCCTGGTGATGCAGGATCAGGCGTGCCGCGTCCTGCATCGGCTCCAGGGCCATCAGCACCGACTCGCTCTGCTCGGGATAGGCCCGATAGCGCTCCCGTTCGGTGTGGCGCAACAGGTCCGCGGGGGCGACCAGCATGGCATCGCTCCAGCTCAGCTTGCCGATGTTGTACAGGGCCGCGGCCATGGCTAGGTCGCGGCTGGCGCTTTCATCCAGGCCATGGGCTTTGCAATAGGCGCGCACCAGCTCGATGATCTTGCGGTTGGTCTGCTTGTCCGGCGGCAGGCGCAGGTTGGCCAGCAGCGAGAACACCTCGGTGGCGGTGACATAACTGTGCTTGAGCTCCTCATAGGCCAGGTCCAGCATGTCGGCGGTCTGCTGCAGCTCTGCGGTGCGCGACGCCACCCGCTGTTCCAGCCCGGCATTGCTGGCCTTGAGCTGGCGGTTCTGCTCCAGCACCAGCTGCTGCAGGCGCTTGAGTTCACGTTCCGCCTGCTGCTGCTCCAGCCCCTGACGCAGAATCAGCAGCAGTTCCTCGTCATTCCAGGGTTTGCTCAGGTACTGGTGGATCTGCCCCTGGTTGACCGCGTTGATGATGGTGCTCACATCGGCGTAGCCGGTCAGCAGAATGCGCCGTGTTCCCGGATAGCCCTCGCGCACCCGGGCCAGCAAGGTGGCGCCGTCCATGTTGGGCATGCGCGCGTCGCTCATCACCAGGTCAACCGGACGCTGGGCGAGGATTTCCAGGGCCCTGGCGCCGCTGTCGGCCAGCACCACGTCATAGGGTTGGCCGCGCAGCAGGCGCCGCAGGCTGTTGAGAATCGATTCTTCGTCATCCACCAGCAACAGGCAGGGACGCCGGCCAGGTTCGACGGACTGCGGCTCTTCCATGTGATGAGTCTCCCGGTGATCCTGCAGGTTGGCCGGCGCCCCAGAGAGGCTACCGGCCAACTGCTCGATTGTTGTGGCAATCCTAGTCAGCTTTTGCTTTCGCGCTCTGCTCCAAAGTAAAAAAAACCTCCACCCGCGCAGAACACAGTGACTATGCTCACAGCGTTGAACGCACGCTCAGGGCACTAGGGACGGTCTATGGATACTGGCTGCGACCCACAGACAACCGCGCAAGACGCCCCGGGCCCGCCCTTCGCGCGGGTCAACCGGCGAGTGCTGATCGTCGATGACAGCCCCGAGATCCACCAAGACTTCTACAAGATCCTCGCCCCCCGGCTGGAAGCGGACCGGGGCCAGCTTGAGGAGCAGTTGTTCGGTCGCCCCGAGTACCGCCCCGCACCGACCTTCAGCCTGGATTCGGCGTTCCAGGGCCGCGAAGCCCTGGCCAAGGTCGAGGCGGCCCTGGCCCAGGGCACGCCTTATGCCATGGCCTTCATCGACATGCGCATGCCGCCGGGCTGGGACGGCCTGCAAACCATCGAACAGCTGTGGCTGGCCGACCCCGAGCTGCAGATCGCCCTGTGCACCGCCTACTCCGACTACTCCTGGGAAGCCCTGGCCGAGCGCCTGGCCTTCGGTGATCGTCTGCTGATTCTGAAAAAGCCCTTCGACAGCCTGGAAATCCGCCAGATGGCCAGTGCCCTGACCTGGAAATGGCAGATGGCCCAGGATGCGCGGCACAAGCTCGACGATCTGCAGCGGGCTATCGAGGAGCGGGTCGCCGAGCTGCTCAAGGTTTCGCACCTGCTGCACTACGACGTGCTCACCGGGCTGCCCTCCAGCACCCTGCTGGGCGATCGCCTGAGCCAGGCCATGGCCCGGGCCCGGCGCTATGGGCAACAGCTGGCGGTGCTGTTCCTGGGCCTGGACCGCTTCAAGCGGATCAACCAGGCCCTGGGCTACCCGACAGGCGATGAACTGCTCAAGCGCATCGCCCAGGCCCTGCAGCAAAGCATGCGCGAGTCGGACTCGGTGTTCCGCTACGGCTCCGACGAGTTCGTGGTGCTGCTGCATGACCAGCAGCCGCCGCCCCAGGTGCGCAGCATCGCGCACAAACTCCTGGCCACGGTGAGCCAGGTGCATGACATCGCCGGGTACGACCTGCAGGTCACCGCCAGCCTGGGAATCAGCCTGTATCCCGAGGATGGCCAGGATGCCCTGACCCTGATCAAGAAGGCCGAGATGGCCATGCGCAACAGTAAGGACCAGGCACCGGGCAGCTACGGCTTCTTTACCGAGGACATGACCCACCGGGCCCGGGAACAGCAGCACCTGGAGTCAGGCATTCGCCAGGCCCTGGAACATCGGGAGTTTGTGTTGCACTACCAGCCAAAAATCCACCTGGCTTCGGGCCAGGTAGTGGGTGCCGAAGCGCTGATCCGCTGGTTCAGCCCGCAACGGGGCTGGGTCAGCCCGGCCCGGTTCATCCCGGTGGCCGAAGACAGCGGCCTGATCAACGCCGTCAGTCAGTGGGTGCTGGGCGAGGCCACCCGCCAGTCCAGCGCCTGGCAACAGGCCGGGCTCGCACCGATCCGCCTGTCGGTCAACCTCTCGGCCAGCGATTTCCGCCAGCCGCAGTTGCTCGCGCAGTTGCACCGCGCTCTGCAGGACAGCGGCCTGGACCCGACCTTGCTGGAGCTGGAAATCACCGAAGGGGTATTGATGCAGAACGTCGAGGCGACCCTGGCCATCCTGCTGGCCATCAAGAACCTGGGGGTGCGCCTGGCGGTGGACGATTTCGGCACCGGCTACTCCTGCCTCAGCTACCTGCGCAAGTTCCCGTTGGACGTACTGAAGATCGACCAGTCCTTCGTCCACGGCCTGAGCCACAACCCCAAGGACGCGACCCTGGTCAGCGCCATCATCCAGTTGGGACGCAACCTCAACCTGAACGTGATTGCCGAAGGGGTGGAGACAGAGCAGCAACTGGCCTTTCTCAACCAGCAGGGCTGCGAGGAAGGCCAGGGCTACTACTTCAGCAAGGCCTTGCCCGCGGCAGACTTCGCCCGCTTCCTGCAAGAGCGGGCCAGCCCCGCGGCAGAGGACCAGCCATGAACCGCGCAGCCCTTGCCCGCCGCCTGCGGCGTTGCCACCTGGGCGTGGCGCTCTGGTGCTTGCTCGGCATCGCCCTGCCCGCCATCGCGGCGCCCCTGGACGAACCCCTCAAGCCCCTGCCCGCGCCCCCCGACCTCGACCCCAGGCGCGTGGAACTGGGGCGCCGACTGTTCAACGAGCCGCGCCTGTCCCAGGACCACAGCCGCTCCTGCGCCAGCTGCCACCGGCTGGACCAAGGCGGCGCCGACAATCAGGCCAAGTCCCTGGGCATCAAGGGCCAGCTGACCCTGGTCAATGCCCCCAGCGTGTTCAACGCCGCGTTGAACTTTCGCCAGTTCTGGGACGCCCGCGCCGTCACCCTCGAAGCGCAGATCGACCAGGTGGTGCAAAGCCCGATCGAGATGGGCAACAACTGGCCCAACCTGCTGCGCACCTTGAGTGAGGACCCCGACTACCGCCAGAGCTTCGCCCAGCTGTACCCGGATGCGCTGACCGCGGCCAACGTGCAGGACGCCCTGGCCAGCTACGAACGCACCCTGCTCAGCAGCGGCTCGCGCTTCGACCAGTACCTACAAGGCAACACCGAGATCCTCAGCCTGGACGAGAAATACGGCTACCAGCGCTTCAAGGACTACGGCTGCATCGCCTGCCATCAAGGGGTCAATATCGGCGGCAACATGCTGCAGAAGTTCGGCGTGATGGGCGACTATTTCGCCGCTCGGGGCAACCCCACCGAGGCCGACCTGGGGCGCTTCCTGATCACCGGCGACGAGCAGGACCGCAACGTCTTCAAGGTCCCCAGCCTGCGCAACGTGGCGGTGACCGCGCCCTACTTCCACGATGGCTCGGCGCAGACCCTGGAGCAGGCGGTGGAGGTGATGTTCAAGTACCAGCTGGGCCGGACCCCGAGCCCCCAGGACACCGGCCTGATCGTCAAGTTTCTCAAGACCCTGACCGGGCAATGGCAGGACAAGCCCCTATGAAGCGGCCCCGCCTGCCCGTCACCCTGTTCACCCTGCTGATCCTCGGCCTGGTCCTGGCGCTGGCGTTCCTCTACCTGAAGACGGTCATCGGCCAGACGGCGAACTACGCCCTGTCCCGGGACCTGATCGGTCACATCAAGCAACTGAACGCCCAGTGGGAAACCGAGGTGCTCAAGTCCCGCATCGCCATCACCCATGACTACGATCCCCTGGTGCTGCCGGTGCAGCAGATCAATCGACTGTGGAGTCGCTTCGATCAGGTGTCGCAGCAGGAGCATGTAGACCCCCAGGGATGGCAGGCCAGTCATCAGGCCTTTCTCGCCGCGTTCCAGGAAAAGGCCGACCTGGTGGAGCGCTTCAAGTCCCACAACTCGGTGCTGCGCAACTCCCTGGCCTTCCTGCCCACCGCCGAGGACGACATCCAGGTCCGCCTGGCCGGTCTGGATGACGCCCAGCGCCTGGCACAGCAGAGCATCGCCATCGACACCTACGACCTGCTGCTCAGCAGCCTGGAGTTCGCCCAGGTGTCCAGCGACGACAAGGCCGCCGACATTCTGGTGGGGCTGAACAAGCTGGCGGTGAACAAGCAACGCCTGCCCGAGGCCATGCACGAGCCGGTGGAAATCCTCAGCAACCACGTCTCGGTGATCCTGCGCGAACAGCCGATGGTCAACCAGCTGCTGGAGAAAATCACCTCGATCCCGGTGGCCCAGCGCCTGGACGAGATCAACGCCCAGCTCAACAGCGACCAGCTCCAGGCCGACCTGCAGGACCAGAAGTCCCTTCAGTACTTGCTGGTGTTCTCGACGCTGCTGGTGCTGTTGATCCTCTATCTGGTGTTCCACCTGCTGCGCAGCTACGGAGTGATCCGCCGGGTCAACACCGCCCTGCAGAGCGCCAATGAACACCTGGAGCAACGGGTCGAGGAACGTACCCACGAGCTCAAGGAAGCCCAGAGCGAACTGCTGCACGCCGCGCGCCAGGCGGGCATGGCGGAAATCGCCACCAATGTGCTGCACAACGTCGGCAACGTGCTCAACAGCGTGAACATCTCCAGCGAACTGCTGGGCCGCACCCTGCGCTCCAGCAAGGCCCAGGGCCTGGGCAAGGCGATGCAACTGATCAACCAGCACCAGGGCGACCTGGGGCAGTTCTTCACTGAAGACGAAAAGGGCAAGCTGCTCCCCGGCTACCTCAACCAGCTGGTAGAGGCCATCGCCAGCGAGCAACAGGGCATGAGCGACGAGCTGGCCCAGCTCGGGCGCAGTATCGATCACATCAAGGAAATCGTCGCCACCCAGCAGTCCTATGCCGGCGCCTCGCGGCTGGTCGAACCCCTGCGGGTCAACGAACTGATCGACGACGCCCTGCGCATGAACTCCGGGGCCCTGGTCCGGCACCAGGTCACGGTGGTCAAGGACTACGCCGAAGTGCCCGAGGTGATGGGCGACAAGCACCGCATGCTGCTGATCCTGATCAACCTGATCAGCAACGCCAAATACGCCATGTCCGACCTCGACGAGCAGTCCCGCACCCTGACCATCCGCGTCCGGGTGCTGGAGGGCCGGACCCTGCGCATCCAGGTTCAGGACCAGGGCGAAGGCATCGCCGCCGAAAACCTCACGCGGATCTTTGCCCACGGATTCACCACCCGCAAGGAGGGCCACGGCTTCGGCCTGCACAGTTGCGCCCTGGCCGCCATGGAGATGGACGGCCAGCTCAGCGTGCACAGCGACGGGCCGGGACTGGGCGCCACCTTCACTCTGGACATCCCGCTGATCGACGCCGAGAACCCCACATGGACTCACTGATCAACCGCCGGATTCTGCTGATCGACGACACCCCCGCGATCCACGAGGACTTTCGCAAGATCCTCACGCCGCAGACGGACAACGCCGGCCTCGACGATCTGGAGGCGCAGCTGTTCGGCGCCCCGACCCGCTCCCGCCAGCAGCCCTTCGAACTGGACTCGGCCTACGGCGGCGAGGAAGGCTTGAACAAGGTGACCCAGGCCCTGGCGCAGCAGCGCCCCTATGCCCTGGCGTTCGTCGACATGCGCATGCCCCAGGGCTGGGACGGGGTGCAGACCATCGAACGGCTGTGGCAGGCAGACCCGCGCCTGCAGGTGGTGGTGTGCACCGCCTACTCCGATTATTCCTGGGAAGACCTGCTGGAGCGCCTGCAAGGCCACGACCGCCTGCTGATCCTGAAGAAGCCCTTCGACAATATCGAAGTCCAGCAGATGGCCAGCACCCTCACCAGCAAGTGGGAAATGACCGCCCGAGCCCTGCTGCAGATGCATCACCTGGAGGACCTGGTAGCCCGGCGGACCGCGGACCTGGAGCGTGCCGGAACCGCCCTGCAACAGGAAATCGACGAGCGCAAGCAACTGGAGAACCAGCTGGTGCAGTCGGAAAAACTCGCCTCCCTCGGGCAACTGGCCGCGGGCGTGGCCCACGAGATCAACAACCCCATCGGCTTCGTCGCCTCCAACCTCGGCAGCCTGGGCGGTTATCTGCAACAGATCGGCCAGATGCTCAGCGCCTACCGCCAGAGCGAAGAAGCCATCGCCGCACCGGAAGTGCGCAAGCGCCTGCAAAGCCTGCGGGAAAGCATCGACCTGGACTTTCTCCAGGAAGACATCCCGCTGCTGATCAAGGAGTCCAGGGAGGGCATCGGCCGGGTCGAGCAGATCGTCAAGGACCTGAAGAACTTCTCCCGGGTCGACAGCGATCAGCAATGGCAACTGGCGGACCTGCAACAGGGCATCGATTCGACCCTGAACATCGTCGCCAACGAGATCAAGTACAAGGCCGACCTGGTCAAGGACTTCCACGAGCTGCCGCCGATCGAGTGCCTGCCCTCCCAGCTCAATCAGGTGGTGATGAACCTGGTGGTCAACGCCGCCCAGGCCATCGGGCCGGAACGCGGCACCATCACCCTGCGCAACGGCGTGGACGGCGAGCATGTCTGGCTGGAGGTCAGCGACACCGGCTGCGGCATCGATGCGCAGCACCTGCAGAAGATTTTCGACCCCTTCTTCACCACCAAGCCGGTGGGCAAGGGCACCGGCCTGGGGCTGTCGCTGTCCTACGGGATCGTCAAGAAACACGGCGGGCAGATCAGTGTCCGCAGCCAACCGGGGGTCGGCAGCACCTTTCGCGTGGAACTGCCGATCCGCCAGGTCCCCCAGGCAGCGGCCGGCGAAGTGGACTGAAGCGCCGCGCCCCTCCCTGGCCAAAGACCCGGCCCCCCTGCCCTCAGCTCATCGAGCTTCCGGCCCGGGGCGCCTGGGCGCAGAGTTGCAACAGGGCATCGGCGTCCAGGGGCGGGCTCAGGTGCCGCCCCTGGACCTCATCGCAGCGAATGTCACGCAACGCGGCGAACTGCTCCGGGGTATCCACCCCTTCGGCGAGCACTTTCAGGCCCAGGGCATGCCCCAGGTCGACGATCGCCTGGACGATCGAGCGACCGGCCGGACTGCGACCCAGCCCGGCCACCAGACCGCTGTCGATCTTCAGGCCGTCCAGGGGATAGGTCCGCAGGTCCTGCAACGCCGAACAGCCACTGCCGAAATCGTCCAGCAGCAGTTGCACCCCAAGAGCCTTGAGCCCGCCCATGATGTCCTGCACCTGGCGCCCGTCGTCCAGCAGCGTCTTGTCGGCCACCTCCAGCACCAGACGCGAGGGAGCCAGCCCGCTCTGACCGAGCACCGAGCGGATCCTGGCCACCAGCTGGCCGCGCTGGAACTCGCAGGCCGACAGATTCACCGCCAGTTGCAGGTGTTCGGGCCAGCCGCGGGCGGCACGACAGGCCGCGTGCAGCACCCAGTTGCTCAGCGGCAGGATCAGCCCGGTGTCCTCGGCGATGGGCATGAACACCTCGGGCCCCAGCAGCCCGCGCCGCGGGTGCTGCCAGCACACCAGCACCCCGGCGCCCAGCCATTGGCCGTCGGCCAGCCGATAGCGCGGCAGGAACTGCAGGCGCAACTGATCCTGGTCGATGGCGTGACGCAGGTCGCGCTCCAGACCGCGGCGCTCGATGATCCGCGCATTCATGTCAGCGGCATAGAAACGCCAGGTGCTGCGCCCCGCCGCCTTGGCCTCGTACAGGGCCATGTCGGCATAGCGCAGCAGTTCCTCGGCCTGGCTGGCATCGTCCGGGGCCCGGGCGACACCGATGCTGGCACTGATGAAGACCTCGTGCTCGGCAATGTAGAACGGCTCCTCGATACGCTGGATCAAGCGTCGGCACAGGCCGTCGATGTCCAACTGGGCCATCTGCCCGGGCACCACCAGCACGAATTCGTCGCCACCGACCCGAGCCACCAGGTCCTCGCTGCGCAGGCAGTGGGACAGGCGCTGGGACACCTCGTGCAGCACCTGGTCGCCGGCGGCATGCCCCAGCAGATCGTTCACCGGCTTGAAGCGGTCGAGATCGACACTGAGCATCAACAGCGGCTCCTGCAGCACCCGCAGAGCCGACAGCCGACCTTCAAGGTACTCGCGCATGCGCATGCGATTGGCCAGACCGGTGAGTGCATCGTGCTGGGACAGGTATTCGATGCGCCGCCGGGCCGCGACCTCCTCGGTGATATCGCTGGCGGTGCCACGGTAACCGCCGCCGTCCATGGCCCGTACCGACAGGCGGCAGACTCGCGGTCGGCGCTGACCGTCCAGGTAGGCGCATTGCAGGATGCTCTGGGAACGCCGCTGCGAGGCGCTCAGCCAGTTGCGCAGCGATCCCTGCTCGGCGCTCAGCAGTTCATGCATCGGCCGTCCCAGGGCGGCCTCTCGGGACAGGCCGGTGACGGCCTCGAAGCGCTCGGACAGGTAGGTGAAGCGCAGTTGCGGATCCACTTCCCAGATCCAGTCGGAAGCGGCTTCGGCAACATCGCGAAAACGCTCTTCGCTGGCCTCCAGCGCCCCCCGACTGCTGCGCAGGGCCTGGACCTGATCATCGATGAGCCGCGCCGCCACTGCGGAGCGCCGCAGCAGCAGGATCGCCATCAGGCCCACCAGCAGCCCGGCCAGCAGCAACAGCGGGATCACCAACACCAGCAACTGGTGCCCCGGTCGCGCCGGCTGCCAGTGCAGGGTTCCGGCACCGTTGGGCAGGCTCAGGGTCGGCTGCGGGCCCGGAGCCCCGGCGGCGACCTGCTGCAAGCGCTCGACGCCCGCCTCACGGCCCAGCACCAGCAAACGGCTCGAATCCAGCCACACAACGAACACCAGCACCGACTGCGGACCGCCATCGACCTGCACTTGCGGATCGCTGCCCGGGCTCAGCACGCTGGTGAACACCAGCGCCGGTGTCCCGCCGATCGCGTGATAACGGCTGAAGACCTTGCCATCGGGCGCCTGGCGCACCTGCGCCAGCCAGGGTTGCAGCGCATCGCCGAACCAGTCCCGGGCATCCATCGCCTGCAGGCGACCGGCCACCAGCGCGTAGGCCGTGCGACCCGCCGGGTCGATGACGAACACCCCGTCAAAACCCAGGTCGCGGTACAGGGACGGGCCGAAGTTGCGCCGGGTGTAGGCCCAGTCCGGATCGACCTTCAGGTGCAGGTGCTGATAGGCATCGCCCCATTGCGCATAGTCCTTGACGGTGCGACGGGCATGGTTTTTCAGCGATTGCAGGGCCTGTTCGATTTCCAGGCGGTTGTGCTGCTCGGCGGCCAGGTTCTGGTCGAGGGCGATGTACACCAGCAACACGCCGGTGAAGATGAACAGCGCCAACAGCAATCCCGAGCATCCGAGCAAGGTGGCGCGGGCCAGCGCCTGATTCGAGATACTGCGCACCGGCGTCAGATCAAGACCTGGGTTTTCCATAGTGCTCCAAGCGCCATAGCGAAAAACCGACCCGTGTGCTCCAAGCCCACGCGGCCTGAGATGAAGCTCCTGCTTGCCTATTAGACGATAGACAGTATTTCCCCCCCGAGCCTGAAGAAAAGCCGGGGAGGAAATCTGTGCAGCCATGGCGAAGGGGGTCAGGGAATGCCGCCGGCGACCGGGCAACGGGCCGGCGGCACCCGGCAAGAGACAGCCGGGGTCAGTCCTGGCCTGGGCGGGAAGTCACTTTGGGCAGTTGTTGCACCTGGTGATAGATGCTCAGGCCCAGCCCCTGGGCGATCTGCACCATGGCGTCGCAGCCGGCCGAGGGGCCACCGATGCGCAGCAGCGCGTCACAGCGTTGCAGCAGGCGCTCGGCATAGGCGTGGAAGCGCTGGTTGTAGACCTCGTCGCCCACCGCCCGGGACCCGGCCAGACGGGTCATGGGCAAGGCCACCCACTCCCCCAGCAGCGGGAAATGCCCGGCCTCCAGCACCTGGGCGGCGCACTGCTCCATGGCCTCGACATTGCGCGCCAGCAACAGCGGATCGTCGCCGGTGCCGGAACGGTAGGGGCCGGCCACCAGCACCGTCAGGCTGCGAGGCTTGAGCACATGCAACTGCAGGTACTGCAGGAGCATGATGGTCTTGCCGTCGGCGATCTCGCCGCTCTTGATCATGTCCAGGGCCTGGTCGATATCCAGCTCCAGGACTTCGATGTCCTCGCCTTCGTGCTCCAGCCCGCCGCCCTCGTCGATGCGGTCCTCGGCCTGGTAATGGCCGATGAAGAAATGCACCCGTTCGGTCACCGAACCCGGACTCATGAAGGCATCGAAGACTTTCTGCACCTCCCCCACCCGGCAGCCGGTTTCCTCTTGCGCTTCCTGGCGGATGCGCACTTCCGGGCTGGCGTCGTCCAGCAGCCCGGCGGCCGTCTCGATCAGGTAGCCGCTGTGGTCGTTGACGAAGGCCGGCATGCGGAACTGCCGGGTCAGCAGCACCGTGCGCCGTTGCAGGTTGTACAGCAGGATCGTCGCGCCATTGCCGCGGTCGTAGACCTCACGCTCCTGGGCCTGCCAGCTGCCATCGCGGCGGCGCAGTTCGAAGCTGTATTTCTTCAGCACGTACCAGTTGTCGGAGAGGGTCTTCTCGGCGGTGATGCGGATCTTTTCCTCGCTCATGGCTGCTCCTGAGTCTGTGGGTCGGCGGGGCGAAACCCCGACAATTGTTCCAGTAACTGCGCGCGGTAGGCCGGGGTCAGGGCCAAGCCGCCCGCCGCCTGGCGCAGGTGACCGTCCGCCAGCCGCGCGCGGAACCAGTCACGGATGAAATCCGGGGCGTAGCCGCCGGTGCCGAAGCCCTTGGCGAAGGCGATCATGTCCTGATAGACCTCCAGGTAGGCCTCTTGGCTGGGGACCGGGTAGCGGTTCTGGTACAGCCAGAACTGCAGGTCGTACAGCAGGTGCGACAGCGGGTCGGCGTGCAACGCAAAGCAGCGCTTGTCGTGGACGATGCGCAGGGCGACCTGACGGATCAGCGACCCCAGGTCCGGCACGTCCGGGAAGTGTTCAAGCAGCTCCTCCAGCAACGGCGAAAACGGCGCGCCGGCGACCGTGTCCAGGTCGTCCAGGTAATCCTGCTCCGAGGTGTCGTAGACCTCGGGGGACACCAGAGCGCGGACAAAGGCCTCGAAGTTCGGCGCCAGGACAGTCACCTCGTAGTCGCCTTCCTGGTCCACGTGCACCACTCGCGGTTCGCCCTCGGGGCCGCACTCGCGGTAGTCCAGGGCCACCATGTCGTGGCCGGCGGACGGGCAATTGCAGATGTACACCCCGAGGTCCGGGTAGCCCCACTCCTCGATCATGAAGCGGCTGCCCAGGCTGCCGCCCAGGGAGTAGCGGGTGTCGCGACCAATGCTCAGGAAACTGTCGATCGCGCAGTGGTCCTCGGCCCAGGAGGTGCCCTGCTCCGTGGGGCAACAGCACAGGTGCGGGCAGCCACCGTTGTAACGGTGCATGAACGCCACATAGGACGGCGGCAGCCGATAGCCCAGCAGGGCCTGCAATTCGGCGATCATCGCGGCGCTGGCCGGTGGCTGGTTGATCTTGCGGCTGCTGGCGTGGTCCCAGAACGCGTCCAGGTCGATATCGTGGGGAAAGTCGCTCATCCGATGCATCCGTTGCGGTTGAAGGTCGGCCTGTGCCGAAAGCTGCAAAGGCTACCGCAATCCGGCCTCAGAGCCACCAGCGCAGAAGGAAAAAGAAACCCATGCTCAGCAGCATGCTGACCAGGGTATTGCGGGTGTAGATCACCAGCACGATGGCCACCAAGGAGCTGAGCAGATAGGGATTGTCCCCGTGCAGGTTCAACTGCTGATCGGGCATGAACACGATCGGCCCGCAGATAGCCGTGAGCATGCCCGGCACGGCAAAACCGAGGAATTGCCGCGCGTTGCTGCTCAGGCGCAGCGGCAGGCGCGGTTCGAGAAACACGTAGCGATTGAGAAACACCAACAGGCCCATGCCGAAAATCACTGCCCAGACCATCATGCGCGCCCCCGATGCAGCTTGTTGCAGACAAAACCCGCGCTCATCCCCGCCAGCCCCGCCAGCACCAGGGCCGAGCCCCAGTGCCAGTAGCTGAACAGCACCGAGCAGAACAGCGACACCGCGACACAGACCACGGTGGGTACATTGCGCACCAGCGGGGTGATCAGGGCGATGAAGGTGGCGGCGATGGAAAAGTCCAGGCCCAGGTGCTCAAGGCCCGGAATGCTCTTGCCCAGGACGATGCCCAGCAGGGTGAACAGGTTCCAGGCCACATAGAAGGTCAGGCCCACGCCCAGGGCGTACCAGCGGTCGAACTGCTGCCTGTCGTGGGCGCTGGTCAAGGCGAACAGCTCGTCGGTGAGCAGAAAGCCCAGGCCCACTCGCCAGCGTCCGGGCAAGGGCGAGATCACCGAGCGCAGGCTCATGCCGTAGAGCAAATGCTGGGAGGTCAGCAGCAGCGTGGTCAGCAGGATCGAGAAGATCCCCGCCCCGCCCTTGAGCATGCCGATGGCCACCAGTTGCGCGGCACCGGCGAAGACGATGCTCGACAGCCCCTGGCCCTGCAACGGCGTGAGATTGGCCTCGATGGCCATGGAACCGGCCAGCAGGCCCCAGGGCGCGGTGGCCAGGGACAGCGGCACGATGGCGATGGCGCCGCGGATAAACGCGGCACGGGGTAGAAGAACGCTGGACATGACACCCTGCACACAGATAACGGACGCTGACTGTGCCAGCTGACACGGCGCCTGGCTTGAACGATCTTGCGCAATTGCCCCGCCCCCCTCGTAGGAGCCGGCTCCTACGCGACAGCAGAACCTAGCTGTAGGAGCTGGCTTGCCAGCGAAGGCGTCTCCAAGACCAGCACAAGACGTGCGGGCCTCTTCGCCAGCAAGCTGGCTCCTACGGGAAATAGGGGGATGCAAACGACAGCGCCCCTCACGAAGGAGGGGCGCTGGCTGGTGCTACAAGCGGATTACAGCTGGATCAGGTTGCTGATCTTCACGTCCGGGTCGACGTCGGCTTCGTAGTCGACACCTTCGATCTCGAAACCGAACAGGCGCAGGAACTCATGCTTGTAACCGACAAAATCGGTCATTTCGTAGAGGTTCTCGCTGGTCACCTGGTCCCACAGCTGCTTGACCCGATCCTGGACTTCGGGTTGCAGCTCCTTGTAGTCGGCGCGCAGGCGGCCTTCCTGGTCGATCACCGGCTCGCTGTTGTACAGGCTGTCCTTGTACAGGCCGTAGACCTGCTCGATGCAACCTTCGTGGCTGCCCTGCTCCTTCATCACCTTGAACAGCAGCGACAGGTACAGCGGCATGATCGGGATCGCCGAGCTGGCCTGGGTCACCACGGCCTTGAGCACCGACACCCGGGCGTCGCCGCCCAGGTCGGCCAGTTGCTGGCGCATGCCGATGACTTTCTGGTCCAGGTCTTTCTTGGCTTCGCCAATCGAACCGTTCCAGTAGATGTCGTGGGTCAGCTTCTCGCCCAGGTAGGTAAAGGCGGTGGTTTTCGCGCCTTCAGCCAGGACCCCGGCGTCGTGCAGGGCGTCGATCCACATCTGCCAGTCTTCGCCGCCCATCACCGCCACGGTGCCGTCGATCTCTTCCTGGGTCGCCGGCTGCAGGGTGGTTTCCTTGACGATTTCCTTGTCGGTATCGACACCGCGCAGGGTCACCGACTTGCCCAGGGGCTTGAGGGTCGAGCTCAGCACTTCACCGGTCTTGGGGTGGGTGCGGCGCGGGGCGGCCAGGCTGTAGACCACCAGGTCGATCTTGCCCAGGTCGCGCTTGATGGTTTCGATGGTCTCGGCCTTGACCGCGTCGGAGAAGGCGTCGCCATTGATGCTCTTGGCGTACAGGCCCTTTTCTTCGGCGAACTTGTGGAAGGCCGCGGTGTTGTACCAGCCGGCGGTGCCCAGCTTGCCGTCAACGCTGCCGCGCTCGAAGAACACGCCCAGGGTGTTGGCGCCACAGCCAAAGGCGGCGGTGATCCGCGCGGCCAGGCCGTAGCCGGTGGAGGCACCCAGGACCAGTACGTTCTTCGGCCCTGCGTCGATGGCGCCCTGCTGGGTGACGTAATCGATCTGCTGCTTGACGTTGGCTTCGCAACCCACCGGGTGGGTCGTCACACAGATAAAGCCGCGAACGCGGGGTTTGATGACCATTCACAATCTCCCAATTTCAATGTGCCAGGCGCCGGTAACGGCGGCGGCAGTGTCACTTGCTAAGGTCGTAGACGCTCACAATGGCTTCGCGTCACCAACGGATGGAATTTGTCCGGCCGGCCGAGGCTTGGCGCCCCGGTGCCGGCTTCCTCGGGCGGATACCCAGGCGGCCAGGGCCGAGACTCTAGCAGCTGCACCGGCCGGCTTCAGCATCCGCCCGGCGAAATTTATGCACTCACCTGCCGCCATAGTTGACGGGCCACAGGCAGCCACGGCCTCGGGGCATCATGTCCAGGGGCTGTAGAGCCCGTCGTAATCCCCCCGAGCCGACGCCAAAATCGCCCCGGCATGCCCCGCCAAGGCACGTGGTAGAGCCCGCAGTTTTAGCGCGACAGGCGCCGACCAGTCGTACTAAGCTCTGCGCTTTATCCCCCCCAAGGGCACTGCATGAAATGGATGCTGCAGGCACTGTTGCCGCTGTTGAGCCTCACCGTTCAAGCCGATGAGTTGCGCATGCTGACCGACAACCACCCGCCGCTGCACTTTCAGCAGGGCCCGCGCATGACCGGCTTTGCGGTGGAGGTGGTGCAAGCCCTGGCGCAACGCACCGGCGATCCGGTGCAGGTCCAGCAACGGCCGATGCTGCGCGCCCTGCGCGATGCCAGCGAGGATGCCGACACCGCGGTGTTTACCATCCTGCGCACCCAGGAGCGTGAATCGCGCTACCAATGGGTCGGCCCGCTGATGCGCACCGAAACCGCGCTCTACACCCGCAGCAGCGACGATCTGCAGATCAGCGACTTGCACCAGACCCGGGGCCAGATCGCCGTACCGCGCAAGTGGCTGGTCTACAGCTACCTCAAGCAGCAGGGCCTGGACAATCTGTGGGGCGTCGACAGCCCGGAAATCATGATGCGCCTGCTGCAGATCGGCCGCGTGCAGTACGTGGTCGCCGACACCATGAGCGTCAGCACCTTCGCCAATAATGCGGGCCTGCCCTTGGAACAGTTGCGCTACCAGATGCCGCTGATGCACCAGGACGCCTACATCGCCTTCTCGCCCAAGGTCGATGCCGCCAAGGTCGCCCGTTGGCAGCGGGCCCTGGACGCGATGAAGGACGACGGCAGCCTGCAGCAGCTCAAGCAGCGCTGGCAGATTGACCACGCCCGCTACCATTCGACAGAACAGTGAACGCCCCCATGAATGCCAAGACCCTGGTCGCCAGTTGGATCGCCGAAAAACAGCACTACCTGCAAAGCCTCCAAGCCCCTCGGACGTCCAGCGCCGCTGCACAGCTGCGCGCCCTGGCGCTGTCTGCCGAGCAGCAGGCCCAGGTGTTGGCGCTGCTCGACCGCGCCCTCAGCGACCAGCTCTACACCCTACTGCTGGGCCTGGATGGTGCGGCCAGCGTCGGCGGCCTGCAGCACGATTTTGCCCTGTACAACGAAGCCGGCCAGGCCCTCACCGGCAGCGGTGAACTGGAGGCCGAGGCCTACGCTCAACTGCATGAAGCACAAGCCTGAGCGGCGGGACAAAATCTCCTGCGCCGCCCTGACATTCGCTACTATGGCGTGCCGATTTCTGCCTTTGCCGACCTGCCAAACCGGAGCTTCAATGCCTACCCCCAAGGACCTTGCCAGCGACAGCGGCGCGCCGATGATTCCCGAGCAACGCCGCGAGCAGATCCTGCGCCAGTTGCGCAAGCATCAGGTGCTCAGCGTGCATCAGTTGATGGAGATGTTCGACTGCTCGCACATGACCGTGCGCCGGGATATCGCCCTGCTGGAACAGGAAGGCCGCGCCCACTCGGTGACCGGCGGCGTGCGCATCGCCAGCCAGTTGCACAGCGAGCCCAGCCATCAGTCCAAGGCGGTGGTGGAACTGCCGCAGAAGCAGGCCATGGCCAAGCTCGCGGCGGGCCTGTTGCACGCGGACATGACGGTCTACCTGGATGCCGGCACCAGCACCCTGGAGATCGTGCCCTACATCAAGGCGCTGTCGGGAATGACCGTGATCACCAACGATTTCGGCGTGGCCCAGGCCTTGATGGATGCGCCCCAGGTCACGGTGATTCACACCGGCGGCCAGCTGGATCACTCCAACCATTCCTGTGTCGGCGGGCTGGCGGTGGCCACCCTGCGTCAGGTGGTCACGGACGTGGCCTTTATCTCCACCAGTTCCTGGGACCTGCGCCGGGGCATCACCACGCCCTCGGCGCTGAAGGTCGAGGTCAAGCAGGTGGCGATGCAATCGGCGACCCAGGTGGTGCTGGTGGCCAGCAGTTCCAAGTACGGCACCTTCGGCATGTACAAGATCGCCGAGCTGGAGCAGTTCGACATCATCATCAGCGACGCCGCCCTGGCCCCGGCGGCGGCGGACGGCATCCGCAAGCACGGGGTGGAATTGCTGCTGCCGGCGCCAGCCTGAGTCAGCGCTAGCCCCACACAAGAGCGCGCAGTGGCCGCTAGCGGTTTTTTTCAGTCTCGGTCATGAACTGCCCCAGCTCGCGGGCATACAACCGCGCCATGCCGGTGGTGCCATGCCCGCGGGTTTCGGCGCTGGCGGGAATCAGCAGCAGGCGGGCATCTTTCACTTGCTTCAGCGCCGCTTGCAGGGTGCCGGTTTCCGGCGGGTTGCGCTCATCGTCCGCCGAGTTGATCACCAGCACCGGGGCCTGGATCCTGCCCAGGCCCGGCGCGGCGTTGAAGTCCGCCGAGGACTGCCATTGGTAGATGAAGTCGTTGGCATCGGCGGTCTGCGGCGCCTTGAGGCGCTCATCCACCAGTTTGTCGGCCTGGGCCCGGGTCGGCGCCAGGGCCTGATAGGCCAGGGTGCCGCCGCTGGTGCCGGTGGCGAACAGCGCGTTGGCCAGGCGCAGGGACGGCGGCTGTTGCCGGTAGTTGCCCTGCTCCCAGGCCGGATCTTGCTTGATCGACTCCACCAGCAGGCGGCGCATCATCCAGTTGCGCGACGCCATCTCGCTGGGCTGGGAAGCCATGGGCACCAGGGCGTCCATCATCTGCGGCCAGTTCTGGCCCCAGAGCCAGGTCTGCATGCCACCCATGGAATTGCCGATGACCAGCCGCAGGTGCTTGATCCCCAGCCCCTCGGTGACCAGGCGGTACTGGGCCTGGACCATGTCGTCATAGTTGTATTGGGGAAAACGCGCGCGCAGGCCATCGGAAGGCTTGCTCGACTGGCCGACGCCAATGCCGTCGGTGGCAATGATGTAGTACTTGCTCGCATCCAGAGGCTGCCCCGGGCCGAACAGTTCGCCGCCAAAGTCCTTGCTCAAGAGATCGCTGGCCGGCCGGTAGGTGCCGTGCAGGTAGAGGATCGCCGGGTGCTTGGGGTTCCCCAGGGTGATGTAGTGCAGTTTCAGGTTGGCGAGCTGTTCACCATTGTGGAAGTTGAACTGCGGGGCGACCCAGTCGCCTTCAGTGGCCGTCGGCAGGCTGGCTGCCGCAGCCAGGGAGGCGCCACCCAGGGCCAGAATCAGGCCGAGCGCGGCCTTGCAGGCAAAACGCTGCATGGGGAAACTCCTGTACTGGTTGTTATCGGAGGGGCCCCGGCGCGCTTGGCGCCAGGGGCGGCGAACGCTTAGCGCGCCTGCCAGTCGCGCAGCCACTGCAGGCCGGCGGAGGTGTCGCCACGGGGGCGGTATTCACAACCGACCCAGCCGTCATAGCCGAGCTCGTCCAGCAATTGGAACAGGTAGGGATAGTTCAACTCGCCAAGATCCGGCTCATGACGATCCGGCACCCCGGCGATCTGGATATGGCCGATGCCGGCCAGATCCCGCCGCAGTTTTACCGCCAGGTCGCCTTCGACGATCTGGCAGTGGTAGCAGTCGAACTGCACTTTGAGGTTGGCCGCGCCCACTTCCTTGCAGATGGCCTGGGCCTGGTCCTGGCGATTGAGGAAGAAGCCCGGCATGTCCCGGGTGTTGATCGGTTCCAGCAGCACCGTGACCCCGACCTTGGCCGCCTGGGTCGCGGCGTGGGCCAGGTTCTCCAGGTACACGCCGTGATGCCGGGCGCGCTGGCTTTCCGAGGGCAGCAGGCCAGCCATCACGTGGATCCGCGAGTTGCCCAGCACTGCGGCGTATTCCAGAGCTTTTTCAAAGCCCTGGCGAAATTCTTGCTCGCGTCCGGGCAGGGAGACGATGCCCCGCTCCCCCGCCGCCCAGTCACCGGGCGGCGCGTTGAACAGGGCCTGCTGCAGGCCGTGATCGTCCAGGCGCTGTTTCAGTTGCGCGGGGCTGTAGTCGTAGGGAAACAGGTACTCCACCGCGCTGAAACCATCGGCCGCCGCAGCGGCAAAACGCTCAAGGAAGTCGTGTTGCGGGTAGAGCATGCTGAGGTTGGCAGCAAAACGAGGCATGGGAACTCCTGGGGCAAAGGGTCAGACAAACGGCCAGATCAGCAGGGTAATACAGAACCCCAAGGTGCCGAGCAAGGTGGTGATCACCGTCCAGGTACGCAGTCCGTCCGCGACGTTGAGCCCGGCCAGCTTGGTGAAGATCCAGTACCCGGCGTCGTTGATATGGGACATGGCCAGCCCGCCACCGCCCATGGCCAGGCACAGCAGGGCCATGTGGTTGGGGCTCAGGTTGAGGGTGGCAATCAGCGGCGCGATGATGCCCGCGGTGGTCACCAGGGCCACGGTGGTCGAGCCCTGCACCGCGCGCAGCAGCATGGTCAGCAAGAAACCCAGGGCCAGGACCGGCAGGCCGGTGGTACGCAGCAGGTCGGAAACCACCGCGCCGATCCCGGTGTCCACCAGGACCTTGCCGAACACCCCGCCGGCCCCGGCAATCAGGATCACCATGGCCACCCCGGGCAGCGCCGAGCCGATCACATCCGACACCTGGCTGCGACTCCAGCCACGACGCGAGCCCAGCAGCCAGGCACACAGCAAGGTGTCCAGCAGCAGCGCCACCAGCGGCGCGCCGAGTACGGTGAGCACCCCGCGCAGGGCGGATTCCACCGGCAGCAACGAGGTGGCCAGGGTGCCCAGCAGGATCAGCACGATGGGCAGCAGGATCAGGCTGACGATCAGGCCGAACCCCGGTGGCGGTGCCGGCGGCAGTTTTGCCGCCAGGCTGCCGGTGGATTCCTCCAGGCCCATGTGGGCCACGGCCGCCACCGCTTGCGGGCTGGCCGGCTGTTCGGCGCCGTTGTTCCAGGCCGCCAGGTCTTCGTTGGTGACGTGCGGGCCATAGACTTCAGCGCGGATATCGTCGGTCATCAGGTAGTTGCGCCGGGTCATGCGCCCCGCCACGCGGTAGCCGACGTAGCACAGCAGCGCGGTCAGCGGCAGGCCGAACATCAGCACCCGGCCCAGGTCCGCCCCCAGCTGGCTGGCCGCCGCCACCGCGCCCGGATGGGGCGGCAGGAAGGCATGCACGGTGAGCAGCGCAGCGCACATCGGCAAGGCGAACACCAGCAGCGGCTTGCGCGCACTGCGGGCCACGCCGTAGGCCAGCGGCATGAGGATGATCACCCCGACCTCGAAGAACACCGGCACGCCGATGATGAACCCGGCCATGGTCAGCGCCAGGGGCGTGCGGCGGTTGCCGAAGCGTTCGATCAGGGTCTTGGCCAGGGCCTCGGCACCGCCGGACAGTTCGATGATGCGACCGATCATGGCGCCCAGGGCGATGATGATGGCGATGTGGCCAAGGGTCTTGCCCATGCCGCCTTCGATGGTGGCCACCAGCTCCGCCGGCTTCACCCCGGCCACCAGCGCCACCAGGATGCTCACCAGCATCAGCGCGACAAAGGGCTGGAACTTGTATTTGAGCACCAGGAACAGCAGCAGGGCGATGCCGGCCCCGGCGGTGATCATCAGAATCAGCGGGCTCATTGGGCAAACCCTCCGCAGAGTGGCAGGCCGGTGTGGCAGGTGACGCTGGAACCCGTAAAGCCAATGCAGTCATTCATCTCGGGAAGTCCTGTTGTTATTGTTTTTAACGGCAAGCCGCTCCCCGCGAGAGCCCTGTAAAGGCTCCCGGGGACAGGCTTGCATCAAGCGTTTTTGGTCGTACTGGACTTACCAGAC
The DNA here is from genome assembly GCF_900105185.1 of Pseudomonas saponiphila. NCBI lineage: Bacteria > Pseudomonadati > Pseudomonadota > Gammaproteobacteria > Pseudomonadales > Pseudomonadaceae > Pseudomonas > Pseudomonas saponiphila. The sequence goes on along the minus strand of NZ_FNTJ01000001.1, from coordinate 2,916,640 downwards.
GGCGCCGAAGGCGTCCCGCAGTTCATCCAGCGCGGCCTGGTCCAGCGGCGCCGGGCGCGGCTGGGTGAGCAACCACAGGCGCGCGGTTTCCTCCAGCTCCTCCAGGGCGTAGCTGGCCTTGGACACGCTGCTTTCCCAGACTACCGGGCCCAGGCGTTCGAGCATCACCCCACGCACCCGGTTGGCCAGTTGCGCCACTTGCTCGGCGACCTTGGGCGAACCCGGACGCTGGTAGCCGATCAACGGGATGTGCCCGACCTTCATCACCTGGTACGGAGTCAGCGGCGGCAGGATGTCGTCGTCGCGCCAGACCCCGGCCAGGGTCAGGGCCACCAGGTGAGTGGAATGGGTGTGCACCACCCCGCCCACGCCCGGATTGCGGTCATACACCTGACGATGCAGGGCCAGGGTCTTGGACGGTTTGTCGCCGCTGACCCACTCACCCGCCAGGTTGACCTTGGCAATCGCCGCCGGGTCGAGGCGCCCGAGGCAGACGTCGGTGGGGGTGATCAGCCAGCCGTCGTCGAGCCGCGCGCTGATGTTGCCGGCGCTGCCCACGGTGTAGCCGCGCTGGTACAGGCTGCGACCGACATCGCAGATCTCTTCGCGCAGGGCGTTTTCGCGGCTCATGGCTGACCTCCAGCCAGTTGGCGCAGGGCCTTGCTGAAAAAGTCGCGACCGCCGAAGTTACCGGATTTCAGGGCCAGGGCCAAAGGCTCGCCGCCGCTGCTGACCGTGGCCGGCACCCCGGGATCGATCTGCGCGCCGATCTGCAGCAGGCGCACGCCCAGGGCCTTGACCACCGCGCCGGAGGTTTCGCCGCCGGCCACTACGAAGCGTCGCACGCCCTGGTCGCGCAGGCCGCGGGCGATCTCGCCCAGGGCACTCTCCACCAGGGCCCCGGCGCGCTCCACGCCCAATTGCCGCTGCACCGCCTTGACCTGCTCGGGAGTGCTGGTGGCGTAGATCAGTACGCTGTCCTGCTGGGCCTGGACAAAGGCCAGGGCCTGGGCCACCACCGGCTCGCCCGCCGCCAGGGCCAGGGGATCGACGCGTAGGGCTGGACGCTCGGCCTCCAGCCAGGCGTCGACCTGGGCATTGGTGGCCGCCGAGGCGCTGCCAGCCAGCACCACTTCGCCACCGGCCACCGGCGGCAGGCTGGCGGCGTCCAGGTCACGCAGCTTGCCGGCGCGGCGGAAGTTCTCCGGCAGGCCCAGGGCCAGCCCGGAACCGCCGGTCAACAGCGGCAGGTCGGCGCAGGCCGCGCCGAGGGTGTACAGGTCGGCGTCGGACAGCGCATCGGCAATCGCCATGGCCACACCCTTTTGCCGCAGTTCGGCGATCTTCGCCCGCACCGCGTCCACGCCCCGGGCCACGCTGTCGTAACGCAGCAGGCCCACCGGCAGCGTGGTCTGCGCTTGCAACACCCGCAGCAGGTTGGCGTCGGTCATCGGCGTCAGCGGGTGATGCTGCATGCCCGACTCGTTGAGCAACTGGTCCTGGACAAACAGGTGACCACGGAAAATCGTCCGGCCGTTCTCCGGAAACGCCGGGCAAGCCAGGGTGAAATCACTGCCCAGGGCCTTGAGCAGCGCTTCGCTGACCTGGCCGATATTGCCCGCCGCGGTGGAGTCGAAGGTCGAGCAGTACTTGAAGAAGATCTGTTCGCAGCCTTGTTCGCGCAGCCATTGCAGGGCCGCCAGGGATTCGGCCACCGCCTCGCCCACTGGCGTGGTGCGGGATTTCAGGGCGATCACCACGGCGTCGGCATCCAGGCCGGCGGCCACTTCGGCGCTGGGAATGCCGATGCTCTGCACGGTGCGCATGCCGCCGCGCACCAGCATGTTGGCCAGGTCGGTGGCGCCGGTGAAGTCATCGGCGATGCAGCCCAGCAACGGGCGTGGAGTGGAGAGAGTCATCACGGTTTCCTTACTCGGCATCGGGCTTGGCCACAGGCAGTTCGATGCCCGGGAAGATCTTGATCACCGCCGAGTCGTCCTCGCGGCCGAAGCCGGCGCTGGAGGCCTGCATGAACATCTGGTGCGCGGTGGCCGACAGTGGCAGCGGGAACTTGCTGGCGCGGGCGGTATCCAGCACCAGGCCCAGGTCCTTGACGAAGATGTCCACCGCGGAAAGCGGCGTGTAGTCGGCCTTGAGGATATGCGGCACGCGGTTCTCGAACATCCACGAGTTGCCGGCGCTGTGGGTGATCACTTCGTACAGGGCATCGGCGTCCACCCCTTCGCGCAGGCCCAGGGCCATGGCTTCGGCGGAGGCGGCAATGTGCACCCCGGCCAGCAGCTGGTTGATGATCTTGACCTTGGAGCCCAGGCCATGGGCATCCCCCAGGCGATAGACCTTGCCGGCCATGCCGGCGAGGATCGCCTCGGCCCTGGCATAAGCGGCCGCCGGGCCGGAAGTCATCATGGTCATCTCGCCGGCGGCGGCCTTGGCCGCGCCCCCGGAGATCGGCGCGTCCAGGTACAGCAAGCCCAGGGCCTGCAGGCGCTGGCCCAGGTCCACGGCATAGGTCGGGGCCACGGTGGCGCAACCGATCACCAGGCTGCCGGGACGCAATGCCGCCACCGCCCCGCCCTCGCCGAACAGCACGCTTTCGGTCTGCTCGGCATTCACCACCACGGTGATGATCACGTCGCACTGGTCCGCCAACTGGGCGGCCGAGGCGCAGGCCACTCCGCCTTCGGCGGCGAACTGTTCGGTGACGGCTGCTCGCACGTCACAGGCATGCACCTTGAAACCGCTGCGCAGCAACGACCGGGCGATGCCCAGGCCCATGGCGCCAAGACCGATGACACCGACATTGTTGTTATTCATGGGGGACTCCAGTGAAAGACCACGGCCGGGCCACGCCAGGCAGGCGACGGACAGCAACCGGGAAAGGCAGGGAAACCCGGGCGGCAAGCCCGGTAGACGAAAGTGAACACGCGGCAACAGGCGCTGCGCCCGAACAGGCAGCGTGGGTGCACAGGGCCCCCAGGGCGGGTGCGATGCAAGGCAGGAGCGAATCGATCATCGTGGCCATCCTGTTGCTGTTGTTATCAGGTTGAACGTTGGCTGTGAACGATCATCCACCAATGAACGGATTATGTGAAGACATTTTTAAATCTAACATTTTTTAACATCGCCATTCCCGGGCCCCCGCCCCGGCTCCGCGGCCGCCGCTGGTCGGAACAACCCGGTCCGGGCGCCGCGGACTGCTACAACCATTCACAGCCCTGATCTGGATCAGCATTGAGCGCAGGATCCTGGCCGAGGCTCAGGACAGGTGAAGGTGGACTGGCGGTAGCGCCCTTCATCGCAACCCCGTTGACGCCCCCCATGACCAGGGGCTCAATGGTCTATCTGGTTATGCTTGGACAAGGATGATTCAACATGGCAAAGATCGAAGTTCTATCGGGCGATTTTCTGCAAGGCGCCGGCGAATACCGGCACGGCACCTTCAGGCTCAAGACGGTATTCAACAGCGCCGGGGTCGAGGTCAAGGCTTCGGCCTTCAAGAGCCTGGAGATCGCCACCCAAAGCCCCGTCGCCAACAAGGACGCCTTCGGTTATGGCGTGGCCGGCGCCATGCTGCTGGGGCCGGTGGGCGCCATTGCCGGCTACCTGATGGCGGGGACGGAAAACGAGGTGACCTTCATCGGCACCCTCAAGGATGGCCGGCAACTGATGGCCGCCACCGACAGCAACACTTACAAGGACATTTCCCGGCACGTGCTCAATTGAGCATTGGCAAAGTTATATCAAGTGCTCATGGCATCCCGTTTTCTGGCATGAGCACTTTTTCATTACTCCTCGTTATATAAGCCTGGCTATTGCGGCACCTAACTAAGTCGCTTAGCTGAACCTCAGCTGAAACTTCATCGGCAAATACTCTTTCAAGGCAATTTAACCTTGACTCCCGGGACCCTCCTGAGTAAATTGCGCGGGCCGGTCAAACCGGCCTTTTTTCAACTCACTAAAGAAGCCAATGGACACAGTATCTAGACGCTGTCTGGTCACTGCCGCTGCGCAGCGCCAGGCACCCCTGAACAATGACGGGACTCGACTCCGCGGTCGGGTAAGCTGCGCTAGGGCTTGACGCTCCAACGTAACTTGCCTCCCCGGAACCAGTCCGGTCACGAGGCACAAGTTATGCACTTCACATCTTCTGTAATGCCAGGCGTACGCGCCTTCGCTGCCACCATGCGGGTCCGGCTGTGCCGTGAGCCCAAGGCTCTGGCGCGCTCCCCCTTCTCCTCTTCTTCGCCCACCACCAGCACCGCCCTGCGGGCCAACTGGCGCGTCTGCCCGTTGACCGGCCAGCTGCAGCAGCGCTGGAGCCTGGACGACAGCCAGGACCCGCAGAGTCGGGGCGCAGCCCTGCTGCGACAGGCCGGACTGATCTTCGGCCTGTACCTCGGGGCGCGCACTTCCGCCTGATTCAACGGTTATTCGCCGTTGTTTATCCACGAACTTTCCAGTTTGAAGTTCGGCGGTTTCTTATTGCCTGTCAGTTAACTAATTCTGTTGGAGAAAGTTATGGAAGAGGCCAGTAGTAGGTTCGCTGCCCATTCAACTTCATTGTTTGGACAGCGAACGTTAAAACCTGAAAACGCCCAGATCCTAATCGATCGCCAATCTGCGATTCGACATGCTTTCGCTCGTCTTTAATTAGTTGAGTGGTCGGTGTGTCGTGTCGCAGTCAGGCGGCAGGAGCACACGCAATGACTGTAAAAACCACAACTTCCCGCAACACCAGCGCCAGCCGCGACAGCCACAAACTGTCGATGCGCGCCGCCCGCGAAGCGCAGAACGGCCTGGCCGTGACCCTGGCCAACGTCAACTCCAGCACCGCCGGCCTGACTGAACTGGACGCCGAAGGCCGCCTGCAACGGGACGGCCACAACGAGGTCGCCCACGACCGTCCGCCCCACGCCCTGGTGCAATTGCTGCAAGCCTTCAACAACCCCTTCATCTATGTGCTGATGACCCTGACCGGTATCAGTTTCTTCACCGACTTCTGGCTGCCGCTGCAAGCCGGCGAAGAAACTGATCTGACCGGCGTGATCATCGTCCTGGTGATGGTGCTGGCCAGCGGCCTGATGCGCTTCTGGCAGGAACACCGCTCGGCCAAGGCCGCCGAAGCCCTCAAGGCCATGGTCCGCACCACCGCCGCGGTGCTGCGCCGCGAGCAGATGGGCATGCAGGCCCGGGTTCGCGAAGTGCCGATGCGCGAACTGGTGGTGGGCGACATCATCCAGCTGTCCGCCGGCGACATGATCCCGGCGGACATCCGCCTGATCGAATCCCGTGACCTGTTCATCAGCCAGGCGGTGCTCACCGGCGAAGCCCTGCCGGTGGAAAAATACGACACCCTGGGCGCCGTGCAGGAAAAGTCCGCGAAGGCTCAGGCCGCCGATCAGCAAGACCTGCTGGACCTGCCGAACATCTGCTTCATGGGCACCAACGTGGTCAGCGGCACCGCCACCGCGGTGGTGGTGGCCACCGGCGGGCGCACCTACTTCGGTTCCCTGGCCCGTTCCATCGTCGGCTCGCGCTCGCAGACCGCCTTCGACCGTGGGGTCAACAGTGTCAGCTGGCTGCTGATCCGCTTCATGCTGGTGATGGTGCCCATCGTCCTGCTAATCAACGGCTTCACCAAGGGCGACTGGGCCGACGCCTTCATGTTCGCCCTGGCGGTGGCGGTCGGCCTGACCCCGGAAATGCTGCCGATGATCGTCAGCGCCAACCTGGCCAAGGGCGCCGCGGCCATGGCCAAGCGCAAAGTGGTGGTCAAGCGCCTCAACGCGATCCAGAACTTCGGCGCCATGGACGTGCTGTGCACCGACAAGACCGGCACCCTGACCCAGGACCGGATCATCCTCGAACACCACGTCGACATCAGCGGCAGCCGCTGCGACGCGGTGCTGCAACTGGCCTGGCTCAACAGCCACCACCAGAGCGGCATGAAAAACCTGATGGACCGCGCCGTGGTCGCCTTCGCCGAGGGCAACCCGCACTTCACCCCGCCGGCCGCCTGGCGCAAGGTCGATGAACTGCCCTTCGACTTCGTCCGCCGGCGCCTGTCGGTGATCCTCGCCGACGCCCGCGGCGACCACCTGCTGGTGTGCAAGGGCGCGGTGGAAGAAATGCTCGAGACCGCCACCCAGGTGCGCCAGGACGGCATTGCCGTGAGCCTCGACGCCGAGCGCCGTGCCGCCTTGCTGCAACTGGCCGAGGACTACAACCGCGACGGCTTCCGCGTGCTGCTGGTGGGCACCCGGGATCTGCCCAAGGGCCAGACCCGCAACCAGTACAGCGCCAGCGATGAGCGCGAGCTGGTGATCGAAGGCTTCCTGACCTTCCTCGATCCGCCCAAGGAAACCGCCGGCCCGGCCATCGCCGCCCTGCGTGACAACGGCGTCACGGTCAAGGTGCTGACCGGCGACAACCCCATCGTCACCGCGAAGATCTGCCGCGAAGTCGGCCTGGCAGTGGGCGAGCCGCTGCTGGGGCGCGACATCGAGCACATGGATGATCAGGTGCTCGGGCGCCTGGTGGAAGAACGCACGGTGTTCGCCAAGCTCACCCCGCTGCAGAAGTCCCGGGTGCTCAAGGCCCTGCAGGCCAACGGCCACACCGTGGGCTTCCTTGGCGACGGCATCAACGACGCCCCGGCCCTGCGCGATGCCGACGTCGGCATCTCGGTGGACAGCGGCACCGACATCGCCAAGGAATCGGCGGACATCATCCTCCTGGAAAAGAGCCTGATGGTGCTCGAAGAAGGCGTGATCAAGGGCCGCGAAACCTTCGGCAACATCATGAAGTACCTGAACATGACCGCCAGCTCCAACTTCGGCAACGTGTTCTCGGTGCTGGTGGCCAGCGCCTTCATCCCCTTCCTGCCGATGCTGGCGATCCACCTGCTGCTGCAGAACCTGATGTACGACTTCTCCCAGCTGGCCCTGCCGTGGGACAAGATGGACAAGGAATACCTGGCCAAGCCACGCAAGTGGGACGCCAACAACATCGGGCGCTTCATGCTGTGGATCGGGCCGACCTCGTCGATCTTCGACATCACCACCTTCGCCCTGATGTGGTACGTGTTCGCCGCCAACAGCGTGGAAATGGCCGCCCTGTTCCAGTCCGGCTGGTTCATCGAGGGGCTGCTGTCCCAGACCCTGGTGGTGCACATGCTGCGCACCCGCAAGATCCCGTTCATCCAGAGCACCGCGGCCCTGCCGGTGATGCTGGCCACGGGACTGGTGATGGCGCTGGGGATCTACGTGCCCTTCTCGCCCCTGGGCAGCATGGTCGGCCTGGTGCCGCTGCCGTGGGAATACTTCCCGTGGCTGGTGGGCACCCTGCTCAGCTACTGCGTGGTCGCCCAGACCATGAAGACCCTGTACATCCGCCGCTTCAAGCAGTGGTTCTAAGGGCGTGAGCCCGGCGCGGCCGCCCCCGGACGGCCGCGCCCGATACACCTGGAGCAACGATGCCACCGTCGGCGCGGCCAGCGCCCTGCCGACGGCGACGCGGTTCGCCCGAAAGGAGCATCGCCATGTACCTCAAGCCTTTTTCCATGTTGCAACGCAGCCTCCAGGCCCTGCTGGTCTGCAGCCTGAGCGCCTGCGCCCGCCTGCTCACCCGCGTGAGCATCCGGCTGTATGTCCGCGGCCTGCTGAGCGCGGTCGAAATTCGTTTTCTGCTGGGTTTCAGCGCCGCCCTGACCCGCGCCTCGCTGCGCGTGGCGATCGCCTGAACCTGTCACCGACCCGGGAGCACACTCATGTCGGGCACCACACTTCTGATCAACCTGGCCGGGGCCATCGCCCTGCTGCTCTGGGGCTCGCAGATGATTTGCGGATCACTCCTGCGCGGCTTCGGCAGCCCGCTGCGGCACTGGCTCGGCCAACACCTGAACAACCGCTGGCTGGCGCTGCTGTGCGGCGTCGGCATCACCGGCGTGCTGCAAAGCAGCACCGCGGTGAGCCTGATGGCCAGCTCCTTCACCGCCGCCGGCACCCTGGGCCTGGCCCCGGCGCTGGCGGTGATGCTGGGGGCCAACATCGGCTCGACCCTGGTGGTCCAGCTGCTCAGCCTCGACCTGTCGCTGCTGGCCCCGGTGCTGTTGCTGACGGGTTTCCTGACCTTGCGCCTGCGGGACGACTCGCGCTTCGAAAGCATCGGCTGCGCGCTGATCGGCCTGGGCCTGATGCTGCTGGCCCTGGGCCTGCTGGGCGCCACCCTGGGCACCGTGCAAGGCACCCCGGTATTCCGCCTGGTGATGACCAGCCTCGACGGCGATCTGCTGCTGGCCCTGCTGGTGGCGCTGCTACTGACCTGGATGTGTCACTCCAGCGTCGCGGTGGTGCTGCTGATCGCCTCCCTGGCCGGCACCGGCCTGCTGTCCCCGGCCACCAGCATGGCCCTGGTGCTGGGGGTCAACCTGGGCGGCACTCTGCCGGCGCTGCTCAGCGCCAGCGGCAACGTGGCCCGGCGCCTGCCCCTGGGCAACCTGCTGGTGCGCCTGCTGGGCGTGGCCCTGGTGCTGCCGTGGATCACCGCCCTGGCCCGCCTGGACGCGGTGCAGGCCCTGGCGCCGGAATTGCTGGTGGTCTACCTGCACAGCGCCTTCAGCCTGGTACTGGCCCTGCTGTTCATCGGCTTCACCCGCCCCCTGGGCAAACTCTTGACCCGGCTGCTGCCGGCCCCCGCCCCGGTCACCGACCCGGGCATGCCGCTGTACCTGGACCAGGCCGGCCTGGAAGTGGCCAATATCGGCCTGGCCAACGCCGCCCGCGAAGCCCTGCGCATGGCCGACATGCTTTCGAGCATGCTCGACCGGGTGCTGCAGCTGTTTCGCACCTCAAGCATCACCCATGCCGAGCAGGTGCGGCACATCGACCAGTCCCTGGATCTGCTCAGCGCGGCGATCCGCGCCTACCTGGCGGACGTCGGCAAGGAAGGCATCAGCGACCAGGACGCCGACCGCTCCCAGGAGATCCTGCTGCTGGTGATCAACCTGGAGCACGCCGGCGACATCCTCGCCACCAGCCTGGCGCAACTGGCGGTGCGCCGCCTGCGCCGTGGCGAAGCCTTCTCCGAGTTCGAGCTGGGCACCCTGTACCCGCTGCACCAGGAGTTGCTGGACAGCCTGAGCCTGGCGATCACCGTGTTCCTGCGTGAAGACCTGCCCACTGCTCACCAACTGCTGGGGCGCAAGGAAAACGTGCGGCGCCTGGAAGCCGCCGCCGGCCGCGAGCACTTTCGCCAACTGCGGGAAGACCAGAGTGCTTGGGCCGAATCCGGGGACATCTTCCAGCGCCTGCTGCGGGACTATCGCCGGGTCCACCACCACATCGCCGCCCTGGCCTACCCGGCCCTGGAGCGCGCCGGCGAACGCGACATCGAACACGGCTTGCTCAACGAGCCGCTGGCCGAGATGCCGGGCGCCGAACATCCAGCGCCCGGAACCCAGGAGGACGCAGCATGCGCGTCCTGATCTGCGCCGGCCGCTACTACGCCGACAGCCGCCTGTGCCGCCGGGTTTTGGAAGCCTTCCAGCGCCTGCATGAAGTGCGAGTGGTGATCCACGGCGGCAGCCAGTTCCTCGGTGCCCACATCGAGGACTGGGCCCGGGAAACCGGGGCCCACATCGTCCGCTACCCGCCCAACTGGCAACTGCACGGCAAACACGCCGAGCGCCTGCGCAACAGCTTCATGCTGGCCGACAGCCGCCCGGACATCGTCCTCGCCCTGCCCGGCGGGGAAGACACCGAAGAGCTGCTGGCCCAGGCCCGGGTCCGCGGCATCCAGACCCTTTCGGTCGACGACCAGTAAACACCCCACGCAGCCCCCACCCGCGCCGGCTCCCCAACCAAGCGGTCCGGCGCCCCAACAGAACGAGATCCGCCATGTCCAAGCACCGTCCACATCGCTCCTCGCGTTCCGCCTCCTGGGGCCACACCCTGCCTGCCGCAAAAAGCCGCATGCTCAAACGCAACCTGCTGTTCCTGGCCCTCACTGCCGGGGCCACCGCGACCCTGGCCCTGTGCTCCAAGGCCCAGGCCGCCGGCGGCGCCTACGTGGTGGATGACGGCGCCATCAACGCCCCCGGGGAATGCAACGTCGATGCCTGGTACCAGAGCACCCGGCACCAGGGCTCCAGCCACAACAGCGTGATCGCCCCGGCCTGCACCTTCAGCCAACTGCCCTGGGTGCAACTGGGGGCCGCGGTGCAGCGCCAACAGGCTGAAGGCCAGGGCGAAACCCAGGTCAGCCCCCAGCTCAAGATCGCCCTGCTGGACCGCGAAGACCTGGGCCTGCAACTGGCCCTGGCCGGCTCCGCCCACTGGGCCCTGAAGCGCAACCACAGCTTCGACGGCGGCGACCTCGCCCTGCCCCTGACCTTCAGCGCCAGCGACCGCTTGCGCCTGAACCTTAACGCCGGCTGGACCCATGCCTATGACAATGGCGAACAGAACCACCGCTGGACCTGGGGCAGCGGAGTCGAATACGACCTGATACCGAGCCTGACCCTGATCGCCGAGCGCTATGGCCAGCGCGGCGGCGAACAAGGCTGGCAGGCTGGCCCGCGCCTGCACCTGGGCCAACATCTGGACCTGGACCTGATCCTTGGCCAGCACCTGACCGAAGCCCGCGACCGCTGGCTGACCACCGGCGCGACTCTGAGATTCTGAGGCCTGACGTTCCCAATACCCCATCCCTTCCCTCCGTAGGAGCTGGCTCGCCAGCGAAGGCGTCGACCCAGGCGATGCAAGGCCTGCAGGCCTCTTCGCCGGCAAGCCGGCTCCTACGCAGGAACACGGCAAATCTGGTCACCGTAGGAGCTGGCTTGCCAGCGAAGGCGTCGGCCCAGGCGATGCAAGGCTTGCGGGCCTCTTCGCCGGCAAGCCGGCTCCTACGCAGGAACACGGTAAATCTGGCCACCGTAGGAGCTGGCTTGCCAGCGAAGGCGTCGGCCCAGGCGATGCAAGGCCTGCAGGCCTGTTCGCCGGCAAGCCGGCTCCTACGCAGGAACACGGTAAATCTGGCCACCGTAGGAACTGGCTTGCCAGCGAAGACGTCGGCCCAGGCGATGCAAGGCTTGCAGGCCTCTTCGCCGGCAAGCCGGCTCCTACACAGGAACACGGTAAATCTGGACACCGTAGGAGCTGGCTTGTAGTGGTCCAGCTTTTTTGGACCACTCTGTAGGAGCATTAGGCCGCCAGCCTTTCAAAAGCAGCGGGCGGCAGATCGTTCGAGGCACTGTGGCAACGCCGATGGTTGTAATGGGCAATGAAATCCATCACATCCTTCTGCGCCTCAAAATGATTCTGGTAGCCATTTTCAGGCGACCAATCGTGTTTCAGTGTCCGGAAATAACGCTCCACCACCGCGTGGTCCCAGCAGTTTGCGCGTCGACTCATGCTCTGCACGATCTGCTTTTCAGCCAGGTATTCGACAAAGCGATCCGCTGTGTATTGGCAGCCCTGGTCCGAGTGGAATACCAGCGCTGAACCAGGCCGACGTATGCCAACAGCCAGCCGCAACGCCTTGAGCGACAGCTCGGCATCGGCGGTCCTGGAAAAGGCCCAGCCGACGATCCGACGTGAAAACAAATCCATCACGATTGCCAGGTACAGCCAGCTTCCACCGACGCGAATGTAAGTGATGTCTCCGGCCCAAAACGTATTGGGTGATGCAGGATTAAAGCGACGATCAAGGACATTGGCTGCGGTATTGCTGGGCTTTCCGGTCCGACGATAGTGAGCGTAACGGGCTCGTCGCCTGACCAGCCCAAGGTTTTTCATCAGACGGCCCATACGATGGCGCCCAACCGCTACGCCCTGTTTTTTGAGTTCCCTGGCAAATCCCCGGGCGCCCAGGGCACCTCGATGCTCCCGGTGCAGCTGCCGAATGGTCTTTTCCAGTCGCCGCTCGACCCCAGGTTCAGACCGGGCCACGGGCTTGGCGTAATAGCTGCTGCGAGGCACGCCCAGAAGTCGGCAGCAGTGCCGAATGGAGAGCTGTCCTTTCAAACCCTCGATCATTTGATTCGGCTGAACAGCACCTTCAGATGAGAGGGCAATTGCTTTTTTAGGACGCTATTCTCGGCTTCCAGCAAGGCGAGTCTGGCCTGCAGTGAATCAATCAGTTCCTGGTCCTGAGGGCGTGTGGGCAGCAAGGCTCCTTCATGCTCCTTGCGCCATCTGGCGACCCAGCGTCGCAGGGCTGTAGGTCCAACCCCGGTTTGCTCACATGCCTTAGGCACCGAGTAATTCATTTCCACGACCAAGCGAATGGCTTCAGCCTTTTCTTCAGCGCTAACAACCCGAAATCCCATGATGCTTCCTTAGGTTGAAACTCCTACAGAGTGGTCCAGGAATATTGAGCCACAACAGCTTGCCAGCGAAGGCATCCGCCCAGGCGATGCAAGGCTTGCAGGCCTGTTCGCCGGCAAGCCGGCTCCTACGCAAGGCGTGGGGCGGGAGTTCTGGCCGGGAGGGGATGCAGGGCTTCGTCGAATTGATCCAGGCGCGGGAACCGCAGCGGTTGCTCATCTGCAAGGTGCTCCAGGCGCTGCCGGTAGCTGTGCAGGAATGCTTCTCGGGCTTCCTGGCTGATGTACGGCACGTGCCAGGCCACGAACGGCTCCAGTACGTCGCAGCCAACATAAGCCAAAGTGCCCCGCAGCAGCGGGCGCAGCATGTCCTCCAGCGGCCCGTGGATCGCGCCTTCGCCAAACATGTGTTCGCGCCCGCCTAGGGTCAGGGTCACCAGGGCTTTCTTGCCCGCCAGCCCGCCCTGGTCATAGAAACGCTTGCCGCCATAACACACCCCCGACACCAGCACCCGGTCGATCCAGCCCTTGAGCATGGCCGGCACCGAGAACCAGAACACCGGGAAATTCAGGATCAGCAGGTCGGCCCACAGCAGCTTGTCCAACTCGCCCTGGATGTCGGCAGCGATGCTAGCGTTCTTCACCCCCAGGCGCTGCTCCAGGGCGTACACCAGGTAATCCGGATTATCCCGGGCGCCAAAGTCGGCGGCGCTGGCCACCGGGTTCCAGTGCATGGCGTACAGGTCGCTGACCTGCACCTGATGCCCCTGGGCCTCCAGGGTGCTGCGGGCCTGGTCGCGCAAGGCGGCGGTAAAGGATTGCGGCTCGGGGTGGGCGTGGACGATCAGTACCTTCATGGACATTCCTCAGGCGGTAGGCAAGGTGACGGGGGCGCCGCGGCGGCTCAGGCAGTGGGCGGCGCACAGGGCAATACGGCGGCAGGCTTCGCGCAGGTCCTCGGGCTGCAGCACCAGCCCCAGGCGGATATGCCCGGCGGCGCTGGGGCCGAAGGCTTCGCCGGCCAGCACCGAGACGCCCTGCTCGTCCAGCAGGCGCTCGCTGAAGGCCTGGGCGCTGAGTCCGGTGGCGCGAATGTCGACCATGACGAACATGCCGCCATCGGGTTTCAGGGGCCGGGCGCCGGGGCAATCGGCCAGGCAGTCGCAGACCAGATCCCGGCGCTGGCGGTAGGCTTCGGCCATGTCCCGCAGCTGCGGCAAGGGTTGCTCCAGGGCCACGATGGCGGCGTCCTGGATGAATTCCGGCGAGCCGTAGAGCATGCACAGGGCGAGGTTTTCCAGGTGCGCGGCCAGGGCCGTCGGCGCCACCACCCAGCCCAGGCGCCAGCCGGTCATGGCGTGGGACTTGGACAGGCTGTTGAGGGTCGCGGTGCGTTCGGCCATGCCCGGCAGGCTGGCCGGGCTGACGTGCTCGCCCTCGAATAGCAGTTCGCTGTAGACCTCGTCGCAGATCAGCCACAGGTCATGTTCGATGCACAGCGCCGCCAGGGCCTCCCAGGTCGCCCGGGGGATGCTGGCGCCGGTGGGGTTGTGCGGGCTGTTGAGCACCAGGGCCCGCGTCTTGCCGGTGATGCGCGCGGCCACCGCCTCGGGCTGCACCCGAAAGCCGTCCTCGGCCCGCACCGGCAGCGGCACCACCTGGGCGTTGCAGGCGCCGAACACCGCTTCATAGGTGACGTACATCGGCTCGGCCACTATCACCTCGTCACCCGGGTCCAGAAGGCATTGGGCCACGCTGTACAGGGCGCACTGGGCACCGGCCAGCACCACCACCTGCTCGGCCGCCACCACTTGCCCGCTGCGCTGCTCATGGCGCCGGGCGATGGCCTCGCGCAGGGCGCGCTTGCCGCGCACGTCGGCGTAATGGGTGTGGCCGGCCTGCAGGCTGTCGATGGCCGCCTGGACGATGGGCTGGGGGGTGTCGAAATCCGGGTCGCCCACCGACAGCAACCAGACCTGCTCGCCGCGCTCGCGCTTGGCCAGGGCCCGGTAGTGAATGTCCCAGGCGGCGGCGCCGTCTCCGGCAATACGTTGGGTCAGTTGAGAAAAGCGCATGCTCAGGCTCCAGGCAAAAAGGGATGGTCAGCGCGCGCAGGCGTGCTTGAGTTCGATCAGGCTCACGCCCTTGCGGGCAAAGCCTTCGCGCAGCGCCTGTTGCAACTCGTCGAGGCTGGCGGGTTGGCTGACGCTGCAACCGAAGGCCCGGGCCAGGGCGGCAAAATCCGGGTTGCGCGGCAGCACGCCGATGGGCTCGATGTTCAAATCGAGCATGTCGTCGCGGATCTGCCCCAGGGCGTCGTTGTTCCACAGCAGCACCACCAGCGGGCTGTCCAGCTCCTCCAGCGCCGTGGCCAACTCCTGCACGGTGTAGAGAAAACCGCCATCGCCCACCAGCACCAGCCCCGGACGCTCGGGAGCACCGAGCTTGGCGCCGATGCCCGCCGGCAAACCGTAGCCCAGGGTGCCGTAGCCGGTGGGGTGCAGCCAGCTGCGAGTAGCGCGGCTCGGGTACAGGTAGTTGCCGCTGTAGGCCAGCTGGGTCATGTCGCTGGCGATAAAGCCGTGTTCCGGCAGCTCGGCGGCAATCCGTTGCAGGATCGAGCGATGAATCTGCTGCAAGGGCCCCTGCCCGTTCTGCACCGCCTGGCGCAGATCGGCCACCGCGTGAATCGCCGCCCCCGCTTCGGCCGGTGTGGATGGCAAGGCCTGGAGCAAGACGTCCAGGGTGGCGCGGGCATCGCCGTGCAAAGCCACCGCACACGGGTAGAAGTCATTGAACTTGCGTGAGTCGATATCCAGGCGCAGCAGCTCGCCGTTCAGCGGCAGGCGCTCACGCCAATAGTCGGTGTCGGCCATCTCGGTGCCCACCGCCAGCACCACGTCGGCCTGACTGATCAACTGCCAGCCGGGCTCCACGCACAAGGTCGATCCGGCATTGAGCGGCGCCTCCTCCGGCAGCAGCCCCTTGCCCGCCACGCTGCTGAAGAACACCGCGCCCAGGCGCGTGCTCAAGGCTCGCAACTGCTCGGCCGCGTGCAGCGCGCCACCACCGGCGATGATCATCGGCCGCTTGGCGCGGCGCAGTGTGTCGGCCGCCTGCTGGATATCTGCCGCGGCGGCCGGGCCACGAGCCGGGCGCCGGCGCACCTCGCCGGTCCAGTCGCGGGCGACTTTCGCCGCCAGCACATCCAGGGGCACGCTGATGTGCACCGGGCGCGGGCGCTCGCTGTCGAACACGGCAAAGGCCCGGGCCAGCAGCTCCGGCAGGTCTTCCGGGCTCAGGGCCAGGGCCGAGAACGCGGTGATCGGCGCGGTGATGGCGCGCTGGTCCTGGGTTTCGTGCAGCGAGCCCCAGCCCTTGCCCAGGCTGGCGCTGTGGTTGACGCTGGAAATCACCAGCAGCGGAATCGAGTCGGCGTAGGCCTGGCCAATCGGCGTGGCGACGTTGGTCACCCCCGGGCCGCTGATGACGAAGCACACCCCGGGCTTGCCGCTGACCCGGGCGTAACCGTCGGCCATGAAGCCCGCGCCCTGTTCATGCCGGGTCAGCACATGGCGGATGCCGCTGCCCGGCAGGCCGCGATACAGCTCCAGGGTGTGCACCCCGGGAATGCCGAACACTGTGTCGACGCCGTAGCCGGCCAGCAGGCGCACCAGGGCCTGGCCACCGGTCAAGGTCTGATCGTGCATGTCTCTCTCCTCAAGCCTGGCCAAGGCGAATCAACGCATCGACCGCGACGGTGCCCTGGGCACCGACCAACAATGGGTTCACATCCAGTTCCAGCAATTGCCCGGCGTGTTCGCAGGCATAGTTCGCCACCGCGCCGATGGCCGCCACCAGCGCGCCAAGATCGGCCGCCGGGCGCCCGCGAAAACCCTGCAGCAAGGCGGCGCTGCGCAGGCTCAGCAAGGCCTGGCGGATCGCCCCTTCGGTGGTGGGCAGCAGCAGGCTGCGGCTGTCCTTGAGCAGTTCCACCAGCACCCCGCCGGCGCCTATCACCAGGGCCAGGCCGAAGTCGTTCTCGCGCTTGATGCCGACAATCAGCTCCGCCAGGGGCGGCGCGGCCATGGGCTCCAGCAACACCCGATCAAAGGCCACATCGGGTGCATGCTCGGCCACCCGCGTGCGCATCAGGCGCAGGGCCGCGCTCAGGGCTTCAGGGTCCTTGAGGTTCAGGGCCACCGCCCCGGCCTCGGTCTTATGCGGCAACTGTGCGCTGACCGCCTTGAGCACCAGCGGATAACCAACAGCGGCCGCCGCGCTCAGGGCCTGCTCGGGGCTGCTCAGCACGCCGTCGGGAATACTCAGGCCGAAGCCGCGCAGGGCCTGCTTGGACTGCCACTCGTCCAGCAGCACGCCGGCGCCATGCAAGGCCTGCGGGCACAGCGGCACCAGGGCCGCCTCGCCCAGGGCCAGCAGCGCCTGACGCCGCTGCTGATAGGCGACGATCCGGCCCCAGGCCGCCAGGCCATCCTCCACCCCCTGCAAAGCGGGAATGCCCTGGGCATGCAGACGCTCGCGGGCGCTGGCGGGCAGCAGTTCGGGAAAGGCCGAAGTGACGAAGCCGCGCTGGCCGTGGCGTTGCAGCGCGGCGCAGAACAGCTCCAGCAGCAGGTCGCATTCCTTGCGCTCGCCGGTGAACTCGGCCGGGTAGTCCAGCACCAGCATGGCGCTGTCGGCCTGGGTGCGCAGGGCGCTGTCGAGCATGGTTTGCAGGGCCTGGGCATCGCCCCAGATGGCGGTGGTGAAATCCAGCGGGTTGACCAGGTTGGCGTAGCCCGGCAGCACCTCGGCCAACTCGGCGCATTGCTCGGCATCCAGCTTGGGCAACTGCAGGCCGTTGCGCTCGGCGTAGTCAGCGATCAGCCCGGCGTCGCCCCCGGAACAGGCCAGGGCCATCAGTCGCGGACCTTCCGGCAGCTGGCCGCAGGACGCGGCCTTCAAGGTTTCGACAAAGCTCACCGGACCGCTGACCCGGATCACCCCCAGGCGCTGGAACAGCGCGTCGTACAGCGCGTCCGATCCCGACAGCGAACTGGTGTGACTCAAGGCCAGCTCGGCACCGATCTGCGACACCCCGGTCTTCAGGGCGATGATCGGAATGCCCTTCTCCAGGGCCTTGTACGCCGCTCGGGCAAAGCCCGGCACATTCTTCAAGCCTTCCAGATGCAAGCCGATGGCCGTGACCCGGGGTTCGTCCAGCAGCACGTCCATCAATTCGGCAATGCCCAGCTGCGCCTGATTGCCCACCGAGGCCATGTAGGCCACCGGCAGCGAGCGGTCGCTCATGGACAGGTTGTAGGCAAAGTTGCCGCTCTGGGTCAGCACCGCTACCCCGCTCGGCACCGCTTTACCGCCATGGGCCACCGGCCACAGCGCGGCGCTGTGCAGGTAGTCCAGCAGGCCGTAACAGTTGGGGCCGAGCAGCGCCATGCTGCCGGCCGCCTGCAGCAATTGCTGCTGCAGGGCCTGGCCCTGGGCGCCGGTTTCGGCAAAGCCCGAGGCGTAGCAGATGGCTCCGCCGGCGCCCTTGGCCGCCAACGCCGCGACGCAGCTCAGGGTCAGCTCGCGGTTGGTGGCGACGAACACCGCATCCGGGCCGCAAGTCAGCTGTTCGATGCTGGCCACGCAGGGCACGCCATCGAGCTCGGCATGCTGCGGGTTGACCAGCCACATGGGCCCGGCAAACCCGCCTTCGGCGCAGCGCCTGAGGGCCCGGGCCATGCTGCGCCCGCCGACGAAGGCCAGATGCCGCGGGGCCAGCAGGCGCTTGAGATTGTCACGAAGAGTCTGGGACATGACGGCAGTTCTCCAGGGCGTTCAGCGCATCAGCGGCCGCAGCAGTTCACGGGAAATGATGTGGCGCTGGATCTCCGAGGTGCCCTCCCAGATCCGCTCGATCCGCGCGTTGCGCCAGATGCGCTCCACCGGCCCCTCATCCATCAGGCCCATGCCACCGTAGATCTGCACCGCCTCGTCGGCCACCCGGCCCAGCACCTCGCTGGCAAACAGCTTGGCCATGCCGGCCTCGCCGTCGGTCATGCTGCCCTGGTCCATCTTCCAGGCGGTGTGCAGGGTCAACAGCTCGGCGGCGCGGATCTGCGTGGCCATGTCCGCCAGCTTGAACGAAACCCCTTGGTAACTGCCGATGGCCTGGCCGAACTGCTTGCGGTCCGCCGCCCATTGCAAGGAGGCATCCAGGGCGCGCTGGGCCTGCCCCACGCAGTTGGCCGCGACCATCACCCGCCCTGCGGTGAGCCAGGCGTTGGCCACGTCCCAGCCCTTGCCCACCTCCCCCAGCACCTTGTTGGCGGGCACCCGGCAGTCGTCGAAGAACATCTCGAAGGTGTGGTAGCCACGGTTGCTCACGCACTTGGGGCCACGGCGGATGGTCAGGCCCGGGGTGTCGCGGTCCACCAGGAACGCGGTCACCGCGTTGCGCTGGCGGCCGTTGTGCTCATAGGTGCCGGTGACCGCGAACACGATGGCGAAATCCGCATGCCCGGCGTGGCTGATGAAGTGCTTGCTGCCGTTGAGCACGAAGTCGCCGCCCTCGCGCACCGCGCGGGTCTTGATCGCATTGGCATCGGAACCGGCGCCGGGCTCGGTCAGGGCGAAGCAATCGACCTTGCGCCCTTGCACGCAAGGCAGCAGGTAGTCGCCGATCTGTGAGCCGGTGCAGGCCATGAGGATCTTCGACGGCCGCGCAACGAACACATGCAGGGCCCAGGAACACTTGGCCAGCTCGCGCTCGATCAGCGCCTGGGACAGGTAGTCCAGGCCGCCGCCGCCCACCTCCTCCGGCATGTTGAAGGCATAGAAACCGGCGGCGATGGCCTTGCTGCGGATTTCTCCGGCGAGGTCGGCGCTGACCTCATCGGCGCGGTCCACCGCCTCTTCGTGGGGCAGCAACTCCTTGCTGACAAAACTGCGAACCGCGTCCACCAGCATTTCTTGTTCTTGGCTGAGTTGGAAATTCATGGCGCTACCTGTGAGTGAGTGACGGTGCAAAAAACCAGTGATCGGGCAGGACGGCCTGCCGAAAAAACCTTCCCGTAGGAGCCAGCTTGCTGGCGAAGAGGCCCTTGAATAAGGCGCTGTTCTTGCGGGCGCCTTCGCCGGCAAGCCGGCTCCTGCAAAATGGGCGCACGACCCAGGGGCCCTTGCGCAGGCAAACGCAATGCCGCCCTGCCGCTCCTACAACCCCTGGAAACGTGGCGGGCGTTTTTCCGTGGCGGCGTGCAAGGCTTCGGCGCCGTCGGCACTGCGCCCGCACAACAGACCGGCGGCCAGCTCGGCCGCCAACTGCTGCGGCAAGCTGCGCTCGGCGCCCTGGCGTATCAGCTTCTTGGTCTGGGCAAAGGCGAAGGTCGGGCCCGCCGCCAGGCGCGCCGCCAGCTCACTGACGCAGGCGATCAACTGCTCATCGGCACAGACCTCGCCCACCAAGCCGGCGGCCAGGGCCCGGTCGGCGCTCCACAACTCATCGAGAAACAGCAGGCGCTTGGCCTGTTCGCTGCCGATCAAGCGCGGCAGGTGCCAGCTGGCGCCGGCATCCGGCGAGTAGGCCATGCTGGTGTAGCCGGCCTTGAACCGCGCCGACTGCGCCGCCACCCGCAGGTCGCAGCACAGGCTCAGGTCCATGCCCGCACCCACCGCGGTGCCGTTGATGGCAGCGATGGTGGGTTTGTCCAGGCTGTGCAGGCGGGACATCAGGGCGTGGGCGGTTTCGGTCCAGCCGTAGCTTTCCAGGGCGCCGCGGGCTTCGGCTTCGGCCCACTCCGCCAGATCGGCCCCGGCGCAGAAACTGCGGCCGCTACCCGTCAGCACCACGGCCCGGACGTTGGGGTTGCTGTTATAGGTTTCCAGCAGGCTGTGCAGTGCTTTGAGGGTCGGGATGTCCAGGGCGTTGCGTTGCGCCGGGCGGTTGAGGGTGATCCAGGCGACACCGGCTTCGATCCGGTTGAGCAGCGACGATGAAGGGGTCATGGGCGTCCTCGAATTATTGTGGTTGGCGTGAGGGGGTGACTTGAGGGTGATACTAAACGAGTGTTCAACAAGGCGGCAATTGCCGGGGCCTAGAGCTCCTATTGGTCGAATCCTTGAGATATCCCTTTGTTTTTATTAGGTAAAAACCTGGGCTTTGGGGGTTATTGCGCGGGGGTTGTTACAACTTCGAACAAGCCTCGACAAAAGTGCGCGAGGGTGGACGGCGAGGCATGCCCCTCCGTAGGAGCTGGCTTGCCAGCGAAGGCGTCCGCCCAAGCACTGCATGCCTGACGGGCCTCTTCGCCGGCAAGCCGGCTCCTACGGGAAATGTGGGGGGCCGGACCGTGGAAACACCGCCCCCCTCGGTAGGAGCTGGCTTGCCAGCGAAGGCGTCCGCCCAAGCGCTGCATGCCTCACGGGCCTCTTCGCCGGCAAGCCGGCTCCTACGGGAAATGTGGAGGGCCAGACCGTGGAAACACCGCCGCCCTCGGTGGGAGCTGGCTTGCCAGCGAAAGCGTCCGTCCAAGCGCTGCATGCCTGACGGGCCT
Organism: Pseudomonas saponiphila; assembly: GCF_900105185.1. Lineage (NCBI taxonomy): Bacteria > Pseudomonadati > Pseudomonadota > Gammaproteobacteria > Pseudomonadales > Pseudomonadaceae > Pseudomonas > Pseudomonas saponiphila. The sequence goes on along the minus strand of NZ_FNTJ01000001.1, from coordinate 2,895,736 downwards.
CTTCGCCGGCAAGCCGGCTCCTACGGGAAATGTGGGGGGCCGGACCGTGGAAACACCGCCGCCCTCGGTGGGAGCTGGCTTGCCAGCGAAAGCGTCCGTCCAAGCGCTGCATGCCTCGCGGGCCTCTTCGCCGGCAAGCCGGCTCTTACGGGAAATGTGGGGGGGGGGGGGCCAGACCGTGGAAACACCGCCGCCCTCGGTAGGAGCTGGCTTGCCAGCGAAGGCGTCCGCCAAGATGCTACTGTTCTCCCCTCTTCCCCAAGCTGCGAGCAATCATGTCCATCGTCATACGCACCCACCCCCGTCTGACCATCGGTGTGCTGATCGGCTGCGCCGTGGGCTTTCTGGCCCCTGCCGAAAACCTGACCAGCAAGGTCCTCATCGGCTGGAACGCCGCCGTCTGGTCTTACCTAGCGCTGATGTTCTGGCTCACCGTGCGAGCACGGGCCGATCAGGTCAAACGCATCGCTGAAACCGAAGATGAAAACGCCGGGCTGGTGCTGCTGATCATCTGCATCGCCGCCATCGCCAGTCTGGTGACCATTACCCTGGAACTGGTGGGCAGCAAGGACCTGGACACTACCCGGCGCCTGCTGCACTACGCCTTTACCGGTATCACGGTGATCGGCTCCTGGCTGTTGGTGGGGGTGATTTTCAGCGTGCACTATGCGCGCCTGTATTACACCTGGAGCGGCAAGGAGCCGGCACTGCGCTTCGCCGAGGGCCTGACCGATCCGGACTATTGGGACTTTCTGTATTTTTCCTTCACCATCGGCGTCGCGGTGCAGACCTCGGACGTCGGCGTGGCCACTCGCGAGCTGCGGCGGATCGTCCTGGCCCAGTCGCTGATCGGTTTTCTGTTCAATACCGCGATCCTGGGTTTCTCCATCAATATCGCCGCCGGACTGTTCAGCTGAACCGGTACAAGACAACGTGAAGCCGATCCTGGCCGCTGCGCGGGATCGTCCGTGAGAATCGCGACGGCCTCGTCCGCAATGCCATATGGCGAGTGCGAGGCTGGATAACCGCAGTTGATCCAATGCGAACGGCCTCCAGTACTGACCAACTAAAATCAGTTGCACTGATCTAGCTCGCCAATAAATCGCCCCATCACTTCAAGATCAATTTCAGATTTATCTTAAAGACCCTCTCTCGCACTAAAAATAAAATGGCCGGCTTTTACAGCCCAGGACTTAGCCAACTAACCACTTGACGTTAGTTCCTCGCTTTAAAGTAACTCCCCTCTGCTGAACGCCTGAAATTCGCCGACCTCGCCATGCGCAAAAGACCAGAACACTTGTAATAGAGCACCCGCACGCCCCTTCCATAGAGCCCACAGCAATCAGCCGCCCCCCAAAAGCAGCCTGTAACTTCTACGGGCTGTTGTGCTTTCTGCTTCGCCAAAAGGTTAAAACGTTGAAATACCCATCCGTAATAACAGCAATCGCCCTGCTATACAGCGTTGCTTATTCAGCGCAGTCCCATGCACTCACTACAATCGACGGTATTGATTTAGGTTCTTCGAGTAACGAGGACTCTATGGTCTTCGGCATATCCGCTGACGGTCGTGTAATCGCGATAAACACAACATCACACACAAGCCAGGATCGCGCATTCAAATACAGCGATGCCACTGGCATGGTCGATCTGGGGACCTTGGGTGGAGACGATTCCTTTGCCTATGCCATATCCGCCGACGGCAGTGTGGTCGTGGGAAAATCAGCTACCCCAGACTCGATTCATGCCTTCAAGCACTCCGACGCGACCGGCATGATCGATCTAGGCACATTGGGCGGCGCGTCATCCAGCGCCAATGGCGTATCCGCTGACGGCGCCGTGGTGGTTGGCGACTCCTTGAATCTCCAAGGGCGGACTCGTGCCTTCAGGCACACGGAGGCGACCGGCATGATCGATCTGGGGACCTTGAAGGCAGACAACAGTGGCGACGCCCTTGCAACGGCGGTGTCCGGCGACGGTAGCGTAGTCGTGGGGCTGGCGGACACCGATACCGGTTCGAACGTACAACACGCGTTCAAGCACACCGATGCCAACGGCATGACCGACCTGGGCACGCTCGGCGGAACAACCTCCGGAGCCTTGGGAGTATCCGCCAACGGTTTGGTGGTGGTGGGCAGTTCAGAAACCATCACCGGCGCGACTCAAGCGTTTAAACACACTGACGCGAACGGCATGGTCGGGCTCGGTTCCTGGGGCGGCGACTCCAGTGCTTACGCGGCGTCCGCCGACGGCCGCGTGGTCGTCGGGTTTGCCATCACTGCAGAAGGCGATAGCCACGCCTTCAGACACACCGATGCAGGCGGCATGATCGATTTGGGCACGTTGGGCGGCCAACAGTCGGCAGCGACTGGCGTGTCCGCCGACGGCAATATTGCCGTCGGCCTGAGCCTAACGGCGAATGGCGCCCTACACGCCGCACTGTGGAAAATCACGGAAACCGGCACTCACCTGCTTGATCTGGACAATACCCGGACCGCGATGGCCAAAAGCGCCAATCAGGCATGGGGAGTCCTGGACCTGCGCAGTGCGCAACTGGATCGGTTGATGAGCCAGGAGTGCCAGATCGACAGCGGCTCGTTCTGTATCGGGGTTGGCCCCAGCTACAGCACAAACCGCGAGACTCGCCAGACCTCCACGAGCCTGACCCTGGGCGCCCGTCCTGACGAACACCTGCGTGTAGGCATCACCCTGGAGCAGAACCTCGATCAGCAATTGCCGGACAACTACACCAATGCAGGCTCCAACGCCCCGGCAGTGGCGATGTTCGTTGCCGTGGACGAATCGGGCCAGGGCCTGGGTTGGCAGGGGCGTCTGGCGGCGGCCTATCTGTCGTCCAAGGTCGATATCCGCCGTGAGCAACTGGCTTATACCGAAGCCGGTAAAGGGCGTTCGAGCCTGCGTGGCAAGGCCTTCAGCATCGAGGGTGGCTATGGCCTGCGCCTCGATAGCCTGAACGTGACGCCGTACATCGGCCTCAGCCAGACTCAAGTCAGCCGCCAAGGCTATAGCGAGCACAGCGGCGCCGTAATGGCGGCCAGCTACGCCAAAATGCAGCGCTCGGTGACCAGCCTGAACGCCGGCGTACGGACCGCCAAGCGCCTGACCAAACAGCTGGAGCTCAATGCCAACCTGGGCCTGATCCAGGACCTGCACAAAGACCAGGATGCCTTTCAAGCCCGCATGGACGACCTGGGACGCTACACCTACCAAGCCGATAAACAGCACTACACCCGGTTTGCCGCAGGCACCGGGGCAAGCTATGCCTTGAACCAGAACAGCACCGTGCATGCCGGTGTGTTCTGGACACAGGAGCCTGGCGGCAACGACACGACCGGTATTCAAACCGCCTTTACCTATCAGTTCTGATAGCGGCCCAGGCCCTGGCACAACCGCCAGGGCTGTTGCTGATCGCGACCTGGATGAGCCTGCGGGCGTGAAGTGCACCCGGGCAGTCGCCACAGGGCAAAAGCCGGTCGCTGCAGAGCGTTTCCCGGACCATCAGGGCCACGTAAGGTGGCCAGCACGGCGCAACAAGACGCCGCTCTGAACAACAAGCCACCTGCCGCAAGAGATCCTCTGATGAAAACACCGTTCAAGCGTTGTTTCCTGCTCCTGTGCGCCACTGCACTGCTCAGTGCCCCCACCTGGGCCGCCGAGCCCCCGTCCTGCAAGGCCGTGCGCATGGGGGTGGTCAACTGGACCGATGTGATCGCCACCAGTGCCATGGCCGATGTGCTGCTGGGTGGTCTGGGCTATGACAGCAAGCAGACCAGCGCGGTGCAGCAAATCATCTTCGCCGGCATCCGCGACCGGCGCCTGGACATCTTCCTCGGCTACTGGAAGCCGGCCATGGACCAGAACATCGCGCCCTTCCTGGAGGCCGGGCAGGTCAAGGTCATGGACCGGCCCAGCCTCACGGACGCCCAGGCGACCTTGGCGGTGCCGGACTACGTGGCCCAGGCGGGCCTGAAAACCTTCGCCGACATCGCCCGATTCAAGGACCAGCTGGGGGGCAGGATCTACGGCATCGAGCCCGGCAGCGGCGCCAACACCACGATCAAGACCATGATCGACACCGACCATTTCGGCCTCAAGGGCTTCAAGCTGATCGAGTCCGGCGAGGCCGGGATGCTGGCGGCGGTGCAGCGGGCGATCAATCGCAAGGAATTCGTGGTGTTCGTCGGCTGGACCCCGCACCCGATGAACATCAACATGGCCATCACCTACCTCAGCGGCAGCGAAGACGTGTACGGCCCCAACGAGGGGGCGGCCACGGTGTCCACGGTCACCGTGCCGGACTACGCCGAGCGCTGCCCCAATGTGTATCGACTGCTGCAGAACCTGAGCTTCAGCGCGGCCCAGGAAAGCCAGCTGATGGTGCCGATCATGCAGCGCAAGACGCCCCAGGACGTGGCCCGGCAATGGCTGCGCGAGCATCCCGAGGACCTGCAGCGCTGGCTGACGGGGGTCACCACCTTCGACGGCGGCGATAGCGTGGCCGCGGTCAAAGCCAACCTGTAACCGCCCTCCGTAGGAGCCGGCTTGCCGGCGAAGGCGGTCTCACGGACCTTCGCTGGCAAGCCAGCTCCTACCCCTGTGAGGCTATCCATGAGCCGTTACCCGCTTTCTGCCGAGCTGGCGGCCTTCGTCCGGCGCACCCTGAGCTACACCAGCACCGACAGCAGCCTCCAGGGCCTGCGCGACAGCTATGAGCGCATGTGCCGGGACTTCACCCCGCCCCGTCCGCCCGGGCTGGCCGTGCATGACCTGCAACTGGCAACAGTGCCGCTGCGGGCCTATCACCCGGATCGTCCGCCCCCGGCGTCGGGCTGGCCCTGGCTGCTGTACCTGCACGGCGGCGGCTGGGTGTTGGGCAGCCTGGATTCCCACGATTTCATCTGCGCCGCGCTGGCCGACGAACTGGAGATCCTGGTGATCGCCGTGGATTACCGCCGGGCTCCGGAACACCCGTTCCCGGCGGCCTTCGACGATTGCCTGGGGGTCTGGCGCGCCCTGGAGCAGGGCCTGAGCCCGCTGCCCCTGGACCGCCGGCGACGGCTGGTGATGGGTGACAGCGCCGGTGGCAACCTGGCCGCGGCCCTGTGCCTGGCCCTGCGCGATGCCGCCGAACCCTTGCCCGCCGCCCAGGTGCTGGTCTACCCAGGATTGGGTGGCGCGGCCGACCTGCCCTCGCGCAGCCGGTACGCCGATGCGCCGCTGCTCAGCAGCAGCGACCTGGACTGTTTCCAGGCCCTGTACCTGCCTGGCCGGCCACAGCGCTCGGCCTATGCCCGGCCGCTGCTGGCGCAGCAGTTCGACGGTCTGCCACCGGCCTTCATCGCCCTGGCGCAGTTCGACCCGCTACGCGACGACGGCGAGTGCTATCACCGGCACTTGCTCGCGGCCGGGGTCGCCAGCCAGCTGTACCCGGGCCTGGGGCTGGTGCACGGTTGCCTGCGCGCCAGGGGCCTGGCCGCCGAAGTCGACGCGCTCTACAGCGCCCTGTTGCGTTACCTGCAGCAGCACCTGACGCGCCCCTGAGGGCGACCGTTGGTCAGCCATCCAGCGCCGCGCGGGATATTTCCTGCTTCGGCACCCTTGACGGCGAACGGCTTTTTGCGGTTTCCTGAAACCGGTTTCAGCTCCATCTCCGGAACGACTGCAAACCGATAATTCCAAGAATAAGGTCCGCACCCTTGAATCCGTTTTCCGCCGCCCAGCGCAATCGCGTCACCATGCTCGATGTCGCCCGTCATGCCGGGGTCTCCAAGGCCAGTGTGTCGCGCTTCATCGGCGACGACCGCGCCCTGCTCTCCGATGCCACCGCCCTGCGCATCGAGCAAGCCATCAACGACCTGGGCTACCGCCCGAACCAGATGGCCCGCGGCCTCAAGCGCGGGCGCACCCGCCTGATCGGCATGCTGGTGGCGGATATCCGCAACCCCTATTCGATTGCCGTGATGCACGGCGTGGAAACCGCCTGCCGCCAGCACGGCTACAGCCTGGTGGTGTGCAACACCGACCGCGACGATGCACAGGAAGCCCGACACCTGGCCAACCTGCGGGCCTACAACATCGAAGGCCTGATCGTGAATACCCTGGGCCACCACCTGGAGCAACTGCAGCAATTGCAGCAGGAACTGCCCCTGGTGCTGGTGGACCGCAAGCTTGCCTCCCTGCACGCCGATCTGGTGGGCCTGGACAACCCGGCGGCGGTACACACTGCCATCGAGCACCTGGACCACCAGGGCTACCGCGACCTGCTGCTGGTCAGCGAACCCCATGACGGCACCAGCTCGCGGCTCGAACGCAGCGCCGCGTTCCAGGCCGAGATTACCCGGCGCCCGGCCTTGCGCGGCCAGTCACTGGAAACCGGCGAGGCCCTGGCCCACCACCTGAAGAACTTTCTCGACACCCCCGGTCCCGGGCCCAAGGCGCTGTTCTGCGCCAACGGCGTGGCGACCCTGGCGGCGACCCGCGCCCTGCGCGAACTGCAGTGCCCGCTGTTCGAGGACATCGGCCTGATCGGTCTCGACGACCTGGACTGGTACCCCCTGGTGGGCAGCGGCATCACGGCCCTGGCCCAGCCTACCGCCGCCATCGGCGCCAGCGCCTTCGACTGTCTGCTCAAGCGCCTGCAGGGCGACGCCGCAGCGCCGCGGGTGATGGATTTCCCGGCGCAGTTGATCGTCCGCGGCTCCACCGTGTTGTAACGGCGGCGCAGGCGCCACGAGTTTTTTAACGAACAAAAATGAAACCGGTTTCAGAGGTCAGAAACATGCAGCGATCACCCGTTTCCATCAGTCTGTCCAGCTACGGCGCGGACCTTGTGCGTGAGCACGGTCAGGCGCATTTCATCCCCTTGGTGGCCGCCGCCGGCGCGTCCTGGATTGAATGGCGCGAAGAGCTGCTGAGCGACGAAAACCCCGCGCAGCTGGCGCAAAGCGCCGAGCAACATGGCCTGGAAAGCGTATTTTCCTCGCCCCTGGAGCTGTGGCAGGCCGAACGCCGCGAACCCAATCTGGAACTCGCCGCCACCTTGCAACGGGCCCGGGCGTTCGGCGCCCGCGACCTCAAGGTGTCCCTCGGCCACTTCAACGCGCATCACGACCTGCACAGCCTCGGCCGCCTGCTGGCGGCGCAGCCGGTGCGGCTGCTGGTGGAGAACGACCAGACCGATCACGGGGGGCGCATCGAACCCTTCCAGCGCTTTTTCAGCGCCGTGCAAGGGCTGGACCTGCCGCTGCGCATGACCTTCGATATCGGCAACTGGCAATGGCAGGCGCAATCGGCCCTCGATGCCGCGCGCCTGCTGGGCCGGCATGTGGCCTACGTGCATTGCAAGGCCGTGCGCCTGCGCACCGACGGCAAGCGGGTGGCCATAGCGCCGGACGCCCCGGAACTGCGGCAATGGGAACACCTGCTGCGGCACATGACTCAAGGCATTACCCGGGCCGTGGAATACCCGCTGCAAGGCGCCGACCTGCTGGCGCTCACCAGCGAACAGGTCAAGCTGCTGGCGCACCTTGGCCAATCGCGACTGGAGCCTGCCCATGTCTGAGATCGATATCCTGTCCTTCGGTGAAACCATGGCGATGTTCGTCGCCGAACACAGCGGCGATCTGGCCCAGGTCGAGCACTTTCACAAGCGCATCGCCGGGGCCGACAGCAATGTCGCCATCGGCCTGTCGCGCCTGGGCTTCAAGGTGGCGTGGCTGAGCCGGGTCGGCAACGATTCACTGGGGCGCTTCGTGCTCGACACCCTCGAAGCCGAGGGCCTGGACTGCCGCTTCGTGCGCCGCGACCCGCTGCACCCTACCGGCTTTCAGCTCAAGTCCCGGGAAGAAACCGGCGACGACCCGCGAGTCGAGTACTTCCGCCGCGGCTCGGCGGCCAGCCACCTGAGTCTCGACGACCTGGCCCCGGCCCTGCTCCAGGCCCGTCACCTGCACGCCACCGGCATTCCCCCGGCCCTCTCGGACTCGGCCCGGGAGCTGTCGGGCCACCTGATGCAGACCCTGCGCGCCAGCGGCCGCAGCGTGTCGTTCGATCCCAACCTGCGTCCCGGCCTGTGGGCCAGCGAAGCGCTGATGATCCGCGAGATCAACCGCCTCGCGGCCCTGGCCCACTGGGTGCTGCCGGGCCTCGGCGAGGGCCGCCTGCTCACCGGCCGTGACGACCCGGCGGACATTGCCGCGTTCTACCTGGACCAGGGCGCCGAAGCCGTGGTGATCAAGCTCGGCGCCCATGGCGCCTACTACCGCACCCACCTGGACGCCGGCTTCGTCGACGGCGTGCCGGTGTCCCAGGTGGTGGACACCGTCGGTGCCGGCGATGCCTTCGCCGTGGGCCTGATCAGCGCCCTGCTGGAAAGCCGCAGCGTGATCGAAGCGGTGCAGCGCGCCAACTGGGTCGGCAGCCGCGCGATACAGAGCCGTGGCGACATGGAAGGCCTGCCCCGACGCCACGAACTGCCGGACCAGGCACCGCCCCTTAAAACCGCCTGCGCCCTGTAGGAGCTGGCTTGCCAGCGAAGGGGCCCACCAGGGCGATGCAAGGCTCGAGGGCCTCTTCGCCGGCAAGCCGGCTCCTACACACCGGCATTGCGCATCCGAACGAAAACCCAGAACCACCTGTTGCGACAAAAACAACAAGCTCAGGAGAACTTTCATGGACAACCTCAAACTCGCCGCCCGCCGCTGGTGGTACATCATGCCGATGGTCTTCATCACCTACAGCCTGGCCTACCTGGACCGCGCCAACTATGGCTTCGCCGCCGCCTCCGGGATGGCCGAGGACTTGCAGATCACCCCCGGGCTGTCATCGCTTTTGGGGGCGCTGTTCTTCCTCGGCTATTTCTTCTTCCAGGTGCCGGGGGCGATCTACGCGCAAAAACGCAGCGTGAAGAAGCTGATCTTCGTCAGCCTGATCCTCTGGGGCGGCCTGGCCACCCTCACCGGGATCGTGTCCAACGCCTACACGCTGATCGCCATCCGCTTTCTGCTCGGGGTGGTGGAAGCGGCGGTGATGCCGGCGATGCTGGTGTACCTGTGCCACTGGTTCACCCGGGCCGAACGCTCCCGGGCCAATACCTTCCTGATCCTCGGCAACCCGGTGACCATGCTCTGGATGTCGGTGGTTTCGGGCTACCTGGTGCAACACTTCAGCTGGCGCTGGATGTTCATCGTCGAAGGCTTGCCGGCCGTGCTCTGGGCCTTTATCTGGTGGCGCCTGGCCGATGACCGGCCCAGCCAGGCCCAGTGGCTCGGCGCCCAGGAGAAACAGGACCTGGAAAGCGCCCTGACCGCCGAACAGCAAGGCATCAAGGCAGTGAAGAACTACGCCGAGGCGTTCCGCTCGCCCAAGGTGATCATCCTTGCCCTGCAGTTCTTCTGCTGGAGCATCGGGGTCTACGGTTTTGTCCTGTGGCTGCCGTCGATCCTCAAGCACGGCGCGCAGATGGACATGGTCGAAGCCGGCTGGCTCTCGGCCCTGCCCTACCTGGCGGCGGTGATCGCCATGCTCGCGGTGTCCTGGGGTTCGGACCGGACCCAGAAGCGCAAGCGCTTCGTCTGGCCGCCGCTGCTGGTGGCCGCCCTCGCCTTCTACGCCTCCTACCTGCTGGGCGCCGAGCACTTCTGGTGGTCCTACGGCCTGCTGGTGATCGCCGGGGCCTGCATGTACGCGCCCTATGGGCCGTTCTTCGCCATCGTTCCGGAGATTCTCCCGGCCAACGTGGCCGGTGGCGCCATGGCCCTGATCAACAGCATGGGCGCCCTGGGCTCCTTCGGCGGCTCCTACCTGGTGGGCTACCTGAACAGCGCCACCGGCTCCCCCGGGGCCTCCTACCTGCTGATGAGCGGCGCGCTGCTGCTCTCGGTGCTGCTGACCCTGCTGCTGGCACCCGGCGCCGGCGCGCCCCGGGCCAAGGGCCTGCCCCTGCCGCGCCGCCTGGCCCATTCCTGAATCGCCACAGAGAACCGACATGAAAAAACACCTGGTGCTGTACAAGAAACTCTCGCCGTCGCTGATGGCGCGCCTGCAGGAACAGACCGTGGTCACCTTGATCGAAGACCTGGGCCCCGCCGGCCTCAAGGCCCTGCGCCAGGCCCTGCCCAGCGCCGACGGGCTGCTGGGCGCGAGCCTGCGCCTGGACGCCGAACTGCTGGACCTGGCACCGCGCCTGCAGGCGGTGGCCAGTGTCTCGGTGGGGGTCGACAACTACGACATCGACTACCTGACCCGGCGCGGCATCCTGCTCAGCAACACCCCCGACGTGCTCACCGAAACCACCGCCGACACCGGCTTCGCGCTGATCCTGGCGACCGCCCGGCGGGTGGTGGAACTGGCCAACCTGGTGCGCGCCGGGCAATGGCAGCGCAACATCGGTCCGCTGCATTTCGGCAGCGACGTGCACGGCAAGACCCTGGGCATCATCGGCATGGGCCGGATTGGCGAGGCGTTGGCCCAGCGCGGGCATTTCGGCTTCGGCATGCCGGTGATCTACCACAGCAACAGCCCCAAGCCGGCGGTGGAGCAACGCTTCAACGCCCGCTACCGGAGCCTGGAGCAACTGCTGCAAGAGGCCGACTTCATCTGCCTGACCCTGCCCTTGACCGAGAAGACCCAGGGGCTGATCGGCCGCCGCGAACTGGCTCTGATGCGCCCGGAGAGCATCTTCATCAATATTTCCCGGGGCAAGGTGGTGGACGAAGCGGCGCTGATCGAAGCCTTGCAGGCCCGACGGATCCGCGGCGCCGGGCTGGACGTGTTCGAGCGCGAACCGCTGGCTCCGGACTCAGCGCTGCTGCAACTGCCCAACGTGGTGGCCACTCCGCACATGGGCTCGGCCACCCACGAAACCCGTGAAGCCATGGCCCGCTGCGCGGTGGACAACCTGCTGGCGGCCCTGTCCGGGCAGCGCCCGCCCAACCTGGTCAACAGCGCCGCCTGGGACCTCAGGACACGACAGGCCGGTTAACGAATCGCCACCACCACAGCGCCCCTGACGACCGTAGGAGCTGGCTTGCCAGCGAAGGCGTTCACCTGGGCGATGCAAGACTTGATGGCCTCTTCGCCGGCAAGCCGGCTCCTACGGAAATATCGTGCGGTGCCAGGGCGACCGTAGGAGCTGGCTTGTTGTGGCTCAATATTCCTGGACCACTCTGTAGGAGTTTCAACCTAAGGAAGCATCATGGGATTTCGGGTTGTTAGCGCTGAAGAAAAGGCTGAAGCCATTCGCTTGGTCGTGGAAATGAATTACTCGGTGCCTAAGGCATGTGAGCAAACCGGGGTTGGACCTACAGCCCTGCGACGCTGGGTCGCCAGATGGCGCAAGGAGCATGAAGGAGCCTTGCTGCCCACACGCCCTCAGGACCAGGAACTGATTGATTCACTGCAGGCCAGGCTCGCCTTGCTGGAAGCCGAGAATAGCGTCCTAAAAAAGCAATTGCCCTCTCATCTGAAGGTGCTGTTCAGCCGAATCAAATGATCGAGGGTTTGAAAGGACAGCTCTCCATTCGGCACTGCTGCCGACTTCTGGGCGTGCCTCGCAGCAGCTATTACGCCAAGCCCGTGGCTCGGTCTGAACCTGGGGTCGAGCGGCGACTGGAAAAGACCATTCGGCAACTGCACCGGGAGCATCGAGGTGCCCTGGGCGCCCGGGGATTTGCCAGAGAGCTCAAAAACAGGGCGTAGCGGTTGGGCGCCATCGTATGGGCCGTCTGATGAAAAACCTTGGACTGGTCAGGCGACGAGCCCGTTACGCTCACTATCGTCGGACCGGAAAGCCCAGCAATACCGCAGCCAATGTCCTCGATCGTCGCTTTAATCCTGCATCACCCAATACGTTTTGGGCCGGAGACATCACTTACATTCGCGTCGGTGGAAGCTGGCTGTACCTGGCAATCGTGATGGATTTGTTTTCACGTCGGATCGTCGGCTGGGCCTTTTCCAGGACCGCCGATGCCGAGCTGTCGCTCAAGGCGTTGCGGCTGGCTGTTGGCATACGTCGGCCTGGTTCAGCGCTGGTATTCCACTCGGACCAGGGCTGCCAATACACCGCGGATCGCTTTGTCGAATACCTGGCTGAAAAGCAGATCGTGCAGAGCATGAGTCGACGCGCAAACTGCTGGGACAACGCGGTGGTGGAGCGTTATTTCCGGACACTGAAACACGATTGGTCGCCTGAAAATGGCTACCAGAATCATTTTGAGGCGCAGAAGGATGTGATGGATTTCATTGCCCATTACAACCATCGGCGTTGCCACAGCGCCTCGAACGATCTGCCGCCCGCCGCTTTTGAAAGGCTGGCGGCCTAATGCTCCTACAGAGTGGTCCAAAAAAACTGGACCACTACAAGCCGGCTCCTACGGAAATATCGTGCGGTGCCGGGGCGACCGTAGGAGCTGGCTTGCCAGCGAAGGCGTTCACCAGGGCGATGCAAGACCTGATGGCCGCTTCGCCGGCAAGCCGGCTCCTACGGAAATATCGTGCGGTGCCAGGGCGACCGTAGAAGCTGGCTTGCCAGCGAAGGCGTTCACCAGGGCGATGCAGGACTTGATGGCCTCTTCGCCGGCAAGCCGGCTCCTACAAGAGGCTACGGGGTACGGGTGGCGGGTTGGGGGGGCGGCGTTCGAGGAGTTCGCCGGTGCAAAGGGCAATGCGCCGGCAGGCTTCAGTCAGGCGCTCGCAGTCCAGCACCAGGCCGATGCGGATGTGCCCCGCGGCACTGGGGCCGAAGGCTTCGCCGGCCAGCACCGAGACACCGTGGCCCTCCAGCAGGCAGTCGGCGAAGGATTGGGCGTCCAGCCCGGTGCTGCGCACGTCCACCATGACGAACATGCCGCCATCCGGGCGGATCGGGGTCAGGCCCGGGCACTGGCTCAGCAGCGAACACACCAGATCCCGGCGCCGCCGGTACTCTTCGCGCATCTGCGCCACCTCCGGCAGGTCGCGGTCCAGGGCCACCACCGCCGCGTTCTGCACAAAATCCGGCAGGCCGTAGAGCATGCACAGGGACAGATTGCTCAGGTGCCCGGCCAGGGTCGGCGGGGCAATCACCCAGCCCACCCGCCAACCGCTCATGGCGTGGGACTTGGACAGGCTGTTGATGGTGGCGGTGCGCTCGCCCATGCGCGGCAGGCTGCCCGGGCTGAAGTGCCGGCCCTCGTACAGCAGGTCACAGTAGACCTCGTCGGAAATCAGCCACAGATCGTGGGCAAAGCACAGCCGCGCCAGGGCTTGCCAGTCTTCCAGGGACAGGCTGGCGCCCGAGGGGTTGTTGGGGCTGTTGAGCAGCATGGCCCGGGTGCGCGGGGTGATCCGCGCCGCCACTTCCCGCGGATCAACGCGAAACCCCTGCTCGGCCCGCACCGGCACCGGCACGATGCGCGCCGCGCAGGCACCGAACACGCCCTGGTAGGTGACGTACATGGGCTCGGCTACCAGCACCTCATCCCCGGGATTGAGCAGGCACTGGGCCACGGAGAACACCGCGCATTGCGCCCCGGGCAGTACCACCACGTGTTCGGCGTCGACGATCTGCCCGCTGCGCTGATGATGGTGCCGGGCAATGCAGCTGCGCAGCGCCAGATTGCCGCGCACGTCCGAATAATGGGTGTCCCCGGCCAGCAGGCTGTCGATCGCCGCCTGGACCACCGGCCTGGGGGTGTCGAAGTCCGGGTCGCCGATGGTCAGCAGCAACACGTCCCTGCCCTGCTCGCGCAGGGCCAGGGCCCGGTAATGGATGTTCCAGGCCGCGGAACCTTCACCGGCAATCCGTTGGGTCAGGGCTGAGTAGCGCATCGCTTTCTCCATGAAAGATGCCTCAGGCAAAACCCTAGGTGCTGCCGGGCCGCTCGTCGAGTGCCCGGACCCACCGTTCGTGCCCCTAGATCACGAAACGCCCGACCATGGTGTTGAGATCCACCGCCAGGCGCGACAGTTCATGGCTGGCGGCGCTGGTCTGGTCGGCGCCGGCCGCCGACTGGGTGGCCAGGTCACGGATGTTCACCAGATTGCGGTCCACCTCACGGGACACCTGGGCCTGCTCTTCCGAAGCGCTGGCGATCACCAGGTTGCGCTCATTGATCTGGTTGATCGATTCGGCGATCTGCTCCAGGGACTCGCCGGCGGCGCGGGCCAGTTGCAGGGTGCTCTGGGTGCGCTGGTTGCTCTGCTGCATGGACTCCACGGCCTCGCCGGTGCCGTTCTGGATGCCGGCCACCATCTTCTCGATTTCCTGGGTCGACTGGGCGGTGCGATGGGCCAGGGCCCGCACCTCGTCGGCCACCACCGCGAAGCCGCGCCCGGCCTCGCCGGCCCGGGCCGCCTCGATGGCAGCGTTGAGGGCCAGCAGGTTGGTCTGCTCGGCGATGGCGCGGATCACGTCCAGCACCTTGCCGATGTCCCGACCCTGGGCCGCCAGCCCTTCGATCATCAGCGCAGTGCCCTGCACGTCCTGGGCCATGGTCTGGATCGCCTCGACGGTCTGCACCACCCGATCCCGACCTTCGCGGGCAGCCTGGGTCGAATGCTGGGAAGCCTCGGAAGTGGACACTGCGTTGCGCGCCACCTCCTCCACCGCCGCAGTCATTTCATTGACCGCGGTGGCCGCTTGCTCGATCTCGGTGTTCTGCTGCTGCACCCCACGGGAAGCTTCTTCGGTGACCGCGCTGAGTTCCTCCGAGGCCGAGGCCAGCTGGGTCGCCGAGCCGGCGATCTGTTCGATGGTCCGGCGCAGGCTGGCCTGCATCTCGGACAAGGCACGCAGCAGCCGCGCCGGTTCGTCCTTGCCGTCGACCTCGATGACCTGCCGCAGGTTGCCACCGGCAATGACCTCGGCGGCGTTCAGCGCCTTGTTCAGCGGGGTGACGATGCTGCGGGTCAGCAACAGCGCCAGGACGATGGTCAGCAAGGCGGCGATCACCGCGACGATGACGATCCCGGTGATGGCCCCGCTGTAGTGCTCGCCGGCGGCCTGGGACGCGCTCCTGGCCCCGGCGGCGTTGATGGCGATGAGCTTGTTCAACTGCTCGCCCATCTGGTCGGTGCCGTCCTTGATCCGGGTGTTGATCAGGTTGCGCAGCTCATCCAGCTTGTCCTGGCGCGAGAGTTCGAGCATTTCCTTCTGCGCCTGCAGGTAGTTTTCCAGGGTCAGGGCGAAGGCCTTGTAGAGCTCCGCCTCCTCCGCAACCATGGGCAACGCCGCATAACCGGACTGGGCCTGGCGGACCTTGTCCACCAGCGCGCCGATGCGCGTCTGGGCTTCGGCCAGGCCCGCAGGGTCGCGGTTGACCAGCACCCGGAACGAGAGAATCCGCAGGCGCAGCACGTTCTCGGTGAGGTTGCCGAGAAAGCCGACGCTGGGCAGCTGGTTGCTTTCCATGTCGACCGAGGCTTCACGGATGACCGACATGCGATTGATGGCGAACACCCCCAGCACTACGACCAGCAAGGCAATGAAGGCAAAACCGAGGAAAGCACGGGGGGCGATATTCAGGTTACGCAAGGACATAGGGCGACTCTCGAAGGAGAACGGGGCGACGTGCATCCATGCCAATGACCGTCAGGCGCGTCAGGTGCTGCACCGACGAGGGACACCACGGGACCTAAGCTCGTGGACCTGTAAGAGATATCGGCCGAACTTGAGCTTTTATATGGCTGACTCGCAAAAATATTTCCAAATATGACAAATGTTTCAGGCTTGATACGGCGCAGCTCGAAGTGAATCGATAAAGCAGCAAAGTGCCATCACTCGGCGCCTGCCAGCGGTCGCCAGAGGGGCCATGGAAAGTGCAACTCATTCGCCGGAAAAGCCATTTTTTCAGCGCCGGCGCCTGCCCATCATGGGCCCAGTCCATAAAAACAATGCCGAGACTGGATATGAAACCTGAAGACTTTCGTGCCGCAACCGACCGCCCGCTGACCGGTGCCGAATACCTGGCCAGCCTGCGCGACGACCGTGAAATCTACATCTATGGCGACCGGGTCAAGGACGTCACCACCCACCCGGCCTTCCGCAACTCGGCGGCCTCCATGGCGCGCCTGTATGACGCCCTGCACGACCCCGCCACCCACGAGCAACTGTGCTGGGACACCGACACCGGCAATGGCGGCTACACCCACAAGTTCTTCCGCTCGGCGAAAAGCCCCGACGAACTGCGCCAGCAACGCGACGCCATCGCCGAGTGGTCGCGCCTGACCTACGGCTGGATGGGCCGCAGCCCCGACTACAAGGCCGCCTTCGGCAGCGCCCTGGGGGCCAACCCGGAGTTCTACGGGCGCTTCGCAGACAACGCCCGCACCTGGTACAAGCGCATCCAGGAAGCCTGCCTGTACCTCAACCACGCCATCGTCAACCCGCCCATCGACCGCGACAAACCGGTGGATCAGGTCAAGGACGTGTTCATCTCGGTGGATGAGGAAGTCGACGGCGGAATCATCGTCAGCGGCGCCAAGGTGGTGGCCACCAACTCGGCCCTGACCCACTACAACTTCGTCGGCCAGGGCTCGGCCCAGTTGCTCGGGGACAACACCGACTTCGCCCTGATGTTCATCGCGCCGATGAATACCCGCGGCATGAAGCTGATCTGCCGCCCGTCCTACGAGCTGCAGGCGGGCATGACCGGATCGCCCTTCGACTACCCGCTGTCCAGCCGCTTCGATGAGAACGACGCGATCCTGATCATGGACAAGGTGTTCATCCCCTGGGAAAACGTGCTGATCTACCGCGATTTCGAGCGCTGCCGCCAGTGGTTCCCCCAGGGCGGTTTCGGCCGGCTGTTCCCGATGCAGGGCTGCACCCGGCTGGCGGTCAAGCTGGACTTCATCAGCGGGCTGCTGGTCAAGGCCCTGCAATGCACCGGCTCCCTGGAGTTTCGCGGGGTCCAGGCGCAAGTGGGCGAAGTGCTGGCCTGGCGCAACCTGTTCTGGTCGCTGACCGACGCCATGCACGGCAACGCCAGCGAATGGCTGAACGGCGCCTACCTGCCCAGTGCCCAGGCGCTGCAGGCGTACCGAGTCCTGGCGCCCCAGGCCTACACCGACATCAAGAAGATCATCGAGCAAGTGGTGGCCAGCGGCCTGATCTACCTGCCCTCCGGCTCCCGCGACCTCAAGGACCCGCTGCTCAACCAATACCTGAGCACCTACTGCCGGGGTTCCGGCGGCATGGGCCACGAAGAGCGGATCAAGATCCTCAAATTGCTCTGGGACGCCATCGGCACCGAGTTCGGCGGCCGCCACGAGCTGTACGAGATCAACTACGCCGGCAGCCAGGACGAGATCCGCATGCAGTGCCTGCGTCACGCCCAGGCCAGCGGCTCGATGAAGGCCATGACCGACCTGGTGGACAAGTGCCTGGGGGACTACGACCTCGACGGCTGGACCGTGCCGCACCTGAGCAACCCCGACGACATCAACATGCTCGACCGCATCCGCCAATAGCCACGCAGCCGGCGTGTGTAGGAACTAGCTCATGTAGGAGCGGGCTTGTGTAGGAGCTGGCTTGCCAGCGAAGACGCCCGCCAAAGCACCACACCCCCCCAGGCCCGCTTCGCCGGCAAGCCGGCTCCTACAGGTCAAGCTCGCCGTCAGCCCCGCGTTGGCAGCCAGACACCCGGCTGCCCTGCGCCCACGAGGAATTCGTCATGCCTGTACTCGATCCCAAGCAACTGGCCTTTCGCAACGCCATGGCCCACATGACCGCTGCGGTCAACGTCATTACCAGCAACGGCCCCGCCGGCCGCTGCGGCATCACCGCCACCGCGGTCTGCTCGGTCACCGACAGCCCGCCGACCCTGATGGTCTGCGTCAACCGCAGCAGTGCCCTGAACCCGGTGTTCAAGGGCAACGGCCAGCTGTGCGTCAACGTCCTGGGCGGCGAACACGAAGAGGTCGCCCGGCATTTTGCCGGCATGACCGGGGTGGCCATGGACCAGCGCTTTGGCCTGCATCCCTGGCGCGACGGCCGGCAGGCCCTGCCGGTGCTGGAGGGGGCCCTGGCCAGCCTCCAGGGGCGCATCACCGAGGTCCAGGAAATCGGCACCCATTCGGTGATGCTGGTGGAGCTGGATGAAATCAGCGTGCGCGAGCAAGGCGACTCGCTGGTGTATTTCAGCCGCTGTTTCCACCGCCTGCAGCACCCCCGCCCGGCCGCCTGACTGATCTGGCTTGCCGGCCGTGGGCAAGACCTGGTGCTGGCCTGACGTCACTGCGCCTGGCCGCTACCGAAGTGGCCACGGCGCTTCACGAAGGGTCCGGCTGCTGTAGTCCGAAACACACCCCCTGGGGATCGTGGCACAGGCAGAACCGGCCGAAGCCGGGCTCGTGCTCGCTGAGCGCGCCCGCCTGGCCACCCAGGGCCCGGACCTGCAAGACACTGCCGGCCAGATCCTCGACCTGGAAGTACAGGACCATGCGCGCCGCGGGGTCGTCGCCGTGTACCCCGACGCTGAACGACGGCGCCTGCAACCAAGCGTTGTGCTCCGCCCCCAGCGGCTGCGGCGACCAGCCGAACAGCTGCTGAAAGAACACCAGCGCCCGATCACCATCGAACACGCCAATTTCCACATGAGACAGTCGACCTGACATACATCCTCCACATTCACCGAGACAGAGTCGCCAGTGTCCGCCTAGGGTCGGGGCAGGGTCTTGAACAAAACTGACCTGGGACGCGATGGGCTCTAGCCCTCCAGCAACGACGCCGGCTTGCCCGGGATCGTCGCCCAGCCGCCCCGGGCATAGGCGCCCGGGGAACAGCCGGCGAATGCCTGGAACTCGCGGCTGAAGTGGCTCTGGTCGCTGTAGCCGCACAGCATCGCCACGTGCACCAGCTCCAGCGCCGGTCGCGATTCCAGCAACTGCTGGGCGCGGGCAAAGCGCAGGTGCCGGGCGCAGGCCTTCGGTCCTTGCCCCAGATGGGCCTTGAAACGACTGGCGAAATGCCGCCCGCTGCAGCCGGCCCGCTCGCTCAGATGGTGGATCGGGATACAGCCACCACTACGCTGCAGTTCCTCCCAGGCCAGGCGCACCATCGGCGGCACGTCACGGCGCGAGTTCTGCAGACGCTCGACAAGAAAGCTTTCGACCCGCAGCAATCGACTGGTCCAGCAAGGGTTTTCTTCCAGCGCCTCGACCAACAAGCCAACCGCCGCGCCCCACAGTTCCGGCAAATCCAGCCAAGGGCTGGCAAGCACTTGGCTATCGCCCTGAAACAGGCGGTACGCGGCCCAGGGCGGCAGCTCCACCTCGATGCATGAATGCACACCGCTCTGCTCGACGATCACCGGAGCGGCCGGGCGGCTCACCACGAACGCCTGGCAGCGCTGCTCGCGCCCATTGGCGGCGAGCCCGTAGGGGGACGCCAGGCCGATCACCAGCTTGACCTGTGGCTGTGCGACCTCAAGCCGTTGCACGCTGCCCGGCAGCGTTTCGCTGAAGCCGCACAAGCGCGCCCCCCAGGGCCGCAGCCTGACCGCATCAAACCCGCTGACGCAGTGCGAAACGGAAAAAGGCAGCCTCGGCATCGAACTCACTCCCAATGGGAATCCCGGATTCACCCGCTCAAGCATAGCGACCCGCGCCGCTGGGCCATGGGCCACCTCCTGCATCTGTAGGATGGCGGCCACCGCCCCAGCCATCGATACTCGTCCCAGGCCCTGCCCACGTCCCCCAGGCGTACGGTCCTCAACCACTTCCGTGACGAAAACAATAACAACGTCGCACAGAGGTACAGCCCCATGAACCGACCCGATCACGCTCCGGCCAGCCTGTTGCAGGCCTTCAGCGAGCTGACCCTGGACTTGCAGCAACTGGCGCAGCACAAGGACATCGAAAGCCTTCCCCCCCATGCCCTGGCGCGCATCGGCAAACTCTTGCCCTTCGACAGCGCCTGGTGGGGTCGCGCCGCCCTGGTGGATGGCCTGCCGGATGAGCACAGCTGCTACCTGTACCGCCTGCCGCCGAGCTACCTGCCGGACTGGCAATCGATCCGCCACACCGATGTCACCGTGCACCGGGTGCACGAGGTGCCGGGCCGGGCGGTGATCGTCGACATGGCCGACCCGGACAACGGCGCCGGCCTCAACTGGCTGGGCCGCCAATACCACATCGGCGAACTGCTGTGCGTGGTGCACATCGACCCCCACACCCAGCTGAACAACCACCTGGCCCTGTACCGCGCCCCGGGGGCCCCGCGCTTCAACCAGGACGACTGCCAGTTGCTGAACAACCTGATGCTGCACCTGGTGGCGGCGGTGTCGGCCAATCAGATCCGCACCCTGGTGGCGATGCGCGAACGGCTCAGTCGCCCGCGCAACCTGGCCCTGGCGGTGTGCGACCAGCGCGGGGTACTGCAGTGCGCCGAACGGGGGTTTGTCGACCTGCTACTCAATGAATGGCCGCGCTGGAACGGTCCGCAATTGCCCATGGCGTTGGACAGCAACGGCTTCGAGGGCAAGCGCCTGCAGATCGACTGCTCCGCCGTGGGCGACCTGTACCTGCTGGCGGCCCGCAGCCGCGCCCTGCTACCCAAGCTCAGCCCCCGGGAAAACGCCGTCGCCCAGTGCTTCGGCGACGGCAAGACCTACAAGGAAGTGGCCCGGGACCTGGGCATATCGCCCAACACCGTGCGCCATCACATCCGCGCCATCTACAGCAAGCTCGGCGTCAAGGACAAGGCGCGCATCGCCCAGTTGCTCCACGCCCCGCCCGACTGATCCAGACCGCTGATCCGCACTGACTTGCGCCGTCGCGTTTGACGGCCACGGGCAGCCTTTGCCTGTTTTTTGCCCCACTGCCGTGTGCCGGCGAGCCGTTCGCCGAATAACAACACCTACAAGAGACGCACCGCCCATGACAAGGATTCCGACCCGTACCGCCCTGGCCCTGGCC
This sequence comes from Pseudomonas saponiphila, assembly GCF_900105185.1. Taxonomy (NCBI): domain Bacteria; kingdom Pseudomonadati; phylum Pseudomonadota; class Gammaproteobacteria; order Pseudomonadales; family Pseudomonadaceae; genus Pseudomonas; species Pseudomonas saponiphila. Next base: position 2,874,823 of record NZ_FNTJ01000001.1, on the reverse strand, counting down.
CTGGCTGGCGCCCTGGCCAGCCTGTCGCTCAACGCCGCGGACCTCAACGCCCGGGACTTCTTCGCCGCCCCCGCGGGCACCAGCCTCGGCGTGCTGTACCTGCCCGCCACCCGCGCCGGCGATTTCCACGGCCCGGCCGACAGCAGCGGCAAGGCCGATCTGCGGATCAACGCCATGGCCTACCGTCAGGTGTTCTTCAGCGACCTGTGCGGCACCCTGTGCACCCCACAGTTCATCGTGCCCTTCGCCGACATCAGCGCCCGCCTGCCCGGCGCCGAGCACCGCAGCAGCGAAAGCGGCTTCGGCGATCCCCAGGTCGGCGGCACGCTGTTCTTCATCAACCAGCCGCAAACCCGCACCTACAGCGGCCTGCTGACCCTGGTCACGCTGCCCCTGGGCGAGTACCACAGCCGCAACCCGGACGTGTCACCCGGGGCCAACCGCTGGGGCGCGACCTTTGTCTACAACTACACCCAGGGCCTGGGTGAAAAATGGGTGCTGGAAGCCAACCTCGAAGCCCAGCTCTACGGCAGCAACAACGACTATCTGGGCAGCGACCTCAAGCAGGACCCGCTCTATCGCCTGCAAGCCTTCGCCTCCTACGACTTCACCCCCTCAACCTATGGCGCCCTGCGCCTGATCCACGCCGACGGCGGCGAACTGCGGATCAACGACCGGCGCATCGACGATACCCACAAGCGCTACACCCAGGTCGGCTTCGAGCTCGGGCACTGGCTGGACAAGCAGAACCAGCTGCTGTTCAGCCTGTCGCAAAACGTCGCCACCGAGAACGGCTTTGCCGGCACCGATGCCCTGCTGCGCCTGGTCCACGTGTTCTGAACCCCTTGCCTGCGGAGCCTGTCCATGACCACCCGGAACCCCACCTTGAGCGTCACCTCACACCTCAACCACCCGCCTCTGGGCCTGCTGGCGGCCATCGTGCTGTTCGCCGCCATCACCCCCGCGGTGCTGTTGATGGCCCCGGCCATCGCCGCGCAACTGGCCAGCCAATGGCAATTGAGCCCGACCCGGATCGGCGACCTGTTTTCCGCCGAGCTGGGGGCCATGAGCCTGGCCACCCTGCCAGCCATCTGGTGGCTGAAACACATCGACTGGCGCCGGGCGGCGTTGTGCAGCGCCCTGCTGTTCATCGTCGCCAACCTGCTGTCGATGCTGGCCCATGACTATTCGCTGTTGTTGATGGCGCGCTTTGGCAGCGCCCTGGCCGGCGGCTCGCTGATGATCATCTGCCTGGCCAGCGCCGCCGCCAGCCCCACGCCCAGCCGTGCCTACGGCTTCTGGGTGATGGGTCAACTGGTGCTGGGGGCCATCGGCCTGAGCCTGCTGCCCATGCTCTTCCAACGCTTCGGCCTGGGCGCCTGCTACCTGATCCTGGCGCTGCTGATGACCCTGTGCCTGCCCCTGGTCCGCTGCTTTCCGGCGGGGGCGGCAGGCCCTGGCGCCGACGCGCCGCCGGCACCGGCGATCTCCCGACTCAAGGCGGGCCTGGGGATTCTCGGCATCCTCACCTTCTACATCAGCCTCAGCGGGGTCTGGACCTTTATCGGCGCCATTGGCAGCCAGTCCGGCCTCTCGGCCCAGACCAACGGCGACATCCTGGCCATCGCCACCCTGATGGGCATCGTCGGGGCGCTGTGCGCCACCCTGTTCGGCGACCGCCTGCCCCGCGGCGTCCTGCTTGTGCTGGGCTACGGCCTGATGGCGGGCTCGGTGCTGCTGCTTCTGGACCAGCCCCGGCTGGCGCGTTTTGCCCTGGCGGCGCTGGTGTTCAAGTTCACCTGGACCTTCATCCTGCCGCTGATCCTGGCGCGCATGGCCGAGATGGATCGCAGCGGCCGGCTGATGAATGCCTCCAATCTGGTGATCAGCGCCGGGCTGGCCATAGGCCCGACCCTCGCCGGGCGCCTGATCGAAAGCAGCGGCGGCTTCCAAGGGCTATTGCTGGGGGGCGCGCTGCTCACCCTGGCGTCCCTGGCCTTGGTACTCGGTTGCCGTACCCCGCGCTAGCCAGCCGCGAAGCGCCCCGGCCAGCACTCCTCTTTTCCCTGAAAAATGGACATCACCATGACGAGCAAAACCGCGTTCCTCTTCGATGAACTCTGCCTGTGGCACAGCGCCGGCCCCCATGTGCTGACCCTGCCGGTGGGCGGCTGGGTGCAACCGCCGTCCGCCGCCGGACACGCCGAATCCCCGGAGACCAAGCGCCGCCTGAAAAGCCTGATGGACGTCAGCGGCCTGACCCGACAATTGCAGGTGCGCAGCGCCCCACCCGCCAGCGAAGCGGACCTGCTACGGGTCCACCCAATCGACTACCTGCAACGCTTCAAGGCCCTGAGCGATGCCGGGGGTGGCCACCTGGGGGAAGAAGCACCGGTAGGGCCTGGCAGCTATGAAATCGCCAAGCTGTCCGCCGGCCTGGCCCTGGCGGCGGTAGACGCCGTGCTCAGCGGCGAAGCCGAGAATGCCTATGCTCTGTCGCGGCCACCGGGACACCACTGCCGCGCCGACCAGGCCATGGGCTTCTGCTTTCTGGCCAATATCGCCATCGCCATCGAAGCCGCCAAGGCCCGCCACGGGCTGGGCAAGGTGGCGGTCATCGACTGGGATGTGCACCACGGCAACGGCACCCAGTCGATCTTCGAGGAGCGGGCCGATGTGCTGACCCTGTCCCTGCACCAGGACGGCTGTTTTCCGCCGGGCTATGGCGGTGAACACGAACGCGGACGCGGCGCCGGCCTGGGCTGCAACATCAACGTGCCGCTGCTGCCCGGTGGCGGCCATGACGCCTACCTGTACGCCATGGAGCAGATCGTGGTGCCGGCCCTGGAGCGCTTCGAACCCGAGCTGATCATCGTCGCCTGCGGCTATGACGCCAACGCCGTGGACCCATTGGCGCGGATGCTGTTGCACAGCGACTCGTTCCGCGAGATGACCCAGTGCCTGCGCAACGCCGCCGAGCGCCTGTGCCATGGGCGCCTGGTGCTGGTGCATGAAGGCGGCTACTCCGAGGCCTACGTGCCTTTTTGCGGGCTGGCGACCCTGGAAGCGCTGTCGGGCATCCGTACCGCGGTCCAGGACCCGATGCTGGAGTTCGTGCGCCAGCAGCAGCCCAAAGCGGAGTTCACGGCCTTCCAGCGCCAACTGCTGGACCGTCAGGCCGCGGCCCTGGCGGCCGCCGCTCGCTGACCCACCCTGCTTCCTCCCGGGGCTGATGTTCACCGGCATGACGCCGGGCATCAGCCACCGCCTGCCTCGTAGCATCTCCCCGCGTCATCACCCCACGCCAAGAGCAGCGGTCCGACACATGCACCGCGACAATGGCCAAAGGTTTCCTATTCTCTCCTCGACAACCTGACCCACAGGTCCAGTTCCTCGCCACTCCTTTCCAGAAGAAACCTCGCGTGCCGCAGCGACGCGCCATTGCCTTCGCAACCGGGTGTGTCGCGCGTCGGGACCTGTCCGTCTGCTAGTCCGCCTTCCCCGGTTACCGGGATTTTGCGCTGATCGGGGGCTTGCCTGTTCGCTGAGACAAAGGAGATGTCCATGCACCGCAAGACCAAGGATTACCTCGACGAGATCGACTTCTGGCAGAAGGCCCGCGCCCGCCTGTTGCAGCAAGCGGCGCAGCTTCGCAGGCATCAGGGTGACGCCGTCACACCGGATGTTTCCAGGGCGCTGCTGGACGATCTGTTGCACAAGTGTGGCCTGGATACCCTGCGCCGCGCTCGCGACCGGGCTGGGCAGCACGGACCGGAAACGACCGGAAACCCGCCACCGCGCGACCCGCTGGACTGAATGCCCCGGCTAAGCCAGCCCCCGGCTCCGGGCCTGGCTGGGAGTCAGCTGAAAGCGCGCCTTGAAGGCCCGGGCAAAATGCGCCTGGCTGGCAAAACCATGGCGATAGGCGACCTCGCTGATATCCAGCCCTGCCCCCTGGCGGCTGCACAGCAACTGGCGGGCCAGTTGCAGGCGCCTGTCGAGAATGAAGCGGCTCGGCACCAGGCCCTCCAGGGCAAACAAGCGGGCCAGGTGCCGGGTGGAAATGCCGGTCTGGGCCGCCACCCGCTCGCAACTCAGGGCGGGGTCGGCCAACTGCTCATGGATGCATTGCTTGGCCGCCAGCAGGTAGGAGGCACTCAGGGCATTGATCGGCCGCTGCCCGGCCTGCCCGGCAATGATGCTGGCGAGCAGTTCGAAGGCCTGGTCCTGGTAGGCCTCTGCGTCCTCGCACAACGGCTGCTGGAAAAAGGCCCGGGTACGTTCCCCCAGGGTGCGTAGCAACAGGCGCTGGACCCCGCTTTCGCTGCTGACCCGCAATGGCCGGTCGAAGCGTTTCAAGCAGCGCTCGGCAAACTGCTCCTGGGGTATGTCGAAGATGAACTGGCGCATCGCCCCGGAGAAACCGAACAGGTAGGGTTTGTCGGTGCGATAGACCACCAGTTCCCCCGGTTGCAGCACCTGGCAGCTGCCGTCCTGGTAGAAGAACGACCCGCTGCCGGTGACCAGGGACACAAAGACCGACTCCTTGGGCACGCCGCGAATCATCGAGCTGTCGCGCTCCACCACGTGTTCGTTGCCGACAATGCGCGCCAGGCGCATGGCGCTCAGTTGCAGGTTGTCCTGGCGGGCAGCGAAGCCGTCTTCGGCGTAGGAGTTGCACTTGAGCCCCACCAGGGTCGTGGCGTTGTAGTCCTCCCAGAAACTCAGGCGCTGTTCCGGGTCGACGGCCTGGGTGCTGGCATGCCGGGTTTCGAGCAAGGCGCATGGAGACATTGTTGTTCTTCTCATGGGCGGCGGGATATTCCCCGGACGGCAAGGCCGCGTCCGGACACCTGAGGCCACATGCATTGCGGGCCACGGCCATTCATTAACATCTGAATCATATGACCTGTCAACTCGAAACGTGGTGGCCACAGGCGGCCCCGGCAGCCTTGTCGGCGGCCGGAAAACAGCCCGTCTGAAACAGGCAAGCAACCGGTCCGATCCGGTCAAACCGACGCCCCGCAACCGGCCTACAGTCGTCCTCGCAACCTCCACGGCCGCCCTGCCCGGCGGCCCAGGCTCCCCCATAACGACAAACGAGGCCGACCATGCCCGAAGCCGCCCACGGTGAATTCTGGAAAGACTTGCAACCCATCGCCCACTGCTTCAAGCCCGACGCCAAGCCCGAGGTCTACCTGCCGGACGCCGCCAGCGACGACCTGAGCCTGTACGTGCCCTTCACCGCAACCGTGTCCTCGCGGCCCCTGTGGATTTCCCCCAGCGAGAACCGCTGGTGCGACATCCTCATGGCCCGCAGCGCCGGGCTGGTGAACCGCCATTACCACCCCCACGAAGTCTTCGCCTACACCCTGTCCGGCAAATGGGGCTACCTGGAACACGAATGGACCGCCCGCGCCGGGGATTTCGTCTACGAAACCCCGGGCGAAGGCCACACCCTGGTGGCCTATGAGCATGAACAACCGATGCGGGTGTTCTTCATCGTCAAGGGCCCGCTGATCTGGCTCGATGAACACGGCGAGCCCGACGGCTATTTCGACGTGCATTCCTACATCGCCCTGTGCCGCGAGCACTACGAAAAGATCGGCCTGGGCGCGGCCCATATCGACACCCTGTTTCGCTGACCTGCGCCGCTCACGCCTCCTCGGAGAACCACCATGGCTTATAAAAACAACAAGGCCGGTTACGAGAACACCTTGCTCGGGGTGCTGTTCCTGACCTTCGGCTTCGTCTTTTTCGATCGTCTGGCGCTGTCCTTCCTGTTCCCGTTCATGGCCGACGAACTGCAACTGAGCAACCGCCACCTGGGCATGCTGTCGTCGGTGCTGGCCCTGGCCTGGGCGCTGTCCGGGGCCCTGGTGGGCGCCTGGTCGGACCGCAGCGGCAGGCGCAAACCGCTGCTGATCGTTGCGGTGCTGCTGTTTTCCCTGTGCTCGGCCCTTTCCGGGCTGGTCACCGGCTTCCTCAGCCTGTTGCTGTTTCGCGCCATCATGGGCCTGGCGGAGGGGCCGATCCTGCCGCTCTCGCAATCGCTGATGGTGGAAGCCTCGTCGCCCCAGCGCCGGGGCCTGAACATGGGCCTGCTGCAAGGCTCGGCGGCCGGGCTGCTGGGGGCGGTGATCGGCCCGCCGGTACTGATCGCCCTGGCCGAGGCCTATGGCTGGCGCCATGCCTTTATCGTCTCGCTGATTCCCGGCCTGCTGATCGCCCTGCTGATCTGGCGCTACGTGCACCCCGACCCGTCAGCGGCAGAGCCGCGGACGCACGCCGCGCCAGGCAACAACGGCGGACAGCGGCTGGCCCTGCTGAAAAGCCGCAATATCCTGCTCTGCACCCTGATCAGCTGCGTGTTCCTGACCTGGTTCATCATCCTCATCTCCTTTACCCCGACCTTCCTGGTCAAGGTCCGCGACTACAGCCCGGCCAGCATGGGCACGGTGATGAGCTGCCTGGGCGGCGCCTGGGTGCTCTGGGGCTTCGGCGTGCCGGCGATCTCCGACCGCATCGGCAGGCGACCGACCCTGGTGCTGTTTTCGCTGATCGCCGCCTGCTGCCCGATCGCCCTGCTCTACGCCTCGTCCCCCTGGATGCTCGGCGTTCTGATGCTGCTGACCTACACCGGCCTGGGCTGCTTCACCCTGTTCATGGCCACCATCCCGGCGGAAACCGTGCCCCGGGAAGTCATGGCCACCGCCCTGGGCATGATCATGGGCATCGGCGAACTGGTGGGCGGCTTCGTCGCCCCGACCATCGCCGGGTTCGCCGCCGACCGCCTCGGCCTGTCCATTGTCATGTGGATGTCCTGTGGCGGCGCCCTGCTGGCGGCGCTGCTGGCGCTGTTCCTCAAGGAAACCGCCCCGGCGGTGCTGGCCCGTCAACAACGCCGACAACCCAAGGGTTCTTCTGTCCTGCAAGGAAACCAGCCATGAAAGCATTGCGTTGGCACGCCGCCCGGGACCTGCGCCTGGGCCAGGTACAACTGCGCCGGCCCGGCCCCGGAGAAGTCCTGCTGCAGGTGGCCTACTGCGGTATCTGCGGCAGCGACCTGCACGAATACGCCGACGGGCCGCACTCGATTCCCCAACACGTGGCCCATCCGCTGTCCGGCTGCCGGGCGCCACTGACCCTGGGTCATGAATTCTGCGGCCAGGTCGTGGCCCTGGGGCCCGGGGTCGAGCCGAGCCTGCTGGGACAGCGGGTGGCGGTGGAGCCGGAGTATCGCTGTGGCGAATGCCAGTACTGCCGCGTCGGCCAATACAACCTGTGCGAGTCCATGGGTTTTATCGGCCTGATGGGAGACGGCGGTTTTGCCGAGCAGGCGCTGGTGCCGGCCTACATGCTGCACCGCCTGCCGGACAGCGTCAGTTTCAAGCACGCCGCCGTGCTGGAGCCAGCCGCGGTGGCCTGCCACGCCCTGAACCAGAGCAGCCTGATCGCCGGCGACAGTTGCGTGGTGTTTGGCCTGGGGCCCATCGGTCTGCTGCTGGTGCTGCTGGCCCGGCTGCGGGGCGTGGAGCGGATCTACGCCGTGGACCTGGACCCCGGGCGTCGGCGCCTGGCCCTGGAGTTCGGCGCCTCGGCCGCCCTGGACGGCGCCGACCCACAGTTGCCGGAGCGTCTACGGCAACTGAGCGACGGCGGCTGCGACACGGCCTTCGAGGCTGCCGGCAGCCAGCAGACCCTGAGCCATGCCCTGCACTGCCTGCGCAAGGGCGGTGCAGTGGTATTGGTGGGCCTGATGGGCAGCGTGCAGTTCGACGCCTTCCACCTGCTGAACAACGAGCTGCGCCTGCTCAGCAGCGTCGGTTACCGCCATGTGTATCCCGAGCTGATCGAGCTGCTGGCCAGCGGGCGCCTGGACCTGTCCCGGGTGGTGACCCGCTGCCTGGCCCTGGAGCAGGCGGTGGAACAAGGCTTTAAGGCGCTGTTGCAAGACAAGAGTCAGATCAAGGTGCTGGTCAACCCGACACCGGCCCTGGCCGAGGCCTGAGCTACAGCGTTCAACACTCAAGACAAAAACAACAAGAACCGAGTACCCGACATGAAGCCTATCCATGTGCTGTGCCCGCTGCTGGCAGCCTTGCTGCTGCCAGTGATTTGCCTTGCCGATGCCCAGCCCGCGCCCCGCAGCGGCCCGCTCTCCGGCCTGGGCGACTATCTGGCCGACCGGGGCATCACGCCCCATGTGCAGTTTCTCAGCCTGGCGATGAAGAACCTCGACACCGGCCCCCGCCCCCACAGTTTCGGCAATAGCGGCGATCTGTTCGTCGGCGCCGATATCGACCTGGGAACCTTCGCCGGCCTGGACGGCGCGGCGCTGCACTTCGAACAGACCCTGTTCATCCTCGACCAGCAGACCGGCGTACCCACCTCGCGCAACTGGCAAGGCGCCGCCGGCAGCTACTTCGGCGGTGCGCCGATCCACAACGACCTCACCAGCAACCAGTTGAGCCTTTTGACCTACCAGCAGACCTGGCTCGATGGCCGGGTCGACCTGAGCCTGGGACGGAGCAACGCCCGGCGCTACTTCTATATCTACAACTGTGAAAGCACCATCACCTGCAACGACCCGATCATCGATTCGTCCACCGGCATCCTGCCGCCGCCCTACGGCAGCTGGGGCGGCTACCTGAAGTACCGGCTGACGCCCCAGTGGTACGTGCACGGCGGCGCCTTCGAATCCAATCCAGTGGACTACCTCAAGGAGCGCAAGGGCCTGGATTTCAGTACCGACGACGCCAGCGGCACCAGCCTGCTGCTGGGCATCGGCAGCCAGAACCAAGAGGCCTACAGCGCCCATTACGAGCTCAACGGCTACTACAACACCGGCAAGCAGGTGGACCCGCTGACCGGGGCCACGGCCTTCGGCAGCGGCGGCGCCTTCTTCAAGTTCCAGCAGGCGCTGTGGCGCGCCGACACAGGCAGCGGCACCGCGCCCCAGGCCTTGCTGCTGTTCGGTTCGCTGTCGGCGGCCGCCGATGACAAGCAGCCCTTCAGCCAGTTCGCCGAGGCCGGACTGACCTATCTGGCGCCCTTCGACCGCCCCCGGGACAAGCTCAACCTCAAGGCCAGCTACCTGCGCCTCAACGATCATCAACTGCGCTTCCAGCAACAGGCACGCACTGCCAACGGCGGCGACCCGCGCCTGGGCGAGCGCAATGTCTATGCCCTGGAAGCCAACGCCCATATCGCCCTGACCCGGCAACTGGCGGTGGAGCCCAGCGTCCAGTACCTGATCAACCCGGACAATTTCTACAACCCCGAAGCCCGCGAGCTGAGCGGCAACGGCTTTGTCGTCGGCCTGCAAGTGACCCTCGACGTCGGCTCGCTGCTGGGGCTGTGAGATGGATTTCTGTGACTGCCCAGGAGGTATCCCCCATGACTGAACACTCCACGCAAACCTTCGACTACATCGTGGTCGGCGCCGGCTCCGCCGGTTGCGTGCTGGCCAACCGGTTGTCCGCCGACCCCAGGCTTCAGGTGTGCCTGATCGAGGCCGGGCCCAGCGACCGCAGCCTGCTGCCGGCGGCCTATGTGCGCACACCGGCAGGGATCATCCGCCTGATCGCCAACCCGCGCTGGAACTGGATGCACAGGTTCTGCCCCCAGCCCAGCAGCGGCGAGGTGCCGATCCCCTGCCCCCGCGGCCGGGTCTGGGGCGGCTCCAGCGCGATCAACGGCATGATCTACATCCGTGGCCATCGCCAGGACTTCGACCGCTGGGCCGCTGCCGGCAACCAGGGCTGGAGCCATGACGAGCTTTTGCCTTACTTCAAGCGCTCGGAGCATTTCGAGCCGGGCGTCGAACCGGGCGACTCGCCCTGGCACGGCCGGAATGGCGAGCTCAACGTCGCCGCACAGCGCAGCCCGAGCCCGGTCAACCAGGTGTTCTATGAAGCGGCCACGGAACTGGGCTGGAGCTACAACCCGGACTTCAACGGCCCGGAACAGGAAGGCTTCGGCCCCTTCCATGTCACCCAGATCAACGGCGAGCGCTGCAGCGCGGCCCGGGCCTTCCTGCACCCGATCCTGCAGCGGCCGAACCTGACCGTTCTGAGCAGCACCCTGACCCACCGGGTGCTGCTGCAGGGTACCCGCGCCTGCGGCGTGGAGATCAGCCAGAACGGCGAGGTCCGGCAGTTGCAGGCGCGTCGGGAAGTGGTCCTCTGCGCCGGGGCGATCAACTCGCCGCAGTTGCTGTTGCTGTCCGGCATCGGCCCGGCCGCGGAACTGGAGCGCCACGGCATCCTGGCGCGCCACCCGTTGCCGGGGGTCGGCCTCAACCTGCAGGACCACCAGGACATCGTGCTGATGTACCGCAGCGATCCCGAACTGGGTTACGGCCTCTCGCCCAGGGGCCTGCTGCCCCTGGCCCGTTCGCCCTGGCAATACCTGACCCGGCGCCAGGGCCCGCTGACGTCGAACACCGTGGAGTCCGGGGCCTTCTTGCGCCTTACGCCCGAAGACCCGGTGCCGGAGCTGGGGCTGATCGTCGCCCCGGCCCTGAAGAACCAGCCCCAGCGCCTGATTCCCGCGGGCCATGGCATCAGCCTGCACGTGGCGGTGATGCACCCGCACAGCCGAGGTCGGGTGCGCCTGAACTCCGCCGACCCGCACGACAAGCCGCTGATCGAGGCCAACTTCCTCAGCCACCCCGAGGACCTGCGCAAGCTGGTGGCCGGCTTGCGCCTGGTGCGCCAGCTGGCGGCAACCCGGGCCTTCTCCAAACGCTTGCGAGGCGAGCTGGTGCCCGGCCCGCAGGTACAGAGCCAGGAGCAGATCGAACAGTGGATCCGCCAGCACCTGGGTACGGTGTTCCACCCGGTGGGCAGCTGCAAGATGGGCCACGACGAACTGGCGGTGGTTGACGACCAGCTACGGGTCCACGGCCTGCAGGGGCTGCGGGTGGCGGACGCCTCGATCATGCCGAACCTGATCACCGGCAACACCAACGCGGCGGCGATCATGATCGGGGAAAAGGCCGCGGACCTGCTGCTGGGTACGGCACCGGCGCAACCGAACAGCGTGCCTCAAGGCGCAACATGCACTTGAAGCCGGGGCTCAGGGGCGCTTCGGCGCCTCGGCACTCCAGAGTACCGGCCAGTTGTCGTAGCCCAGGCCACTGCAATTGGGCATGCGCCGGTAGTCGGTGAGCTGGAAGGCCAGGCCGTCGAAGTGCCAGCTGGCCATTTCACCGCAGTCGCCCATCCCCCGGCCCATGAGGAAACTGCTGAGCTCGCCGGTCTCGGGGTAATAATTGAGGCCCCCGGCATGGTCGACGCTGCCGTCCGGCAATGCCTGCATCTGCAGGGGTTGCAGCGCATAGGGCGCGGTGCGCGAGCGGCTGCTGATATCGAACAGGCAGATATAGGCGCCGCAGTCGGAAAACTCGACCACCAGCGCATGCTGCGCGGTCAGGGGATAGAGCTCGATCCTCGGCGGCATGACGTAGTCGTCGTCCTCTGCAGACTTGGGCGGCGGCAAGGTTTTCTGCACCGCTGCCCGCAGCCCGCTGCGCTCTCGGGCACTGAGGGGCGTCACCCCGGGATAGGGCCGCAATGCCTTGGCCGCCTGGACCCTGGGCACCGCACTTGCCCGCTGTTCGCCGGGTGCCGCCAGGGCGCTGACCGTGCCCAGGCGTTGCTGTACCTGATCCACCCGTTGCAGCAAATCCGGCAGCCCCTTGAGCAGCACCTGAGCCGGTTCCTCTCCCGGCAGTTCCAGCACCTGCGCGGTGCGCAGGCGCGCCAGCCATTGCCGGGCCAGCGCCTGATCGTCAACCCGGTAGTACTGTTGTTCACGGGTACTGTCGGGGGCTTCCGGCTCCTGCACCAACGCCGCCAGCAAACCAGGCTCGAGCGGCTGGCCATCAAGGCGCAGGGCGGCCGGCTCGAAGGGTACGCCCTGATGCTCCAGTTGCAGTTGCAGCTGGCCCTCGGGCCCGGCCTGGCTGCGGATCAACAGCGTCAGGTGGTTGACCTGCTCGGCAAAGGCGATGTTCGGCGCGTAGAGCAGTTGGCAGTCGCGGCGGTTGTCGCAGGCGCTGATCCAGCCCTCCTGCTGCAGCCACAGCGGCGTCAGCTCCGGCAGCTCCCGGGCCAGGCACGGCGCGGCGCCAAGCACCAACAGGGACAACACAACGGCACGCAGCATGACGACGCTCCTTGTCGGACAAAGGCGCGGATTCTGCCATGGTCGCAAGGCTCCGAATACAGCCATTGGCGACGGCCTGAGCAAAGCCACGCGGCCCCCTCGGTCAACCCGGCCCTTCCCGCTTTTCAGGGCCCGGGCGCCTCGGCCACAGGCGGGTTGGTCAACCCCTGGCGCGCCCGGTACTCACCCGGCGCGATCTTGGCGTAACGCTGGAAAAAGCGGCTGAAATACGCCGGGTCCTTGAAGCCCAGCTGGTAGCAGATCTCGTTGATCGAGCTTCCGGTGAACAGCAGCAGGCGCTTGGACTCCTGCATCAACCGCTCATACACCAGGCGCTTGGACGGCAGGTCGGCGATGCGTCGGCAGACGTCGTTGAGCCTTGCTTCAGTGACGCCCAGGGCGCTGGCGTAGCGTGCCAGGGGCCAGTGCTCCAGGTAGCGGGCTTCGATCAGTTCGTTGAAGCGATGGAAGATCTGCAGGTCTTCGTGGCGTGCCGGACGGGCCTTGAGGGAGTTGGCCGAGAGCCTGAGCAGGCTGATCATCAGCAGCCGGGTCAGGGCTTCCAGGGCCGGCTCGCGCCCGGCTCCCTGCCCCGCGATCTCCTGCTGCAGCTCCTGGAACAGAGACTCCAGCCGCCGTACTTCACTGACGAATTCCGGCCCCAGCCGCGCCAGGGCCACACAGGCCGGCGGCAGCTGCGGCGCCGGGGCCAGTGCCGGGTCGGCGCCGATCAGTTCCCACACCAGTTGCTGGCGCACGGTGAGCACATGGCCTTCGCTGTCGGCCTCGGTGACGAAGGCGTGGGGGATGGTCGGTGGCGTGAGAAAGAACATCGGCCCCGATTCCAGGTACTGCTGGTCGTCGAGGTAGACCCGCACCGCGCCGCTTTGCACGTAATGCACCTGAAAGAAGCGGTCGTGGCGGTGCACCGGCATGTTGCGACCGAAGAAGCCGGCCAGGTTGCTGAGCTTGTCGTAGTGCACCTGGGCATCGGCGTAACGCTGGTCGTAGACCTGGCCGATGTTGATGTTGGGAATCGGTTGACGTGGGTTCATGGCACCCCTCTGTTGTTATTTTTCAGCAGGCAAAGCCTTGGCATCCTGCGGGATTCGCCGCTGGCCCGCCACTTCGCCATGGATTCTGCAAGCTCGTCGCTTGACGATCGTTAACATATTAAATATAACGTTAATACATTAACGAACTCGACCCGCCAGCGGCAAGCCGCCACGGGAACCAACACCAGGAGAGCCCGATGAGCCGTGCACTGAACGATCACGCCGGCGGCACCCTGTTCGGCGTTGCGCTGAACTACCAGGGGTTGCTGAACAGCCATCTGCAAAGCTTCACCCAACCGCCCTACCAGAAGCCCCCAGTGAAACCGGTGCTGTTCATCAAGACCCCCAACACCCGCAACGACCATGAAGCACCGGTGGTGTTTCCCAAGGACGTCGAACGCCTGCAACCGGGCCCGGCCCTGGGGGTGGTGATCGGCAAGCGTGCCAGCCGGGTGCGCCTGGAAAACGCCCTGGAGCATGTCGCCGGCTACACCATCGTCAACGAATTCAGCCTGCCGGAAGACAGCTACTACCGCCCGGCGGTCAAGGCCAAGTGCCGCGACGGTTTCTGCGCCATCGGCCCGCAGCTGGTGCCGGCCGCCGAGGTCAGCGATCCCCACGACCTGAGCCTGGAACTGTTCGTCAACGGCGAGCGGGTGCAGCACAACAGCACCGCCAACCTGGTGCGCAGCATTCCCCAGCTGATTGCCGAGATCAGCGAATTCATGACCCTGCATGCCGGCGACGTACTGATCACCGGCACCCCGGAAGGCCGGGTCGACGTGCGCCCCGGCGACCGAGTCGAAGTGCAGATCAGCGGCCTGGGTCGCCTCGCCAACTCCATCGTGGCCGAATAAGGAACCGACATGAAACACGCGCGCATCCGTTATCAGGGCCAGGTCCACGACGCTCGGGTCACCGGCCCCAACACCCTGCAACTGGAAGACGGCCGGACCCTGGCCGAGGATCAGGTGCAGTGGCTGCCACCGGCCGCCGGGACAATGTTCGCCCTGGGCCTGAACTACGCCGACCACGCCGCCGAACTGGCCTTCACGCCGCCCACCGAGCCTTTGGTGTTCATCAAGTCGCCGGGCACCTACACCGGCCACAACCAGGTGACCTGGCGCCCGGACAACGTCGCCTACATGCACTACGAGTGCGAGCTGGTAGCGGTGATCGGCAAGACCGCGCGCAACGTCAAGCGCGAGGACGCCCTGGAATATGTGGCCGGCTACACCCTGTGCAACGACTACGCGATCCGCGACTACCTGGAGAACTACTACCGGCCCAACCTGCGGGTGAAGAACCGCGACGCCACCACCCCGGTGGGCCCGTGGATCATCGACGCCGCCGAGGTGCCCGAGCCTAACCGGCTGACCCTGCGCACCTGGGTCAACGGCGAGCTGCGCCAGCAAGGCAGCACCGCCGACATGATTTTCGATGTCCCCTACCTGATCGAGTACCTGTCCGGCTTCATGACCCTGCAACCGGGCGACATGATCGCCACCGGCACCCCCGAAGGCCTGTCCGACGTGGTGCCCGGCGATGAGGTGGTGGTGGAGATCGAAGGCATCGGCCGGCTGGCCAACCGCATCGTCAGCGAAAGCGAATTCTTCGCCCAGCACGCCCATACACAACCCACCACCGCGGCCAAGGAGCACGCATAAATGATCAAGCACTGGATCAACGGCCGCGAAGTCGAAAGCCGTGAAGTGTTCACCAACTACAACCCCGCCACCGGTGAAGCCATTGGCGAGGTGGCCAGCGGCGGCGCCGAGGAAATCGCCCAGGCGGTGGCGGCGGCCAAGGACGCCTTCCCGAAATGGGCCAATACCCCGGCATCGGTGCGCGCCCGGCTGATGCGCCGCCTGGGCGCGCTGATCGAGGAAAACGTGCCGCGCCTGGCGGAGCTGGAAACCCTGGACACCGGCCTGCCGATCCACCAGACCCGCAACGTGCTGATTCCCCGGGCCTCGCACAACTTCGATTTCTTCGCCGAGGTCTGCACCCGCATGGATGGCCACAGCTATCCGGTGGACGACCAGATGCTCAACTACACCCTGTACCAGCCGGTGGGCGTCTGCGCCCTGGTGTCGCCGTGGAACGTGCCGTTCATGACCGCCACCTGGAAGACCGCGCCGTGCCTGGCCCTGGGCAACACCGCAGTGCTGAAGATGAGCGAACTGTCACCGCTGACCGCCAATGAGCTGGGCCGGCTGGCGCTGGAGGCCGGGATTCCCGCCGGGGTGCTGAACATCGTCCAGGGCTACGGCGCCACCGCCGGCGATGCCCTGGTGCGCCACCCGGACGTGCGGGCGATTTCCTTCACCGGTGGCACCGCCACCGGCAAGAAGATCATGCAGACCGCCGGCCTGAAGAAGTACTCCATGGAGCTGGGCGGCAAGTCGCCGGTGCTGATCTTCGAGGACGCCGACCTGGAGCGGGCCCTGGACGCCGCGCTGTTCACCATCTTTTCCCTGAACGGCGAACGCTGCACCGCCGGCAGCCGGATCTTCATCCAGGAAAGCGTCTACCCGCAGTTCGTCAAGGCATTCGCCGAACGCGCCAAGCGTCTGATCGTCGGTGACCCGCAAGACCCCAAGACCCAGGTCGGCTCGATGATCACCCAGGCCCACTACGACAAGGTCACCGGCTACATCCGCATCGGCCTGGAAGAAGGCGCGACCCTGCTGGCCGGTGGTCTGGAACGCCCGGCCAACCTGCCGGCGCACCTGGCTCGCGGGCAGTTCATCCAGCCCACGGTGTTCGCCGACGTCGACAACCGGATGCGCATCGCCCAGGAGGAGATCTTCGGCCCGGTGGTGTGCCTGATCCCGTTCAAGGACGAGGCCCAGGCCCTGCAACTGGCCAACGACACCGAGTACGGCCTGGCCTCCTACATCTGGACCCAGGACATCGGCAAGGCCCATCGCCTGGCCCGGGGCATCGAGGCTGGGATGGTGTTCATCAACAGCCAGAACGTGCGCGACCTGCGCCAGCCCTTCGGCGGTGTCAAAGGCTCGGGCACCGGCCGTGAAGGCGGCGAGTACAGCTTCGAGGTGTTTGCCGAGATCAAGAACGTCTGCCTTTCCATGGGCAGTCACCCCATCCCGCGCTGGGGCGTGTAAGGTTCAGAACCGTCCCGGATCCCCCAACAAGAAGATGTTTCAGGAGAAGCACCATGGGCGAAGTCGTCATGGCCGCCAAGGTCTGCCACGTTCCCTCGATGTACCTGTCCGAACTGCCGGGCAAGCACCACGGCTGCCGCGAGGCGGCCATTGCCGGGCACAAGGAAATCGCTCGCCGCGCCCGGGCCCTGGGGGCCGACACCGCGGTGGTGTTCGATGTGCACTGGCTGGTCAACAGCGGTTACCACATCAACTGTGGTGAAGCCTTCAACGGCACCTACACCAGCAACGAGCTGCCGCACTTCATCAAGAACATGACCTACGACTACCAGGGCTGCCCGGAGCTGGGGGAACTGATCGCCGCCGAGGCCAACGCCGCCGACGTGCGCACCCTGGCCCACAATATCCCCAGCCTGGAGCTGGAATACGGCACCCTGGTGCCCATGCGCTACATGCACATGGACGTGCCCGCCGCCGAGCACTTCAAGGTGGTGTCGATCGCCGCCTGGTGCGCCTGGCACAAGCTGGAAGACAGCTTCACCTTCGGCGCCGCGGTGCGCCGCGCCATCGAGAAAAGCGAGCGCAAGGTCCTGGTGCTGGCGTCCGGCTCGCTGTCCCACCGTTTCTCCAACGACCGCGAAGCCGAGGCCAACATCCACAACTGGACCCGGGAATTCGACAAGCAGGTAGACCAGCGGGTGGTGGAACTGTGGCAGCAGGGACGCTTTCGCGAGTTCTGCGCCATGCTCCCGGACTACGCCAGCAGCTGCCATGGCGAGGGCGGCATGCATGACACGGCCATGCTCCTGGGGCTGTTGGGCGGGCCTGACTACAACCGCCCGGCCGAGATCGTCACGCCGCTGTTCGGCAGCTCCGGCACCGGCCAGATCAACGCCATCTTCTAGAAGCAGCGGCAAGTTTCCAGCCACAAGCTGCAAGACCACATCGACAGCAGCGGCAAGTCGCCAACCTACAGCCGCAAGAGAACCCTCTTGCAGCTTGTAGCTTGCCGCCTGCCGCTGCCTCCCAAGGAGGCTCCCGTGCCGCATTTCATCGCTGAATACACCGACAACATCGAACAGGCCGCCGATCTGCCCGGGCTGTTCGCCAAGGTTCATGACTACCTGGACGCCACTGGCGAGTTTCCCCTGGGCGGCATTCGCAGCCGCGGGGTGCGCCTGGACACCTGGCGCATGGCCGACGGCAAGCATGACTACGCCTTCGTCCATATGCGCCTGCAAGTGGGCGCCGGGCGCGACCTGGCCATCCGCCGCAAAGTCGCCAAGGGCCTGTTCGAGATCATCACCGCGCACTTCGCTGCGCTGCAGGCGCAGCGCTTGCTGGCGCTGTCGTTCGAGATGAGCGAGCTGGATGCCGAGTTGAACTTCAAGCTCAACAACGTGCATCAGTTTCTGCACGGACAGGGCTGAGCATTGTGCCGGCCCTTTCGCCGGCAAGCCGGCTCCTACACAACGCCCACGCACCCCGTAGGAGCTGGCTTGCCAGCGAACAAGCCCTCAAGCCTTGTACCGGCCCTGAGTCCGCCTTCGCCGGCAAGCCGGCTCCTACACAGCGCCCACGCAACCCGTAGGAGCTGGCTTGCCAGCGAACAGGCCCTCAAGCCTTGTACCAGACCTGAGTCCGCCTTCGCCGGCAAGCCGGCTCCTACCAACGCCCATGCAACCCGTAGGAGCTGGCTTGCCAGCGAACAAGCCCTCAAGCCTTGTACCGGCCCTGAGTCCGCCTTCGCCGGCAAGCCGGCTCCTACCAATGCCCACGCACCCCGTAGGAGCTGGCTTGCCAGCGAACAGGCCCTCAAGCCTTGTGCCAGGCCTGAGCAAGCCGCCCCACACAAGAACAATAACGAGATCTCCCCATGTCCCATCCCGCAATCGCCGAAGCTCCTGTGGCCGAGGTCAACGACTGCTATCGCAAGATCACCTGGCGGCTGATGCCGCTGCTGTTCGTCTGCTATATCTTCGCCCACCTGGACCGCATCAATATCGGCTTCGCCAAGCTGCAGATGACCCAGGACCTGGGCTTCAGCGACAGCGTCTACGGCCTCGGCGCCGGGCTGTTCTTCGTTGCCTATGCGCTGTTCGGGGTGCCCAGCAACCTGGCCCTGGAGCGGGTCGGACCGCGGCGCTGGATCGCCCTGCTGATGCTGGTCTGGGGCCTGCTGTCCAGCGCCCTGATGCTGGTGGACAGCGCCTGGGGCTTCTACGTGCTGCGCTTTCTGCTGGGGGTCGCCGAGGCGGGGTTCTTCCCCGGCATCCTGGTGCTGCTCAACCGCTGGTTCCCGGCCAGCCGCCGGGGGCAGGTCACCGCGCTGTTCGCCATCGCCGTGCCCATGGCCGGGGTGATTGGCGGGCCCCTGTCGGGGTGGATCCTGGAAAGCTTCCACGACTTCGGTGGCCTGCGCGGCTGGCAGTGGATGTTCCTCATCGAAGGCCTGCCGGTGGTGCTGCTGGGGCTGGTGGTGCTCAAGGCCCTGCCGGAAAGCATCGAACGAGTGGACTGGCTGAGCCCGGCGCAGAAAACCCGGCTGCTGCAGGCGCTGCAGCAGGAAGAACAGCGCAAATCGATCACCCGCTTCAGCGGCATCCTCAGGGAGCGCCATGTCTGGTTGCTGGTGTGCATCTACTTCGCGGTGATGCTGGCGGTGAACACCATCGCCTTCTGGATGCCGACCCTGATCCATCACGCCGGCATCGCCCGGGACAGCAATGTCGGCCTGCTCAGTGCCCTGCCCTACCTGGCCGGCTGCCTGTTCATGCTGGGCATCGGCCGCTCCTCGGACCGCCTGCGCGAGCGCCGCTGGCATCTGGCGATACCGCTGCTGATGTCCAGCCTCGGCCTGATCCTCACCGGGCTGGCCCCAAGCGATCCGTGGCTGGTGATGTTCGGCCTGCTGGTGGCGGGCATGGGCGCCAGTGCCGCGCTGCCGATGTTCTGGCAACTGCCGCCGGCCTTTCTGGCCAGCAGCACCCAGGCCGCGGGCATTGCCCTGATCAGTTCCTTCGGCAGTGTCGCCGCCTTCCTCGCGCCCTACCTGATCGGCGTGGTACGCGACGCCACCCAGAGCGCCAGCCTGGCCCTCTACGCCCTGGCCCTGCTGATCGCCCTCGGCGCCTGGCTGGTGCTGCGGGTGCCGGCCCATATCGTCAACCCTCGGGAGAAATAACCATGCTCAGCCCCTCGGATATCCAAGAGGCCGCCGCGCGCCTCAATGCCGCCGAACGCAGCCGCGAACAGATCGGCCAGTTGTCCCTGCAATACCCCGACATCAGCATCGAGGATGCCTACGCCATCCAGCGCAGTTGGGTGCAGCAAAAGATCCGCGACGGCCGCAAGCTGGTGGGCCACAAGATCGGCCTGACCTCGCGGGCGATGCAGGTGTCGTCGAATATCACCGAGCCGGATTTCGGCGCTCTGCTGGACGACATGCTGTTCGATGAAGGCACGGACATTCCCTTCCAGCGCTTTATCGTGCCGCGGGTCGAGGTTGAGCTGGCGTTCATCCTCGGCAAGCCGTTGAAAGGCCCCCACTGCACCCTGTTCGATGTGCTGGACGCCACCGACTGGGTGATCCCGGCCCTGGAAATCATCGACGCGCGCATCCAGCAGCTGGACCCGCAGACCCAGGCCACGCGCAAGGTGTTCGACACCATTTCCGACAACGCCGCCAACGCCGGGGTAGTGATGGGCGGCCGCGCTGTGCGCCCGGGGGATGTGGACCTGCGCAAGGTGCCGGCGGTGCTCTACCGCAACGGCGTGATCGAGGAATCCGGGGTGTCCGCCGCGGTGCTCAATCACCCGGCCAAGGGCGTGGCCTGGCTGGCCAACAAGCTGGCGGCCCATGACGTCGGCCTGGAGGCCGGGCAGATCATTCTCGGCGGCTCCTTTACCCGCCCGGTGGCCGCTCGTCCCGGGGATGTTTTCCATGTGGACTACGATCAGTTGGGCAGCATTGCCTGCCGTTTTGTCTGAGGAGACTGCCATGGACATGCCGTTGAACCTGTTCAAGCAACGCCTGCAACACAGCGAACCGCAGATCGGCCTGTGGCTGGGGCTGGCGGACGGCTACTGCGCCGAGCTGGCGGCCAATGCCGGTTTCGACTGGCTGCTGCTGGACGGCGAACACGCCCCCAACGACCTGCGCAGCCTGCTGGCGCAGTTGCAGGCCATCGCACCCTACGCAGCCCAGGGCATCATCCGCCCGCCGATCGGCGACACCGCGCTGATCAAGCAACTGCTGGACATCGGCGCCCAGACCCTGCTGATCCCCATGGTCGAAAGCGCCGAGCAGGCGCGCCAGCTGGTGCGCGCCATGCACTATCCGCCGCTGGGGGTACGTGGCGTGGGCAGCACCCTGGCCCGGGCGTCGCGCTGGAACAGCATCGCCGACTACCTGGAGCGGGCCGATGAACAGATGTGCCTGCTGGTGCAGGTCGAGAACCTCGAAGGCCTGGGCAACCTGGATGAGATCCTCGCGGTGGACGGCGTCGATGGCGTGTTCATCGGCCCGGCGGACCTGTCCGCGGCCATGGGCCATCGGGGCAACCCCGGGCACCCCGAGGTGGTGGCGACCATCGAGGACGCCATCGTGCGCATACGCCGGGCGGGCAAGGCCGCGGGGATTCTCAGCGCCGATCAGCGCTTGGCCCGGCGCTGCATCGAACTGGGGGCCAACTTCGTCGCCGTGGGGGTGGATACCACGGTGTTGATGAAGGGCTTGCAGAGCCTGGTCGGGCAGTACAAGACCCTGGATGCCCCCACCCGCGACGGCGGGGTCTACTGACGGGCGCTGGCCGTAGGAGCCGGCTGGCCGGCGAAGGCGTTGTCGCGGACGTGGCAAGGCTTGGCGGCCTCTTCGCTGGCAAGCCAGCTCCTACATGGGGGCAGGCAGGCTCAGGCGGTGGTTCGTAGGAGCCGGCTGGCCGGCGAAGGCGTTGTTGCGGGCGTGGCAAGATCTTGCGGCCTCTTCGCTGGCAAGCCAACTCCTACGTGGGGGGGGGGGCAGGCTCAGGTGGTGGTTCGTAGGAGACGGCTTGTCGGCGAAGGCGTTGTCGCGGGCGCGGCGTGGGGTGTTTAGCGGTGGGGATTGCCCAGGCGCCAGAGGCGGGCGATGTCGGTCGCGCGTTCGCGCAGCAGGCGCGGAGCTTCGCGGCAGGCCTGCTCCAGGCTCATGGGGCCGCTGGTCAAGGCGAAGGCCGCGTCCACGCCGTGGGCGTACATCTGCTGGTAACCCTCGCCCAGGGTGCCGGCCAGCACGATCACCGGAACGCCCTGCGCCCGGGCGATCCGCGCCACACCGAACGGGGTCTTGCCGCGCAAGGTCTGGGCGTCGAAACGCCCTTCGCCGGTGATCACCAGATCGGCGCCCTGTATGGCCTGTTCCAGGCCCACCAGTTCCGCCACCACTTCCACGCCCGGGCGAAACTGCGCGCCCAGAAAGGCCTTGGCGGCAAACCCCAGGCCGCCAGCCGCACCGCTGCCGGGTTCGTCACGCACGTCCTTGGCCAGCACCTCGGCGCAGCGCTGGGCAAAATGCCCCAGGGCCTGGTCCAACTGCTGCACCTGCTGCGCTGATGCGCCTTTCTGCGGGCCGAAGATCGCTGATGCGCCCTGTTCGCCGCACAGCGGGTTGTTGACGTCGGCGGCGATTTCAAAACGCACCCGGGCCAGGCGCGGGTCCAGGCTGTCCAGCTCGATGGCGGCGAGGTCGGCCAGGGCCAGGCCGCCACGGGGCAGCATCCGCCCCTGCTGATCCAGCAACTTCACGCCCAGGGCCTGCAGGGCCCCGGCACCGCCGTCGTTGGTGGCGCTGCCGCCGATGGCCAGGATGATGCGTTGGGCGCCAGCATCCAGCGCGGCCAGGATCAATTCCCCCGTCCCGAAGGTGCTGCTGTTGCAGGCATCGCGCTGGTCCAGCGCCAGCAATTGCAGGCCGCTGGCCTCGGCCATTTCGATGATCGCGGTGTGACTCTGGGGCAACCAGCCCCAGCGCGCTTCGACCGTCGCCCCCAGCGGCCCCTGGACCGGATGGCGGCGCAGTTGCCCGTCACAGGCGGCGAGAATCGATTCCACCGTGCCCTCGCCACCGTCAGCCATCGGGCACTGACGCAGTTCGGCGTCGGGCCAGACCTCGGCCAGACCCTGGGCAATGGCCTGGGCCACGCCTGCGGCACTCAGGCTGTCCTTGAACGAGTCGGGGGCGATGATGATCTTCATGGGGTGTTCTCCGGTTCTTGTGCCGCCATGCTGCCACTTGGCGCCGGCGCTGACCCCGGGCCGCTGCACAAGTCCGAGGGCGCTTTATTGTTCATTGCTACAACCACGCAACCTCGCCTAGCGTTGCAACCGCTGCCGCAGGCGGCGAACGGGCGCGAGGGCCTTGAAGGCGATACAGGTTTGGCTGGAAATTGCCGCAGCCTCGCGCAGGCGCGGTAGCGGTTACAGGGGGTCCTGTGGAGCCGTGCTATGGGGCAGCAATTGCACCCCCAGATAAAGCGCCAGCATGCCGTCCAGGCGCAAGGGGTCGACGCCGCTAAGCTCGGCGATGCGCTCCATGCGGTAGCGCAGGCTGTTGCGATGGATACCCAGGGCGTCGGCGCAAGCCTGGCTCTGGCCGTCGTGCTCGCACCAACTGCGCAGGGTCGCCAGCAGCTGGCCGTTGCTGTCCTTGGCCAGGACCTTGCGCAAAGGCGTCAGCAATTCGTCCAGGGCATCGTCGTTGCGATGGCGCCAGAGCATCACCGGCAGGCGGTAGCGGTTGAGGGTCAGCAGCCGCGAGTCCGGCAGGATGTCGCGGCCGTAGGCCAGCAGGTCGCCGACCCGACGGTAGCAGCGGCGCAGGCCAGCCAGGCCATCGGCCTGCCCGCCGACGGCGACCCGCAGGATGTTCCAGCCCTGGGCGTCGAGTTTTTCCAGCAGCCGCGGGTTGTCCAGGCTGAGGCTCGCCGGGCGACACCAGAGCAGCGAGGTCTTCGACGAACTGACGCACCAGCTGTCCGGGTAGCGGCTCATCAGCCAACTGCTCAGGGTTTCGACGCCCTGCCCCGCGGCCTGCTCCAGGCCCAGTTCGAACAGGTAAGGCGTGCGCGCCAGTTGCGGCTTGAGGCCCATCTGCCGGGCCTCGTCCACCAGCCGCGGCGAGTCGCCGCCATCGCTCAGGAGCAGGGCCAGCAAGTCGTCGCAACGCTGGCGCCGCCATTGCTGCTCGGCCTGCTGGTGACGCTGGCCCACCAGCATCTCGGCGGTCATGCGCACCAGTTCAGCGTAGGTACGCAGCAAGGCCGGATCACCAGTGATGCCCAGCACCCCGATCAGCCGCTGGTCATGCAGCAGCGGCAGGTTGATTCCCGGTTGCACGCCCTTGAGCTGGCGCGCGGTAGGCTCGTCGATCTCCACCACCCGGCCGTTGGCCAGCACCAGTTGCGCGCCCTCATGCCGAGTATTGATGCGTTCCGGCTCGCCGCTGCCGAGGATCAGGCCCTGGCTGTCCATGACATTGACGTTGTAGGGCAGGATGGCCATCGCGCGGTCGACGATGTCCTGCGCCAGGTCATGATCGAGTTCGAACATAGGGGAAAGATCCTTGGGCATTGTTCAGTGGCACAGGGGCCGTGGCCAATCGCTGTGCGCCGGCACAAAGACAGCGACCTTGGCGTGACCGAGACTCTCGGGGCGGTCAACGTTACCCTTGCACCGCGAAAAATCATAATAAAGAGAGACACACCATGTCACAGAGCGCCGCTGTCCCACTGGCCCAGGCTGACGACAAGAACGCCGTCTACAAGCGCATCACCCTGCGCCTGATCCCCTTCATCTTCGTCTGCTACCTGTTCAACTACCTCGACCGGGTCAACGTCGGCTTTGCCAAGCTGCAGATGCTCGACGCCCTGAAATTCAGCGAAACGGTCTACGGCCTGGGGGCCGGGATCTTCTTCATCGGCTACGTGCTGTGCGGCGTGCCGAGCAACCTGGCGCTGAACCGGTTCGGCCCGCGGCGCTGGATCGCGCTGATGATGATCACCTGGGGCACCTTGTCCACCTGCCTGCTGTTCGTCACCACGCCGACCCAGTTCTACACCCTGCGCCTGTTCACCGGGGCCGCCGAAGCCGGCTTCTTCCCCGGGGTGGTGTTGTACCTCTCGCAGTGGTTCCCGACCTTCCGCCGGGGCCGGATCATGGCCCTGTTCATGTCGGCGATCCCGGTGTCCGGCTTGCTCGGCAGTCCGTTCTCCGGCTGGATCCTCAACCATTTCGCCGCCGGGCAAGGCGGTCTTGCCGGCTGGCAGTGGATGTTCCTGCTGCAGGGCATTCCCACGGTGGTCCTGGGCGCCCTGGCGTTTTTCCTGCTCAGCGACAGCTTCGCCCACGCCCAGTGGCTGACACCCGCTGAACGCGCAGTGCTGGCCGCCGACCAGGCCAGCGACGCCGCCAACCAGCCGAAAACCGCCAGCGACTCCCTGGCCGCGGTGTTCAAGAACCCGGCGATCTGGGCCTTCGGCCTGATCTACTTCTGCATCCAGAGCGGGGTCTACGCGATCAACTTCTGGCTGCCGTCGATCATCAAGAACCTGGGTTTTGCCGACAATCTGGTGATCGGCTGGCTGAGCGCCATTCCCTACCTGCTGGCGGCGCTGTTCATGCTGCTGGTGGGGCGCTCGGCGGACTTGCGCAAGGAGCGCCGCTGGCACCTAGTCGTACCGATGCTGATGGGCGCCGCAGGCCTGCTGATCGCGGTGAACTTCGCCGCCAACCCAGCCCTGGCCATCTTCGGCCTGACCCTCGCCACCATGGGCGCCCTCACCGGCCTGCCGATGTTCTGGCCGGTGCCCACCGCCCTGCTCAGTGCCGGCGCGGCGGCCGGAGGCCTGGCGTTGATCAACTCCATGGGGCAGATGGCCGGCTTTCTCAGCCCCTACCTGGTCGGCTGGGTCAAGGACAGCACCGGTTCCACCGACGCGGCGCTGTACCTGCTGGCGGCGGTGATTGTCGGCGGTAGCCTGCTGGCGCTGCGCATGACCCGCACCCTCAACCGCTGAGCCTGCGGCAACGCCAAAAGCCCGTTCGAGCCCAGGCTGGAACGGGCTTTTTGCATTGCTGGCGTCAGTCCGGCGCACCCGCGTGCCGGGTGTAATCGTGGCTGATGGCCAACTCCCCCGCCGCCGGAGCATCCAGCTCCAGCACCAGGCCGCCGGGCAGGCGGACGAAGATCTGCCAGATGCCGTCTTCCGGCACTTGCGCCACCTGATGCTCCAGGCCACTGGCCTGCACCCGCAGCAGCACCGCGGTGGCGGGTTCCTGGGTGCTGAAGGCGATGTGGCTCAGTTGCGGCTCGGGGCTGTCGGCCTGTTCGATGACGTGGACCAGCGCCTGGCGGTCCTGATACAGCCAGCGCCCGGGAAAGGGAAACGGCGGGCGCCGCCCCCTTTGCAGGCCCAGCAAGTCGGCAAACGCCGCCTGCAACGCCTCGCCCTCGGCAACGTTGAACGCCAGGTGGTCGAAGCGCCAGTTCACAGCAGGCCACCGCCATCGACGTCGATCAGGCTGCCGCTGATAAAGCCGTTTTCCATGGCCAGGATAAAGGCCGCGGCGATGTCGTCCGGCTGGCCGACACGGCCCACCGGCAGGCTGGCGGCGGTGCGTGCGAACATCGCCTGACGAGCCTCCTCGGCCATCCCGGCATAGGCTTCGGTGGCGGTGACCCCGGGGCTGATGACATTCACCCGACGTGGCGCCAGCTCCTTGGCCAGGTGCTTGCCCAGGGCTTCGAGGGCGGCATTGAGGGTGGTCTTGAGCACCTGCCCGGGGACCATCTTGCGCGACAACAGGCCCGAGGTGAGGCTGATGCTGCCTTGGGGCGCGAGCGTCGGCAGCGCCGCCTGGACCGCGCGCCACACGCCCCAGAACTTCACCTCGAAAGCCCGCTGGGCGTCCAGCAGGTCGGTGTCGGCCAGGGGCTTGGCGACGATCGCCGGACCGGCACTGATCACCAGATGGTCGAAGGCCCCCACGCTGCTGAACAGATCGCGGACGCTGGCGGCATCGGTGATATCCACGGCGAGGCTGCGGGCCGACGCCGGCAACTGCGCCTGCTGCTTTTGCAGGGCGTCGAGGCTGCGCCCGGCCAGCACCACCCGGGCGCCACGTTCGGCGGCCCGGCGGGCCACTGCGGCGCCAATGCCGCTGCCGGCGCCGATCACTACCACGGTCTGCCCGGCCAAGCTTGAGTTGGAAAGAGTCATTGCGATCACCTGTTGCTATTGAAAGTGATTGCATCATCCCAGCTTGCCAATCGCAGAAAAATCCAGCTAAAACGCAAAGATCTTTAAAGGATTTTTACTAATGAGCTCGATCCTCGACTTGGAAATCTTCGTGCGCACGGCGGACTCCGGGAGCATTTCCGCCGCCGCCCGCTCCCTGGGCCTGACCGCGGCCGCCGCCAGCATCGCCCTCAAACGCCTGGAAACCCGCCTCGGCAGTCGCCTGCTGGCGCGTTCAACCCGCAGCATGCGCCTGACCGAAGAAGGCCGGCGCTACCTGGACAGCGTGCGCCTGGCCCTGGCCACCCTGGAGGACGGCGAGCAGGCCCTCAAGCAACAGGGCCAGGGCCTGGCCGGGGTGTTGCAACTGTCGGCGCCCTCGGATTTCGGCCGCAATGCGCTGCTGCCCTGGCTCGATGAGTTCAAGGCCGAGCACCCGCAACTGCGCCTGCAGCTGCGGCTCAACGATCGCCGCGCCGACCTGTTCCGCGAGGCCGTGGATGTGGCCCTGCGCTTTGGCGTGCCCGAGGATTCGAGCCTGGTGGCCCTGCCGATTCTTCCCGAGCATCGCCGCCTGGCCTGCGCCAGCCCGGCCTATCTGGCCCGTTGCGGCGCCCCGCAGGCGCCCGAGGAACTCTCGCAGCACAGCGCCCTGCTCTACCTGCGCAACGACCGGCCCTATGACAGCTGGCGCTTCAGCCGTGGCGACGACACCCGCGAGGTGTCGGTGCGCGGCGACTACCTGTGCGACGACGGCGAAGTGGCCCGGCGCTGGGCCCTGGCCGGCCACGGCATTGTCTACAAGGCCCGGCTGGATGTGGCCGAGGACATTCGCGCCGGGCGCCTGGTGCCGCTGCTCGGCGACTGGCAAGGGGAACTGGCGCCGTTCAATCTGCTGTGCCCCCATCGCCTGCAAGTGTCGGAGCGGGTGCGCCTGCTGCACAGCTTTGTGTTGCAGCGCTGCCGGGCGCTGTGCCCCTGAACAGCATCGCTCCTGAGGCGGCTGGCAACTGCGCGCTTCGCCGGCAAGCCGGCTCCTACGCAATGTCCTGGCAGGCGATCTCACGGACCTCTTCGCCGAAAAGCCGGCCCCGGCGAGGAGGCGCCATTCAGGCATTGCGCAAGCCCGCCGTTGTGGTATCTGATGGTCGCCCCGATGGCCGGAAATACCCTGGCCACCCCTCTAGCACAAGGATTTCGCCCATGAGCTATCGCATCCTCGGCCATTCCGGTCTCAAGGTTTCCAGCCTGACCCTGGGCACCATGATGTTCGGCGAGCAGACCAGTACCGAAGACTCGTTGCGCATCATCGACAAGGCCTGGGACCAGGGGATCAATTTCATCGACACCGCCGACGTCTACACCCAGGGCCGCTCCGAGGAGATCGTCGGCGAGGCCATTGCCCGCCACCGCCATGAGTGGGTACTGGCCTCCAAGGTGGGGTTCGGCCCGGCGGATGGGGTGCCCAACCGCAGCGGCCTGAGCCGCAAGCACATCTTCAACGGCATCGAGGCCAGCCTGACCCGCCTGGGCACCGACTACCTGGACATCTACTACCTGCACCGCGAGGACCACAACACCCCGCTGGAGGTGAGTATCTCGGCCATCGGCGACCTGCTGCGCCAGGGCAAGATCCGCTACTGGGGCCTGTCCAACTACCGCGGCTGGCGGATCGCCGAGGCGATTCGCCTGGCCGACCAGCTGGGGGTGGACCGCCCGGTGATCAGCCAGCCGCTGTACAACATCGTCAATCGTCAGGCCGAAGCCGAGCAGATCACTGCCGCCAAGGCCTATGGCCTGGGCGTGGTGCCTTACAGCCCGCTGGCACGGGGCGTACTCAGCGGCAAGTACGCCCCGGACGTGGCGCCGGACAGCGGCAGCCGCGCCGGACGTCAGGACAAGCGCATCCTGGAAACCGAGTGGCGAGTGGAATCCCTGCGCATCGCCCAGCAGATCCAGGCCTACGCCCAGGGCCGCGGGGTCGATATCGTCGAGTTCGCCATTGCCTGGGTGTTGAACAATCAGGCGGTGAGCTCGGCCATCGTCGGTCCGCGCACCGAGGCCCAGTGGGATGCTTACACCCGGGCCCTGGAGGTGCGGATCAGCCCTGAGGATGAAGCCTTCATCGACGCCCTGGTGACCCCGGGGCACGCCTCGACCCCGGGCTTCAACGATGTGGGTCATTTCGTCTCCGGTCGTTTTCCGCACTTGGGCTGAACCCTGCCGGTGGCGGCGCAAAGGCGCGCGCCACCGGCCTCGGGCTCGACCGGCAGTGCGGCGCGTTGGCCATAGACGAGAAAAAATCCCGCCACGATGGCGCAATCAGAGCAAAAAACTCGCGCCTGACCCTCTATATTCCCCCTCGCTTCTCCCCCTTATTTCTGTGTGTCCCGAGCGTTCGGGTATTACGAGGACAGTGTGTCTAAAGGAATCGCGTTATCGGTTTTGGCGTCGGTGCTGTTTGCCGTCATGTATTTCTACACCTCGCTGCTGGCGCCCCTGACCGGGGTGGAGATCTTCGGCTGGCGCATGCTGCTGACCCTGCCCTGCATGACCCTGTTCATGATCCTCAGTGGCGAGTGGCCGCGGGTCGGCCAAGTGCTGCGACAAGTGGCCAGCAAACCGCTGCTGAGCCTGGCGCTGCTGCTGTCGTCGGCCCTGGTGGGAGTACAGTTGTGGCTGTTCATGTGGGCGCCGCTCAACGGCTACAGCCTGGATGTGTCCCTGGGCTATTTCCTGCTGCCGCTGACCATGGTCCTGACCGGACGCATCGTGTATGGCGAGCGTCTGTCGCGCTTGCAGAAAGTCGCTACGCTGCTGGCCTGCCTCGGGGTGCTCAACGAACTGTATCAAGTGGGCAGTTTTTCCTGGGCGACCCTGGTGGTGGCCGTGGGCTACCCGGTGTATTTCGTCCTGCGTCGGCGCCTGGGCACCGATCATCTGGGCGGCCTGTGGCTGGACATGGCGCTGTTGATCCCAGTGGCGCTGTGGTTCGTACAAGGCGGCGAACAGGGATTTGCCGTGGTCCACAGCCATCCTGGCCTGTACCTGCTGATTCCCCTGCTGGGGGTGATCAGCGCCTCGGCGCTGGCGTGTTATGTCATCGCCAGTCGCTTGCTGGCCTTCAGCCTGTTCGGCCTGCTCAGTTATGTGGAACCGGTGTTGCTGCTGTTGGTCGCGCTGCTGCTGGGGGAAAGCATCAAGGCCGGGGAATGGCTGACCTACATACCGGTCTGGCTGGCGGTGCTGGTGCTGGTGCTCGAAGGGGTCAGGCACCTGATGCGCCAACGTCGCAACTGATGGACGCGCCCGCATTGGCCCGGATGGGCCAGGTGCGGCCGTGGTTGGGGCTCAGGGCTTGATCTGCTTGAGCTCATTGAGCAGGGCCAGCAAGGCCTGCATCTTGTCTTCGCCAAACTGCTGCTGGATTTTCTGGTAGTTGATTTCCATGTCGCCGCTCATGGATTCGAAACAGGCCTGGCCCTTGTCGGTCAGGGTAATGAACAGACGGCGCTGGTCTTCCGGGGACTTGCGGCGGCTGACGTACTGGTCGCGCTCCAGGCGGGTCAATACCCCGGTCATGCTCGGCGGCAGGATGCAGGCCATCTTCGCCAGCTGGTGGCTCTCCAGCTCGCCGTTCTGGCGCAGGATGCGGATCACCCGCCACTGCTGCTCGGTCAGGTCGTGCTGGTTCAGCGAGGGACGGAAAAACGCCATGGCGGCCTCACGGGCCTGCAGCAGGGTCAGGGTCAGGGAAGGTCTGGGTGTGTTCATCAAGGCGTCGATCGAGGGCTGGGAAACAGAGGCGCGAACATTAACACATTCACTATCGCCAGCCGACAGGCAAAACAAAGCCCGATCAGGCGGGGCCTGATCGGGCTCTGGGTTCAAGCCTGCCGAGGGTTACTCGGTGGCCAGTACGCCGCGACGCACCTGGTCGCGTTCGATCGATTCGAACAGTGCCTTGAAGTTGCCTTCACCGAAACCGTCGTCACCTTTACGCTGGATGAATTCGAAGAACACCGGCCCCATCAGGGTTTCCGAGAAGATCTGCAGCAGCAGGCGCTTGTCGCCGGCTTCCGAAGAACCGTCCAGCAGGATGCCCCGGGCTTGCAGTTCCTTGACCGGCTCGCCGTGGTTCGGCAGGCGGCCTTCGAGCATCTCGTAGTAGGTGTCCGGTGGCGCGGTCATGAAGCGCATGCCGATCTTCTTCAACGCGTCCCAGGTCTTGACCAGGTCGTCGGTGAGGAAGGCCACGTGCTGGATGCCCTCGCCGTTGAACTGCATCAGGAACTCTTCGATCTGCCCGGCGCCCTTGGACGATTCCTCGTTCAGCGGGATGCGGATCATGCCGTCCGGAGCGGTCATGGCCTTGGAGGTCAGGCCGGTGTATTCGCCCTTGATGTCGAAGTAGCGGATCTCGCGGAAGTTGAACAGCTTCTCGTAGAAACCGGCCCAGTAGGCCATGCGTCCGCGGTACACGTTGTGGGTCAGGTGATCGATGATCTTCAGGCCCGCGCCTTGCGGATTGCGCTCCACGCCTTCGAGGAACACGAAGTCGATGTCATAGATCGAGCTGCCCTCGCCGAAACGGTCGATCAGGTACAGCGGCGCGCCGCCGATGCCCTTGATCGCCGGCAGGTTCAGTTCCATCGGACCGGTTTCAATGTGGATCGGCTGGGCGCCCAGTTCCAGGGCACGCTTGTAGGCCTTCTGCGAATCCTTGACCCGGAACGCCATGCCGCACACCGACGGGCCGTGTTCGGCGGCGAAGTACGAGGCA